>PNBE01000115.1:28968-29627 GCA_003135895.1 Candidatus Dormiibacterota bacterium
GGATCAAGTGATTCGGTACCGCCGCGAGCACCGCTGTTCGTCGTTCCGGGCCTCGGCGATCACCCGCTTGGCGGTGCGGTGACGCCGCGGCAGGACCACCTCGGCAAGCCATTGCCGGGCCAAGGCGTCGTCTTCAGCGACGGTCGGTTGTGGCGACATCACCTGGCCAGTAGCCACGGAGCAGCAGGGTTGCGTGCTTCCGCTCGAATCCTTCCCGCACAAAGCAACTGACGGGGCGAAAAGGATTCCGACCGTGACCAGGGCGTCATTCTCGGATGAGAGAGCCTGGCTACGATGAGTCGCATGATCGCCGCGCAAGGAAGGGGCTCTGCGGACCAGTTCGCGAAAGCGGATCCCGCTACCCTGGTAGCGAGCCAGAAGAGGGCCTCAGCGAGCCCAGAGCGCGTATTCGTCAGGGACCGGCGGAAGAGCGCTCCCGCTCAGAACGGCTCTTCCGATGTGCCGCTCGCCAGCGTCGCCGAACAGGAGCTGCTGAGAGCGACCGTGACGGCTTCGCCTACCGCTCTCGTGGTGGCGGATCTCAACGGCATCGCGCTGCTCTGGAACCCTGCCGCTGAGCGCCTGTTCGGCTGGAGCGCGGCCGAAGTCGTCGGCCGTCCGCTCCATCTCATCGAATTCAGCTCCCGCGGGGAGAGCCA
>PNBE01000115.1:29682-29838 GCA_003135895.1 Candidatus Dormiibacterota bacterium
GTCAACCGGCGTGGCCTGCTGGACGAGCTGCAGCGTCTTCAATCTGGCAGGCGGCGCCGGTTCGCGGTGGTTGCCTTTGACCTCGATCATTTCAAGCACGTCAACGACGCATTCGGCCGCGCCGTGGGCGACCAGGTGCTGGCGGTCTTCGCCCGG
>PNBE01000030.1 GCA_003135895.1 Candidatus Dormiibacterota bacterium
AGTGCCCTGTACGAGGGCGCGGGGCTGCGCGACGTTGTCGAGTGGGACGTCGACGTCGAACTCGTGACGCGATCGCCCGAGCAGTATTGGGAGATGATCAGCGAGCACGTCTCGCTCGCAGTTGCGGCGCTTCAGCAGGTCGACGAACCGGCGCGGGAGCGGATTCGGGCAAACGCCATTGCGAAGGTGAGCGCGTTCGAGAAGGACGGCAAGGTCCGGGTTCCGGGCGTGGCGCGNNAGCCGTAGGCCGAAGCCGCGCCATAACTGCCGTTCGGCGCTGCGTCCTTGCGCCGTATGGCGCGCCAGAACGCGCGTCCCCGACGAGGCCGATCGGAGACACGGCAAACGTTGGCTGACACAGCACTAGACAGCCAGGCAACGTAGGGAGCGGACGGCGTGCGCACGCGGACCACCCCCGGAAGCGTCAGTTGAGCCAGAAATGCGGTATACCCCGTCAAGCGGTCTCGAGGGTTCGAATCCCCTCGCTCCGCGTTTCCCTTACAGAATAAAGGGTTTCGCGTCCGAATGCGATCTGGATGTGCGCGTACTCTCGCTGCTTGGGAGCCCGGATGCCAAGCGATGCCAGAGCGATGCGCGCTCGGCGTGCTGTGCTGCTACGAACTGCCCATAACCGCCACCCCGCTCGCGGAGACCACAGCGAACGTGAGAACCACGCATCGCGGAATGTTTTGCATCAACTGCCCCGATCGAGCGCGGGCTCAGCCGCCGGCGTCCCGGATGGCTGCGATGGGGGGTTCGTGCCAGCGCACGACACCGGCCGCGCAGGCACTGACGGTTTAGAGCTTGAGCCGAGAGCCGCTGAAGGTGCCGTGGTCGACACCGTGCTGCGTGGGCCCGGACGGTGGCCGGAAGTCCACGGTGTAGGTGCCGTGGGTATGGTCTCCGTCAACTGTGCCTCGCGGGCGAATGATCGCGGTGCCAGCGAATGTCCCGCTCGGAGAGAAGCTGAAGGTTTCGAAGACTGCGCGGAACCCCTCGCCCTCGCGCTCCCAAGCTCCGACAGATACGTTGCCGGGCGCCGAATTGTCGGTGGTGACGAGCGAGCCCCCGGGGGCGAAGGCCACGAGCGACGTGGAGGGCGGCTGACCGCTCACAGCAGACGTGACCCTGACATCCCAGGTACCGGCGACGGCATCGCCTACCGCGCCCGAGGCGGCCTGGACGCTGCGCACCCCGGTAAGCGCGGCGGTGGCACCCAGCGCTCCCGCCGCCACTCCCGCTGCCGCGAATGCCTTACGTCGAGTGATCATTTGCTGCTCCATTGTCTTCGCCTCCTTGAAGTCCCTAACCATATGCGGGCGAGTGTAGCGAACCCGACGGAGCAGTATTTCGAGGCCGCATGGTCGATCCGATCGACCTCAACGGGGCGACGTCCTTCTTCCCGAGGTGATCGCCGACGCTAGCGGCCATCGCCGGGGTGCGTGGGTAGGGATTCGCGAGGCTCATGGGTGAGCGAGCGGAGTTATGAAATGCGCAACAGCGCGTGTCCTCGGAGACGAGTAGGAGGCACGGCATCCGGACGGGCCCCGAGACGAAACGACGAGGTCCGCTTTGCCTTGACTCTCTACTCAGGTACAGGGTTTAGCATCAATTCATGAGGACGGGTCAGTGGCAGCCGAAGCGGGCGTGAACGCTCCTACGCTGCGGTACTACGAGCGTCGAGGTCTGCTTCGGGAGCCGCCCCGGCGTCAATCGGGTGACCGCGTATTCCTCTGGGACCGTCGCGCTTGTGCGCTTCATCACGGAGGCCCAGAAGCTCGGCTTCACTCTCAACGAGGTCGAAACATTGCTGCATCGTGCGGCCTCTGCGAGATCGGGGATGCCCCCTGATAGCCGCGCTGGGCGGGATTCCCGATGGCAGTGAGGGTTGAGCTCTTGCACCTCCCGGGGTGCCCGCATCTCGACACTGCCCGGCAGCTCTTGGTTGACTGTCTTGACGATGTCGGGCTCCCGAGGCCGGCCATCGAGGAGAGGTCAGGTGCGTTTCCCTCGCCGTCGATCCTCGTCGACGGAATCGATGTGATGGGCACACCTCAGGTCATGTCAGCGTCATGTCGCCTCGATGTGCCAACCCGCGAACGAGTCCTTGCGGCGCTGCGACCGTTGGCAGCCAGCGCCACGTCGTCTGCCCCGTGAGACGCGCGGAGCCCATGAGGTTGGACGAGCGCCTCAGATCCGCGCTTCCTTCCCTCGGTCTTGCGGACGAGCGGTGCGGGCCAAACCGCGGATCGCAGCTCAGCGAAGTCGAGCGAGACCCGTACCCATGGTCACCCCAGCGTGCAATTAAGCATCACCAGAGGCACGAGGTACCCACGAGACCCTAGATTCGGGAAAGATGCTGCGAGCCCGCTCCGCCGTGAGGCGAGCTACGAACCTCAGCCCTTGATGATGTTATGGACGGGCGACGCCATCGGCTTGCCGGGATCAGCGCCGAGCTCGGTCATGATCGGGACCAGGGTCGCCCCGAATGCTTCGAACGACTCCTGAGACTCCCAGACGTCGAACACCTGGATCAATCCATCCACTTCCATAGCACAGTGATAGAGCCTTCCTGCGGGAGCTCCGGCGCCCGCCGCTTCGAGCCGCTTGATGGTGTCGTCGTACCGTGCTGGCGTGAACGAGCTTGGCGTGAAGTAGAAGCCGAGTGCCATGTTTGGGTCCTCCGCGTCTCCCGACTGTGGTCGAAGCGAACGCCCGACCCTGGTTTGGGACGGATCCTAGCAAGACTCCGATGGCATCGTGGGTCGCCCCGACGGACACCCATCAACCCCCGTTAGGCAAGGAGGGGGCATCGGCTGGCCGTGTTGGACTCTCAGGCGGCCCCCACTCTGTGAACCGCGCCATCTCCCAAAGAGGGTCCTGACCGCCACTCGCTAGCAGTCGCCAACTCTCCGGGGTGGTTCCTTGCCCGTGCCCAAGCCGCACAGGCATACTCGCGGCAGACTCGAGAGGGTCGGCATCCTCGCCAAGGCCCTCAGAGCGTCCCCGAAGGAGGCTTGCCATGCCGAAGCTGGTCGTCACTCACGCCGTGGTCGATATCGAACGCTGGCTCAAGGGCAAGGCCGAGCGTGCTGCCTCAATTGGGCCGTTTGCCACGAACGTGACCGACCACGTCGCGGCCGATGGGAGCAACAACGTCGCCATCACCGCCGACGTCCACGACATGGAGGGCGCGCAGGCGATGATGGCCTCGCCCTCGCCCGAAGCGGCTGCCCAGATGGAGAGTCACGGCGTTCTCCCCCCGATGACGGCCTACATCGAGAAATGACCGCAAAACTTGTCGTCCTTTATACCCAACCGGGCGACACTGCCGGTTTTGACGAGCATTACCTCGGCGTGCATGGACCTCTGGTCGGCAAGATTCCAGGCTTGGAACGGTGGGAGAGTGCGCGCATCGTGGCCGCACCCGACGGTGGCGAGCAGACCTACTATCGGGTCGCCGAGCTGTACTTCAGCGACCCGACAGCGCTCCAGGCTGCACTGGGTTCCGAGCAAGGCCAGGCAACGGCGGCTGATTTTCAGTCGATCGCGCCGCCTGGGTCGCGGATGTTCGTTGCGGTAGTCGACGACTTCCCCGCCTGACTGTTCCTGCTCCGGGGAGCCTCCTTGGCAGGCCGATGTCGCCCGACCTGGCGGCTTTGAGCGGGTCGGGGAATTGGCGCGGAGGGTCGTTCCAAAGCCTGTCTGCTCCATGTAAAAGAAAAGCCCCACATCTCGCGATGCGGAGCCTTCAGTACGGGAGGCGGTGCCCTTCGGTGGCCCTCAGGCTCGACCCTCGTCCGGATTGATGGGCCACCATCTCTCCGGGCCGTCCACCCGCCATCGCTGACTGGTGGGCCCGCAAACAGTGAGTCTACAGGCTCGCCCAACCGTTCGCAACATAGACGTGTAGGCGCGTTGGCCGCACCCGCCCGACACGGGGCACAGAGCCGGACGGGGTTCTTATGGACCTCGGCAGCAAGAAGGAGGAATACAAGCTATGAACAGAAGAGAAGGCAACATGGACAGCTCTCGCTCCGAGTTCATAGCGGAGCTGGTGCGGCATTTCGCTGATCTGCGAGATTCGCGTTCCAAGATGCCGTCGAATCCGCAGTCGCAAGTTCACTTGGCAAGTTTCTACGGCATTCGCGATGGCCAATCCTCCGATGCCACCGCCGATGCCAACCGGAGATCGGAGCCAGTCGGTTGCTGTCGGTCTGCCTGTCACGTTTGTATTCAGGAGACGGTCCGAGACGGGTCCAGTCGGGCCGCGCTGAAAGGCATCCTGGTCAAGGATCTGATGGAGTTGCTTGGTCGCGTGCGGGTCTTGCAATAGCACGTGTACGTATGTAGCACCAAACCATGAGAGGACACTCCGATGGTTGAAATGGATGACCGGGGCGAGGGCCCGCTGGTTGCAGTGCTAGGAACCGGCATCATGGGTTCAGCGATGGCCCGCCGTCTGATCGTCGCCAACTTGCGCACGACGGTGTGGGACCACTTGCCGTCGGCGACAAATCCGCTCCTGGAGGTCGGTGCCCAGGTGGCTCGCTCTCCGGACATGGCGGTCCGAGAGGCGGCCATCGTGATCACCATGCTGCCGACCGCTGATGTCGTGAACGAGGTGATCCTCGACGGGAAAGTGGCCGAAGCCTTCTCCCCGGGGGCGGTGTGGGCGCAGATGGGCACGATTGGCCTTGGTGCCACGATTGAGTTGGCCAGCCGGCTGCGCGATCTCAGGCCTGACGTCTTGCTCGTTGACGCGCCCGTATCTGGTAGTAAAGGCCCCGCCGAGGCTGGCCAGTTACTCATCTTGGCCTCTGGCCCGGCCGAAGCGAGAGCGATCCTGAAGCCGGCTTTCTCCGCCATCGGCCGCAAGACCGTGTGGCTGGGTGAGGTCGGCCAGGGGAGCCGAATGAAGCTGGTCGTCAATGCATACATGTCCGCTCTCATCGAGGGCGTTGCCGAAGCGCTTGAGCTGGCTGACCGGCTGGGCGTCGACAGCTCCAAATTGGCTGAGGCCATCGAGGGTGGACCCTTAGACGCACCAATCGCTGACGCCAAGCTTCACAAAATGGAACGAGGGGATTTTGCGCCGGAGTTCCCGCTCGAGTGGGCTCTCAAGGATGTGGACCTTGCACTCGCGGCTGCCGGCGACGCCAGACTGCCAATGCTGACTGCGTTGTCCCAGCGGTGGCGGGCCGCCGTCGACGCCGGTCACGGTCGTGAAGACGTGAGTGCCGCACGCATAGCGCTGGGTGACCACGCCTGAGCCGGTCGGCCCAACGCCCGACGACGAACTCTCGGTGCCCGAGCCCCTTCCAACCTGGGGTCATCAATCGTGATCGCAAACGGGTCAGGTTTGGTGACCCCCCGTGCCCCACTCGCGCATCGCCGTTCGCCTTTCGCCGTGCAGGCGGAGCTTGATCCATGGGCCGTCCACGTTCAGCTCGAAGGTGACCGATGCTGGGCTGAAGCTCAGACCTACGCCGCGTCGCCCCGCACAAGCATCGCTTCCATACCAGCCGTCCACACCGTGCGACGCTGCGTCGTGATTGCCAGGGCGTCGTATCCGTCGATGCCGGCCACCCAGGCGGCGCCGCGCTCCCCCATGACGAAGGCTGCGGTGGAGTAAGCATCGGCAAAGGTGAGGCTGGGGCCCACGACCGTCATGCTCAGGAGCCCCGATGGGGGCAAGCCACTGCTCGGGTCAACGATGTGCTCGCCCCGCTCGTAGGTGCCGCTCGTGGCGACGGCATCATCCCGAATCGCGAGCACCGCGGCGACGCTATCGGCCCGCTCTGGATGACGGATCCCCAGCCGCCACGTACGGCTTGGCTCCGGCCTCCCCCGCGCGACGACGTCACCACCCGCGTTGATGAAGAAGTTGCGGGCCCCAGCAGTTGCAAGGATGGTCGACGCCCGCTCCACCGACCAACCCTTGACCAGCCCGAGGGGGTCGATCCCGCCACCTCGTCGGATGTCGAAGCTGCCATTGCTGCACACTCTGACCTCCTCGCAGAGAGCGAGGACCTCCCGCACGTTGGGTGAGCACTCGTGCTCGCGGAGTTCACCTCGCGACAGGCGACTGATTTCGCTGTCGATGCGGAAGGTGCTGAAGGTTTCGTCGACGTCGTGGAACCACTCGAAGACCGCATCCATCGCCGACTCGGGCAGGTCGGCATCGCGCACGTCGACTGTGATCACCGTGCCCATGACGGGCTCGGCGCGTACGTTCCTCGGCGGCGGTGCGAGGGAAGACACCATTCAGGCTCGGGCCAAAGCTGACTGCACGGACTGTGCGTAGCTCTCGCTGGTGAACGTGGCGCCACTAATGATGTCGATTTGAGCGCTTTGAGCCTTGAGCACCTCGTCATGGAGGTAAGGGATCGCCACGGAGCTTATGTATGCGGATTGCGGTCGGTCGGTCGGATACCGCAGGGCCTTGACGTCGGTGATCCGGCCCCCCGAAACGATGACCTGAACCTGGACATCGCCGAAAAAGTTGGGGAAGTCCTGGCCGGTAAAGGAACCGTCCTTCAGACCGGTGGCGCTGGGAGTCGCGGTCGCTGCAGGCGTCCGGCCGCCAGACGGTGGAGCCCCTGACGGTGTGACGGCCGGTGGAGTACTCGATGCCGAGGGCGACGACCGTGCAGGGAGCAGAGCCACCCCCGACCCGATGCTAGACGGCGGAGTACGGAAGCTGGCCAAAAGGAAGAGGCCGACCACGGTCGCAGCGAGAGCGACGACGGCGCGAATAGGCATGTTGGGACCTCAGGTTAAAGAAATGCGAACCGCTCGCGATGGATCTGTTCGGCAGGAACGCCCAGGGCTGCCAAGCTCTCGTCAACACCCTCGATCATCTCCTTGGGACCGCAGACGAAGACGTCCCGCTCGCGTAGGTCTGGGGCCACGGTGCGCAGGTACTTGGGCGCAAGGGGATACAGCTGGATCTCGCTGCCTCGACGCCCAATGATGTAGTGGACCTCGCCGCCGCGCGCCTGGATCAGCTCGTCGAGCTCAGCCTTGAAAACGACGTCGCGCCACGACCTGGCGCGATAGAGCAGGATGATGCCGTTCTTACGCTGCGGCATCTCCTCGAGCAAAGCCCGGAGCGGGGTGATGCCGATGCCGCCCGCGATGAGCAACGCCCGCGGACGCCGGCGGCGCAGCGAGGTGAAGATGCCGTATGGCCCCTCCACGATCACAGGGGTACCCGTCTGGACGCGCCGGACTGCCTTGGTGAAGTCGCCGAGTTGCTTGACGGTGATGCGTACGTATTCGCCATTGGGTGCGGCGGACAGCGAGAACGGGTGGACACGCCACCAGATTCCCCGTGCCAGAAAGCGGAACTTGAAGAACTGACCGGCACGCATCGGCAACTCCGCGAGGTTGCGGCCGGTGATGTAGATGGAGATGACTCCTGGCGCCTCCTCAACGAGGGCGTGAACCCGAAGCCGGTGACGCATCGTGAGGCGGACGGGGATCAGCACCCGGAAGCTGAGGACGAGCAGTGCCGCGACAACGTAGAGCGCAAGCCAGTATCCGACCGCCGCGGGGTCACGCTCGAAGTCGGTGCCGACGGCGAGCTGGTGACCAAAGCTGAGCGCAATCGCCAGGTAGATGAAGAGATGGATGAAGTGCCAG
>PNBE01000048.1 GCA_003135895.1 Candidatus Dormiibacterota bacterium
CGGAGCTGGTCGAGCATTGCGGTCTCGCGCACCTCCTCGAGGAGCTCCACGCCAACCGGGTCGTCGATCTCCATCAGCATCACCGCGTGTCCGCGCGGCCGGTCGCGCCCCAGCTCGATGCCGGCAATGTTGATGTCGTTGCGCGCGAGCAGCGTGGAGATGGCCGCGATCACGCCGGGGCGGTCCTGGTGGGTGACCACGAGAAAGGTGCCGGCGGGCTGCATGTCGACGCGGAAGTCGTTGATGCGCGTGATCCGCGGCCCGTCGTCGAACTGGGTGCCGGCGATGCTGAGCCGCTGCTCGCCGACCACCTCGACGAGCAGCGATCCCTCCGGGTCGACGCTTCGCGTGGTGTGGCGTTCATCGACATCCACGCCCATCGACGTGGCCACGACCTTGGCGTTGACCGGGTTGACGCGAGTTTCCGTGAAGTGGGCAAACAGCCCGCGCAGGACGTGCGCGGTGATGATCGAGGTGTCAATGCCCGCGAGATCGCCCGAGTAGCTGCACACGACGTGGCGCAGCTTGCGACCGTCCAGCTGGGCGGCGAGCGATCCGATCTTCTCGGCGAGCACGAGATAGGGTTGCAGCCTCGCCAGCTCCTCGGGCAAGACCGTGGGCGCATTGACGGCGTAGCGTGGAGTGCCGCCCGCGAGGTATTCGACGATCTGATCAGCGACGTCGAAGGCGACGTTCACCTGGGCTTCGCGCGTGCTGGCGCCGAGGTGCGGTGTCACCACCACCTTGTCGAGCCCGAGCAACGGATTGGTGGGATCCGGCGGCTCCTTGGTGAAGACGTCGATGGCCGCACCGGCGATATGCCCGTCGCGGATCGCTTCGGCGAGTGCCTCCTCGTCGATGATGCCGCCACGCGCGACGTTGATCAGTCGAGCACCCTTGCGCATCCGCTTGAGTTCTGCCGCGCCGATCACGCCGCGGGTGGCGTCGGTCAGCGGGACGTGGACGGTGAGGAAGTCAGTTTCCGTCAGCAATGTCTCGAAATCGCAGAGCTCGACGCCCGCCTGGAGCGCCCGTTCAGCCGTGACCAGCGGATCGTGGGCGAGCACCCGCATGCGCAGCCCCTCGCGGGCGATGCGGGCAACCTCGGATCCGATCTTGCCCAGCCCGAGAACTCCGAGGGTCTTCTCGCGCAGCTCGATCCCCATGAACTTCGAGCGCTCCCAGAGACCGGCGTGGAGCGAGCGGTCGGCGGCGGGGAGGTTGCGCGCCAGCGCCAGCATCATGGCGATGACGTGCTCGGTCGCCGCGATCGTGTTGCCGGTGGGTGCGTTGAGGACGAGGACGCCATGCCGTGTGGCGGCTTCGATGTCGATGTTGTCGACGCCGACCCCGGCACGACCGACCACGCGCAGCCGCGGCGCGGCTGCGAACACCTCAGCCGTGACCTTGGTCTCGCTGCGCACCACCAGCGCGTCGTAATCGCCGATGCGCTCGCGGAGCGCGCTCGGCTCGAGTCCGGTCAGCACATCGACCTCGCCCGCCGCGCGCAGGCGCGCGACGCCATCCTCGGCGATCGGGTCGGCGACGAGGATACGTGTCACTGTGCCGGTCGCCGTGCGCGGCTCCGCGAGAGTGCTCACCCGACGGTGACGGGTTCCGCCTGAGCGACCGTCCCGCGTGCCTCCGCCTGTGCGGCGGCGATGGCGAGCCCGCCGCGCGTGCGCAGTCGCGTATCGATGAGACCGGCCTCGAGCAGGGCAAGGATGGTGTAGGCGTCGGCGTCGTCGATAAAGCCGAGGTGGCCGATGCGGAAGATCTTGCCCTGCAACGATTCCTGGCCACCCGCGAGCACGAGGCCGTGCGTGGTGCGCAAGGTCGTGAGCAGGTGCTTCAGCGCCTCCGGCGCGTCCGCGGGGCTGTGCACGGCGGTGACCGTGTCGCTTCGATGACCCGGCGCGGCAAGCAGTTTCATGCCCATCGCCTCGACACCTGCGCGGATCATCCTGCCAACACGAGCGTGGCGGGCCCAGACATTGTCGAGCCCCTCCTCGCGCAGCATCGCCAGGCCTTCCTGGAGCGCGAACATCACCGACACCGGCGGCGTGGTCGCCGTCTGATTCTTGTCCTGCGCCTTCTTCTCGCGCGCGAAATCGAGGTAGAAGCGCGGGTTCGTCGCGGTCTCGGCGCGCGCCAACGCGGCCGCTCCGACGGCGACCATGGCGATGCCTGGGGGCGCCATCCAGCCCTTCTGCGAGCCGGTGACCAGCACGTCGATGCCGAGTGCGTCAGTCTCCAGGGGGATGCAACCGGCACCGCTGACGCTGTCGACCGCCAGCATCTTGCCGCGGCTCTTGACCACGCCGGCAATCGCGGGGAGGTCGTTGGTCACCCCGGTGGAGGTCTCGTTGTGCGTGACGAACACGGTGGTGATCTCGGGATGCTCGGCGAGCGTGCGCTCGACGTCCTCGGGATCGATCGGCTCGCCCAGGGGAACCGTGAGGCGCACGACCCCGGCGCCGTAGACCTCGCCGATCTTGGCCCAGCGTTCGCCGAACGAGCCCATGACGCAGAACAGCGCCTGCTCGCCGGGGCTGAGGAGGTTGACAACCGCGGCCTCGAGGCCACCGGTACCACTGCACGGGTACAGGAGGATGTCGTTGTCGGTGCGGAGCGCCCAGCGCAATCCACCGATGACGTCATCCATCACCGCGGCGAACTCCGGGCCGCGGTGGTTGATCATGGGACGGCTCGCGGAGCGGACCACGCGAGCGGGGAGCGGGGTCGGACCGGGAACGCGGAGTTGTGGTTCACCCATGGCCCGAAGTCTACCGAAGGCCGGGTTCGGGACCGCCCGGGTCGCACCGGCGAGTCGGTCGCGCCGGGCTTCAGCCTCCGGGCGCGGGCCGCGGCTCAGCGTGGAGGGTGAACGTGGCTCCGTGCGCGGCTAGGAGACGGTGATGGATGCCGTGTTGTTCGTGGTGTTGAGTGTCACCAGGCCATGCAGGAATGCCCGGCTGTACACGCCGCCGATCAGCGTGAATGCGGCGGTCGGCGCACCCAGGGCCGCGAGCTCGTTCGAAAAGTAGATGGTCCCGCGGTCCGCGCCGGAGGACGGGGCGCTGAACAGGTAGTAGTCGCTGACGCCGTTGTCAACCAGGAGGTAGGCCGCGAGTGCGTAGGTGTTCCATGCTGATTCCTGTGCCTGGGTCGCTGTCGTCCAGACCTTGGTCCATCCGTAGAACGCCTTTCCCTGGGAGTTCAGCGTCTGCACCATGGCAAGGTCGCCGGCGAGGGTGCTCGTGGTCGGGTATTGGTTCGGGGCCGAGTTGGCGACGCGCAGCCATGAATCTGTCTGGCCGCCGTTGACGGTCGAGTCGGTGATGTCGTGCGTGAAGCTTGTGAAATCAGCTCCGTTCACGAGCCCGGTCGAGAACACGTACTTGGAGCCGACCGCGGCTTTGATGACGGAGAGGGTCTGCCCGGCCGCCTGCATCCACGACGCCTTGGTGAAGACCGCGCCTGTGGACGGATCGATGGGCACGCCGGTGGTGGTACCACTGAAAGGACCTGGGCCCATCGAGTCGATGTATGCGCCGTCCCACCCGTACTTGTTGATGTTGGCCAGAATCCTCGAAGCCTCCTCGGCCTGCCAGCCGGGATTCGCCTCGTTCATGAGGTAGTTGTGCGGGAAGGCTCCGCTACCGCTGGCCGCCTTGACGGTGATGAGGTTTCCGTGCGCGTCGCGGGCGAAGTACTCGGGATGCTGCGCCATGAGCGTGGTGTACTCGGTGGTGCCCTTCGCCGTGTAAGGACCGAGGTCGTAGACGAGAACCTTTACCGCCGGGTTCCACGCATGGAGTTGCGCGATCATGTTGCCGTACACAGGTCCGGGTGATCCGACGAGGATCGCATGCGTCGCCGCGACCTGCTGCCAGGCGGCGGTCGTACGCGTGGAAGGAGCGCTGTTCCAGTCCTGGGCGTAGAGAAGGATCGGGCTCGTTGCCGTCACTCCCGGCAGCGTCGCCGCCATGGCGGTCGCCGGAGTCGTGGCGAGGCTCGTCAGCAAGACGGTTGCGCCCGACATGAGAGCGAGGCGAGAGAGTAGATGCGGCATGAGCATTTCGCTTCCCAATTCACTGATAACGTCTGTGTCACACTCTGATCAGAGGTCGTCTCGTTCCGGTTGCCGGCCAGTCGCTAAGCGCCGACCAACGTGGTGTTTCGGTAACGACCCGGCCTCTTTGGCATCAGACGTACGTGGCGCCCACCTCTGACGCCATGGCCGATGCCCCCCGAAGCGCGGTACTCTAATGCATCAGCTTCGATTCCTGGCGGGGATATCGTTTTGATGAGGGATAGGCACCCTTCGCGGGTGCACGCACTCGGTGGCGCCGTCATGCGCCGTGCCCTCGCGTCGGCATCGCTGATCGCGTTCGGCGCCATCGCCCAGGTGCCGCAGGCGACAATCTCCGCGGCGCCGACGGCTGTAGTGGTTGCCTCGCGAACGCCGCCCAATTCGGCAGCGCCTCCTCCAGCAGTGACTGGACATCTGGCGCGGATCAACCTCGGCAAGCAGGCAACCCCTGGACCCGGCTACATCACCCTGCTCTTCGGCCGATCGATGTACAGCATTGCCGACAACAACTGCAACCAGCTTGCCGGTTCGGTGCCCCTGGACCAGGTCGCTCAGGACCTCTCCAGCCGTGGTCTCAGCGCGACCGGGGTGGTGGTCGTCGGCAGAACACAGGTATCGAGCCGGCTCTGCTACGCGGGAAGTCTCTACCCGACGTGGTCTGACCTCGACAATCTTCGAGACACGTACGGCTGGAGCTTCGGCAGCGACGGAATGACCCATAACGACATCACGAAAATGACGCCGAGCCAGCAGTACGAGGAGAGCTGCGTCTCGCTCGCCTATCTCGCCGAGAACGGAATGACCGCTGCGGATGCGTTCTATGCATACGGCGACAACTTGCGGACGACGACCATCCAGACCAGCACTGTCAGCACCTGCTACGACTACGGTCGCACGTACAACAGCGGGGTGAACTCCAGGGCGACGCTCGCCGCCCCGTGGTTCCAGAACACGAACTCGCTGCTGGGTGGCGCGTGCAATGACGCGACGCAGCCGTGCTACAACCTCAGCGTCGGCGGCAAGCGGTACCCGTCCCCGGCATCGATATCCAGCCTGATCCAGGTCACCGCCGACCAGTGGGTGGTGATCCAGTTCTATCGAATGGTGACTGGCGCGAGCCTGCACACCACACCTTCCTGGGACTGCACAAATCCGAACTGGCAGGAGCACTGGACGAGCCAGACGGAGATGTACTGCATCAATGACTTTGACCAGGTGCTGAGCAGCATCCCCGCGGGCGCGGTGGTGACCGGTCCGGCGACGGTTGCAGCGGCCTGGGGGCGTCAGGTGTCGAACATCGTGGGACAGGTAACCGCGTCGAGCAACGGCCTGCCGGTCGCAGGCGCGACGGTGACGTGGAGCGGCGGCAGCGCCACCACCGACGCCAACGGCTATTACACGCTGGCGAACGTGAGCGCGGCCACGCAATCGGTGTCGGTGACGGCGCCGGGTGAGCCGCCTGCGACGGCGAGCGTGCAGGTGAGCACCGGCGGGACTGCGCTGCAGAACTTCAGCCTTGGCGCCTCAGTCACCCCGGGTGTGATCTCCGGGACGGTCACGGATGACAGCGGCGCGCCGATCAATGGCGCCGCCGTCACCTGCACCTGCGCCACCAGCGGCGTGGATACAGGTTCCGACGGTGCCTATGCGTTCAACGGCGTCGCGCCGGGGACGTACTCGATGACGTTCACGGCGAGCGGTTTCGCGACCGAACCCGTCAGCGGCGTGGTCGTGTCGTCCGCCAACGACACCGTCGAAGATGCCACCCTCGCTCAGCCAGGAACGATCACGGGGACGGTGACTGACGGAACGGCCGGTGGTGGCGCGCCGGTGATCGGCGCAAAGGTGACGTGCACGTGTCAGGGCGGTTCCACTACCACCGACTCCATCGGCCACTATGAATTCGACGGTCTTGCGCCCGGCGACTACTCGGTGACGTTCGCAGCAGCCGCCTACGTCACGGAGACGATCCCCGGAGTGATCGTGACCGCCGGCACCACCACGCCACAGGACGCGTCGCTCGTGGAAGATGGATCGGTCACCGGTACGGTCACGAGTTCGGCGACGAGCGCTCCGATCGCGGGAGCCACTGTCACGTGCACCTGCAAAGCTGGGAGCGTCATCACCGACGGGTCCGGCGCCTACTCGATCAACGGTGTGTCCCCGGGCGCCGCCACCGTCACCGTGAGCGCTCCGGGATTCACCGCGGCCAATAACAACGTGACTGTCGTTGCCGGCGCCGGCACGGTTGCGAACTTCCCGCTGACTCCCATGACTCATCAGGTGGTCTTCAGCGACGGGTTCGAGCGAGGCAACCTCGCGGCGTGGACGGCATCCAAGGGTCTCGGCGTTGAGACCGGCATCGTCCACTCCGGCTCGTTCGCCGCCGAGGCCGGCACCACCAACGGCGCGACGTTCGCACGCGAGAACCTGCCGTCGACGTACACGACCGGCTACGCACGTGTCTGGTTCGAGGTGGTGAGCCAGACAAGTGCGATCAACGTGCTGCGCCTCAACAACGCATCCAGCTCACAGATCGCGTACCTGTACGTGACGCCGGCGAGGCTCCTCGCGATGACCGCCCACAAGACGACCATCACCTCGACGACGACGGTCACCGCTGGGGTCTTTCACGAGCTCGAGATGGCCGTCACCGTCAACGGCGCCTCGAGCACCACGCATGTCTGGCTCGACGGCGCAGTCGTGGCCGCGCTCTCGCGTACCGTGTCCCTCACATCGGCGCCGATCGCTCAGCTCCAGATCGGCCAGGTGATGAGCGGGGGCACGTACAACGTGGTCTTCGACGACGCTGCGTTCGACACGTCCTTGCTGCCGTAGCTTCTGTCCGCCACCAGCGGCGCTCCGTCGGTGCCGCTGAAGAACAGGTCGTATCTCTGGCGCTCGCCTGGGCCATATGGCTGATCAAGATCTGTCCGGCCAATCTCCCGAGCCCGGTTTCGATACGCGGCGGAGTCTGCTCGCCATTGTGCGGAGATTTCCAAGTGCTCAGGGACACGACGGCGATTGTTGTCCTCGGCTTCGGAGTCCATTACCAAAGCGTCACGACCTATGCGTCACAGGCGACGCGTCACAGGGGAATGTCGTCGTACACCGAACTCCGCCGGCCGACCACATGCTGCTCGGGAGCGGATTCCGACTGCGTGTGGGTCCGCGAGCGCTGCCGCCGGCGCCGCCTTCGAATCGCGGCTCGCCGCAGCCACATCATGCCATTGAGCAGGCGTACGACGATCGCGCCGAGCACCACGAGGACGCGTGCCGCCGCATCGCGGAACAGGAGCACAAAGCCGATCGCGCTGATGCCGGCAAGCCACGCGATGACCGGGCCGAACTGAAACCCGTTGGTCCCGGGCAGCGCTGCCGATGCCGGCGCGAGTGACCCGGGAGTGACGCCCCCGGGGTGGCCGCTCCGCCACGCTCGAATCGCATCGCGACGCGCGATGATCGCCGGCATGTACGCCTCGATGCCATTGCGCACTCCGATGGCCACGTCCTGCCGGAATGAAACCGTCGCCATCAGCGCGGCGTCGTTGCGATTGCTCAGGTAGCCCATCTCGACGGCCGCGGTCGGGACGCGGTTGCGTGCCCAGGTGGGATCGCCGAGCGCCACGCCACCGTCGTGCACGCCCGAAGCGGTGATCTGAGCGGTCAGGGCGTCACTGAGCGTCTGCGCAAATGCGGCGCTGGCCCTGGTCGGATACAGCACCAGCGAGCCACCTGGCATCGATCTCGCTGAAGTGTTCGCGTTGATGCTGACCACGAGCGCCGCGTGATGCGCCGTCGAGACCTTCACTCGACCCGAGGCGGACACGTAGACATCGCTGCTTCGCGTCATCACCACCTTGACGAGGTCGGCACGCAGCAATGCGGCCAGCCGCGTGCCCACGTCGAGGTCGACATCCTTCTCGAGCAGGCCGTTGGTGCCGATCGCCCCCGGATCGAATGGGATGCTGGGATGCGCCGGGGTGGGCTGGCCGCCGTGGCCCGGATCGACGGTCACCACGATCGGTTGCGGCGCTTTCGATGCGGCGGCGAGGGCGTGGGGCGTCGAGCCGAGGACACCCGCGAAGATCGCGGCGACCGGGGCAAAGGCAAGGATGTGGAGAGAACGTGCCCGGTGGCGCATGCGCCTGCGGTCAAGTATAGGTGCGGCGTGTCAGCAGAACCGCCTCGGGAAGCGTTGGGAAGGGTGTGGTTGCATTGACGAGCGTGATGCCCAAGGGCGACTCGATTCCTGAGCCGACATTCGAGGCGGTCGTGGTCCCTGAAGGCAGACGCCTCTACACACTCGCGCTCTCCATCCCCGAGACCAGGGCGAGGCGGAGGATGCGGTCCAGGAAACCCTCGTCAAGGCATGGCGCTCATGGGAGTCGGTCTCCCGAATGGAGCGCAGAAGCCAGTGGCTCACCAGGGTCTGTGTCAACCACTGCATCAGTCGCCGGCGGCACCTGCGTTCGCGTGGCTGGCCGCCACTCGACCTCTTCGAGAGCCCCGGTTCTGGCATCGGTGGGGGCCCGAGCGCGATCCGGAGAGCTCCCGGCCCCGGGCGCGCAGGTTCAACGTCGTCCTGGCCACGGCGGCGCTCGCACTCGTGACCGTCGCAGTGGTTGGTTTCGCAGTCGAGTTGCGAGCACATCACATCGGCCCAGGCCCCTCGGGACCCGCGGTCCACGCGACAGCCACGCCCGCGCCTACGCCGTCGCCCACACTGGGGATTGACGCGCCACCCGTGGTACCAGGCAACCCGGTCGCAAACGCGGCGTTCGAAGTGCCGCAGGTCGGCGGAATTTCAACCGTCACCTCACTCAAGGGCTGGACAGTCGTCGGCGCTGTCGAACTCGTTCCATCGGGAACGATCGGACAGCCGTTCTTCGGCAGGCAATATCTCGTGCTCCAGAGCAGCCCCGTCGCGGGAGGGGTGTCCCAGCGTGTGAAAACCGTGCCAGGCACCAACTATCAGCTGATCTTCACGACCGGCGCCAATCCCGCATGCACTGGCTCGGCGATGCTCAACGTTTACTGGAACGGCCGTTACGTGATGGGCATGCAGACCACACGAGCAACGCATCTCAGCCCAGGCGACCTGGGCTGGAGCACCGATGCGTTTGCGAGCGCTCTCGCCACCGGAACGACCACCACCATCGGTTTCGTCGGTGCGGGCGAGTGCGGCGCGTCGTTGAACGACGTGATCCTGCAGCCGCTGCCGCTGCCTGGGGGCTAGCGGATCTCCGCGAAGGGGAGCAGGGCGATGTGCCGCGCCCGCTTGAGCGCGACCGTCAACGACCGCTGATGGCGGGCGCACGTCCCGGTCATCCGGCGCGGGAGGATCTTGCCCCGCTCCGAGAGGTACCGGCGCAGGCGCGTGACCTCTTTGTAGTCGATGAAGTCGATGTGCTCCAGGCAGAAGCTGCAGACCTTGCGGCGNNGGAATGTCATCGGGGTCGACGTCGCCACCCGCAGGGACCGTGACCGGCACCGCGCCGCCAGCCTCGCCGGAGGGCGCACCACCTTCCTGACGGCCGCTGCTGTCGAGGAACTGCACGTCGTTGGCGTTGACCTCGGTCTTGTAGCGCTTCTGCCCGCTCTGGGCGTCGTCCCAGGACCGGGTCTGCAGGCGACCCTCGACGTAGATCAGGCGCCCCTTCTGGAGGTACTGCGCCGTGGTCTCAGCGAGCTTGCGGGTGCCCTGGTTCCATACCACCACGTCGTGGTAGTCGGTGAACTCCTTGCGCTCGCCGGTCGCCGGGTCGCTCCCGTATCTGTTGGTCGCGAGCGCGAGGTTGCAGACGGCGGTCCCACTCGGCGTGTAGCGGAGTTCTGGGTCGCGGGTCAGCCTGCCAATGAGCATCACGCGATTGAGGGATCCCGCCATCACAAATCTCCTTCGTCGTCATCGATTGCCGAGGGAACGTCGTCTGCTTCCAGATCGTCGCCCCCAACCACGGACCCTGCCGCGACAGTATCCGCGTCTGCGCCGTCAATTTCAGTCTCGGGCTCGATGGGCCCCTGGACCTCTTCGATCTCGGCCTCGAGATCGGGCATCGGACCCTCGTGGACGACGATGAGATGGCGGAAGACCGTGTCGTGAATCCTGAGCGCGCGCTCGATCTCGGCAACCTTGCCGCCGTCGAGGTGGAAGACAACCAGGACGTAGTGACCCTCGCGGAGCCGCTTGACCTCGTAGGCCAGCCGGCGTTTGCCCCAGAGCGTGGTCTTGACGACCTCGCCGCCGTGGGTCTCGATCAGGGCGCGCACCGACTTCACGGCGACGCGCACGGCGTCATCCTCCAGCTCCGGCCGGACGATGTACATCAACTCGTAGTCACGCACCATGCGTGGCACCTCCTTTCCTCTGGGCTTGCGACGCCCGGGGTGCTGTGGCTGCCGAGGTGGTCAGGCAGCCGCGATCCGGGCGCAGGAAAGCGTTATGTGGAAACGCTCCTCATGGAGAAGCGTTCGCAGTGTAGCAGGACCCGATCTCAGTCCAGCCGGCAAGGGTCAGTCCAGTCGAAACGTCTTCGGCAGGGTGGTGAGGTTGCGGCAGCCGGTCTCGGTGACGACGACCAGATCCTCGATGCGAATGCCGCCGAAGGCCGGGTCATACAGCCCCGGCTCGACGGTGACCACGTCACCGACCTCGAGAACCACGTCCGCCTCGCTGACACGGGGGAACTCGTGGATCTCGAGCCCGAGTCCATGTCCCGTCCCGTGGATGAAACGCGCGCTGCTCTGAATGTCCCGGTAAGGCTTGGCGAGCGAGCCGTAGCCGTGTTTCTTGAACACGTCGCAGCACGCGTAGTGGACGTCGCGTCCGTTCGCGCCCGGCTGCACGGTGTCGAGACCGGCCTGCTGCGCCTCGAGCACGGCATCCCACATGCGCATCACCTCCGTCGGAGGCGTCCCGCGGACGACCGTGCGGGTCATGTCGCCCCAGTAGCGCGTGCGCTTGTCGAACGGGTAGATGTCGAGCACGATCGGCAGCCCCGCGCGGATGACATCGCTCATCGCCCGGTGCGGATCCGCCGACTCGGGACCGCCGCAGCAGATCGAGTCTGAGGTGCTGCAGCCGTTCTCCAGCAGGTTGCTCTCGACGGCGTAGATCAGGTCCGCACTGCTGAGGTTGCGGCCCTCATGGACGAGGAGCCCATCGCGGATCTCGGTGGCCGCGATGAGGTCGATCGCCTTCTGGAGCGCGGCCATGCCGGCGTTTTCCGTCGCCGTGATCCACTCCACCTCCTGGGAGGTCTTGATCCGGCGACGCTGCTGATAGATGTCACTCCGAGGCCGGACGTCGACATCGTTCTGCCGCAGGTGGTCGGCGAGCACGACCGGAAAGTCGGCGTCGACATCGACCGCGCTGAGCCCGTGCTCGCGGCACACGGCCGCCACCAGGGCCGCCCACCCGTCGTACTCGTTGCCGCCGGCGCGCGGGGGCGCGATGTCGAGCTGGACGGTGCTGCGAACCTCGCCCACCGACGCTTCCTTGCGGGCACGACCCTCCTCGAGCGCGCTCGCCCAGAGCACGATGTCATGGCCGCCCCGGTCGACGACGACCACCGGGTCGGGCGCGAGGAATCCAGTTCTATACAGGATGTTGGGATGGTGATACGTCTCACCGAACAGCAGTACGGGCCGGTCGTCACTCATATGGCTGAGCCTAGCAGTCGGGTGTCACGCTCTCGTCGTGATCGCAGTGCCTGAACAGCCCATCGCACCCGTCGCGTGCCCACGCATCCACCGTATGGCGGCTACCGCCTCTCAGCGCCAGAGGTAACGGCTTTCAGCTGGTCGAGCGAGTCTCGTATGAGCTGCGCCAATTCTCGCTGCTCGGTCTGGTTGACCCAGCTGTCAACCGCGACCTTGAAAACAGCGATCCCTGCCTCGGCGGTCAGACTGGCGGCCGGACCTCTGACGCCGCGGCCACCGCGTCGATCGGATGGTGGTCAGCGGGGGACTCGAACCCTCGACCTCGCGGATGTGAACCGCGCGCTCTAACCAGCTGAGCTAGCTGACCCCGCTCAGAAGTCTAGGTCAGGCACCGACCAGCTTCGCGTAGCCGGCATCGTCGAGCAGGTCGCCACCGTCGTCGCCGGCGTTGGCGAGCCGGAGCATCCAGCCTTCACCGTACGGATCGGAGTTCACGAGCTCAGGCCGCTCGGTCAGCGCGGCGTTCACCTCGGCCACGGTGCCGCTCACCGGGGCGTACAGGTCGGACGCCGCCTTCACCGACTCGATGGCGCCGAATTTCGCGCCTGCCTTGACCTCGGTGCCGACGGCTGGAAGCTCGAGGAAGATCACGTCGCCAAGCTGCGCCTGGGCGTGATCGGTGATCCCCACCGTCGCCTTGGAGCCCTCGACGCGGACCCACTCGTGGCTGGGGGTGAACCGGTAGTTGGAGAGGTCGGCCACGTTCAGGCTCCCTTGGGGCGGCGATAAAAAGGCAGCGGCACCACCGTTGCCGCGGCGACGGTGCCCCTGATGTCGACTGCGAGCTCGGCGTCCGGCGGGACCTCGCCGTCCAATGATGCCGTGGCGATCGAGTGGTCGAGCGTGAAGCTGTATGTCCCGCTGGTCACCTCGCCGGCCGGCTCACCAGCGGCGAGCACCTGCTGACCGTGCCGGGCGATCGCCCTCCCCTGGAGCTCGATGCCGACGAAACGCCGCGGTGGATGCTTTGAGTCCAGCCCGGCCAGCGCCGCGCTCCCGATGAACTCGCCCTTCTGAAGCTTGACGGTCCAACCGAGCGCGCAGCTGTACGGGTCGGTGTTCTCGTCCATGTCCTGGCCGTAGAGGCGCAGGCCCGCCTCGAGGCGCAGCGTGTCGCGCGCACCCAGACCACACGGGATCAGGCCTTCCGCGGCGCCCGCGTCGAGGAGTTTGTCCCAGAGACCCGGCGCGCCGACTGAGTCGACGTAGAGCTCGAACCCGTCCTCGCCCGTGTAGCCGGTTCTCGACACCGTCGCCTGGACGCCGGCCACCTGGGTGTCCATGGAATGAAACGGACGAAGCTCGGCAACATCGGCAGCGGCGAGGCTGCTGACCAGCCCGACCGCCCGCGGACCCTGCACAGCGAGAAGCGCCACTTGGTCGCCGATGTCCTCGAAGGCGCATTCGCGACTGTGATCGCCCATCCAGGCGATATCCTTGGGACGGCACGCTGCGTTGATCACCACCATGTAGCCGTCAGCCTCGCGGTAGACGACGACGTCGTCCACGATCCCGCCCGCGTCGTTGCACATCACCGCGTACAGGGCGCCGCCGACCTCGAGGCGGGCGACGTCGTTGGTCACCAGCCGTTGCACCACGTCGAAGGCGCGGTCGCCGCCGAACCGAACCTCGCCCATGTGCGAGAGGTCGAAGAGGCCGCAGCGGGTCCGGACCGCGATGTGCTCCTCGCGTATCGTCGAATACTGCAGCGGCATGTCGAAGCCGCCGAACTCGACCATGCGGGCTCCCGCCGCGATGTGCCGGTCGTGGAGCGGAGTTCGCAAGGCCATGGGCTCGCGAGTGTAGTACGTTCCCAGACCGCCCCAAATGATCATTGCCCTCATCGTCGTGGCGGCCCTGGTGGTCGTCCTCTGCGCCGCTCTGCTGGTCGCGCGCCACCGCACCTTCGGCGTGTCCCTTCCCCGGGTGCGCGGGAGGCTCGGGCTTCCCGGACTTATCGCGGAGGTCACCGTCGGCCGCGATCGCTGGGGCGTCCCTCATGTGAACGCCATCTCGATGGAGGACGCCGCGTTCGCGGTGGGTGTCGTCCATGCTCAGGACCGGCTCTGGCAGATGGAGGTGACCCGGCGCGTGGCGACCGGCCGGATCAGCGAGTTGATCGGGACCGACGGGGTGAATATCGATCGCTTCATCCGCCGGGTCGGCTTGCACCGGGTCGCCCGCGAGGAGGAGCTGCGCCTCGCTCCGGAGGCGCGGCGCATGCTCAAGGCGTATGCGGCGGGTGTGAATGCGATCGCGCAGTCGGGCCGGGCACTCCCCCTGGAGTACCGGCTGCTGGGCGCGACCCCGGAGCCTTGGGAGCCGATGCACAGCCTCGCCGGACTCAAGCTGCTGGCGCTCGGGCTCAGCATGAACTGGGACGCCGAGTTGCAGCGATTGGAGCTGCTCCGGGCGATCGGCCCCGAGCACGCTGCCCGGCTCGACATCGTCTACCCGGACGCCAACCCGACGATCCTGGCGAGCACGCTCCGTGCGACCGGTGGCAGCGACACCCGTTCGCACCTGCTCACGATGTTCCGGGAGGCGGCTCGCTGGATCCCCACCGCCGGAGGCATGAGCAACTCCTGGGTCGTNNGCCCACGTGCGAGCCGGGGAGGACTTTGAATCCACCGGCGTGACCATGCCGGGCATGCCGTTCGTGATCATCGGCCACAACAAGCGGGTCGCCTGGGGATTCACCAACTCCTTTGCCGACTGCCAGGACCTGGTCATCGAGGAGTTCGACTCCCCCGCTGCCGACCGATTCCGGACCGAGCGCGGATTCGAGCCCACCCGGAGGCTGCGCGAGATCATCCACGTCAAGGGCTCGTCCGACGTGCTCGAGGAGGTTGTGGTCACCCGCCACGGTCCCGTTGTGGAGAGGATCGAGGACCCGGAGCGGTCCATCTGGCGCGGGCTCGCCCTGCAGTGGACTGCGCTCCAGCCGGGGGGCGCCGCCGAGGGGCTCCTCCGGCTCCAGCGCGCGGGCGACTGGAAGAGCTTCAAGGAGGCATTCGCGCCCTTCGACGCGCCCTCGCAGAACGTCGTCTACGCGGACGTCGACGGCCACATCGGCTATCTCCTGTCCGGGCGGATCCCCGTGCGCAAGGAGAAGCCGAGCGGGCTGCCGGTGCAGGGCTGGACGGGGAGCGCGGTGTGGACGAGATACCTCACGCCGGACGAGGTCCCGCAGCTCTTCGACCCTTCCGAGCAGCAGATCATCACCGCCAACAACCGCATCGCCGGTGACAATTTCCCGTTCTACATCGGCACCGACTACATGTCGGGATACCGCGCGCTCCGCATCGGCGAGCTGCTCAGTGAGCGCGTCGTCGACCTGGCCTACATGGCCCGCGCTCAGATGGACCTGGTCTGCCCCCCGGCACGCCAGGTCGTCCGCCTGCTGGGGTCGATGCAGTGCACAAACCCCAACGCCGAGACGGCACGGCAGCGCCTGGCGCACTGGGATGCGGTCATGGATCCGCGCCGTGTCGAACCGACCATCTACGAGGCGTTCATGG
>PNBE01000161.1:0-128 GCA_003135895.1 Candidatus Dormiibacterota bacterium
GTGATCGCCACGCGCTCCGGAAGGTTCGGCTTGCCACGTTCGGGCACCGGGCTCAGAAACGGCGAGTCGGTTTCGACCACGAAGCCGTCAGCGGCGACGGTGCGCGCGGCGTCCTGGATCCCCTCGGC
>PNBE01000161.1:218-27297 GCA_003135895.1 Candidatus Dormiibacterota bacterium
GCTGCTGGATGTCGAGCGGCACCTCGTGGTACCCGGGCCGGAAGAACAGATCCAGTCCCACCTCCCCGACCGCGACCGCCTTCGGATGGCGGAGCAACTCGGCCAGCGCGTCGAGCTGGCGCGCGTCAGGGGCTGCCCGCTCATGCGGATGCCAGCCACAGGTGAAGTAGACGCCCGCATGCTGCTCCGCGATCTGCCGGTTGCGATCCGAGTCCACGAGGTTGAGGCCGACCGAGATGATCTCGTCGACTCCGGCTGCGCTCGCGCCCTCGAGTGCCTGCTCGAGCAAACCACGCTCCTCGAGCAGGACGAGGTGGCAGTGGGTGTCGACAAGCGGCGGCAACGCCTCGCTCACGGTCGCGCTCCGACCACGACCGTGCATTCGCCGCGAGGCGGCCGCGCCGTGAACTCCTCGACGAGTGTCGCGGCCGTGCCTCGGTGCAGGGTTTCGTGGAGCTTGGTCAGCTCACGCGCCACCACGACCGGCCGCTCGCCCAGCACCGGCATGGCGAGCCGGAGTGTCTTGGTGATCCGCATCGGCGACTCGAAGAAGACGATGGTGCGATCCTCGCGCATCGCTTCCTCGAGCACGCGAACGAGCTTGCCTGCAGTACGCGGCAGGAAGCCGAGGAAGCAGAACGCGCTCGCGGGAAACCCGCTCGACGCAAGGGCCGCGGTCAGGGCCGACGCCCCGGGAATCGGGGTCACGCGATGACCGCCGTCGAGCGCTGCGCGAACGAGGATGGCCCCCGGGTCGCTGACTGCGGGCGTCCCGGCGTCGGTGCAGAGCGCGAGCGTCTCCCCGCGTTCGAGCCGTTCCATCAGGTGCGGCACGCGCCGCCGCTCGTCGAACGCCGGCAGTGACAGCACCGGTTTGTGCACGCCATGGGCGGTGAGCAACGCCTTGGTGCGCCGCGAATCCTCAGCGATCACCGCATCGCACTCGCGCAGGACACGCAACGCGCGCAAGGTGATGTCCTCGAGGTTGCCGATCGGCGTCGCGACGACTGCCAGCGTTCCGGTCAGGTCGCTCATCGACCCCAGTCCCGCGGATAACGGAACTCCCGGTCGATGGTGCGGTTGCTCAACTTCGCGATCACCGGCGGCCGGCGCTTGTACTGGCTCCCGCGCACACGCGCGACGATGGCGTCGACATCGGCCGCGTCGAATCCGCGCGCGATGACCTCGGCCCTGCTCCGCCGCTCGTCGACCAGCAGGTGGAGCACCTCGTCGACCACGGCGTAGCGCATGCCCAGCTCATCCTCGTCGGACTGCCCGACCCAGAGGTCGGCACTCGGCGGCTTGGTGAGCACGCTCTGCGGCAGACTGAGCGCGCGAGCCAGCGCATACACCTGCGTCTTGTAGAGATCGCCGATCGGGTTGAGTGCGCTCGCCATGTCACCGAACAGGGTTCCGTATCCCAGCAGCAACTCTGTCTTGTTGGAGGTCCCCAGCACGAGCGCGCGTTCCGCCATCGAGTGGTCGTAGAGAATCGACATACGTTCGCGGGCCATCTTGTTGCCCCTGCGGGTGCGATCCGCATCCGGGAAACGGTCGAAATAGGCATCCACCTCGGGGGTGATGTCGATGATCTCCGCCGTGATGCCGAGACTGTCGGACACCGCGAGGGCGTCGATCTGCGACTGGGGGTCGCTGCTGCGGTAGGGCATGAATACCGCGACCACGTTGTCCGCGCCGAGCGACGACACCGCGAGCGCGGTCACCAGCGAGGAGTCGACACCACCCGAGAGCCCAACGATGACGCGCTCGAATCCCACCTTGCGTACTCCGTCGGCGATGAAGCCGCGGAGCAGCTCGATGACGAAGGCGGCGTCAACCGCGAGTGTGCCGGCGTCGGAGTCGATCGGTCTCGGCGTCGTTGACATCGTTTCGTTCGTCGCGCAGAAGCGGATAGGCGACGCGTGCGCGGCGGACCGCGCTGCGCTCGAGGCTGTGGAAGAGCACGGATTCCTGGGACCCGTGGACTTCGGCGACCACGGCGCCGACCGGGTCGACCACGCGTGAGCCGCCCCAGAAGCCCACGCCGTCCTCGAACCCGGACCTGTTGCAGTACAGGACATAGGTGGTGAACAGCTGGGCGTAGGTGCGGGTCATCACGTCGTAGCTGCTCGCGGTGCCGACCGCCTCTCCCTGGAGCAGGCCGCGCCCGGGCGACGCCGACGGGCAGATGATCAGATCCACACCCTGGCGCGCGAGCAGGGCCGCGGCCGACGGATGCCAGAGGTCCTCACAGATGAGGATGCCGGCGCGCCAGTGGCGCTCGGTGTTCTGGCCGAGGGGCGCGTCGAACGCGCGGAATTGATCGCCGGCCGCAACGTAACGCTGCTCGTCGAACAGCCCGTAGGTCGGGAGGTACACCTTGCGGTGCACGTGAACCACCTCGCCGCCGCTGATGTACAGGGACGCGTTGTAGAAGTAGTGCCGTTCGCTTTCGAGGATGAGTCCGGCGACGATGTCGATGCCACCGACTCGTGAGGCGTCGCGCAGGGCGCCGACCTCAGGCGCCTCGAGCGCGAGCGCGACCTCGGGCACCTGGTCCTTGAGGAAATAGCCGGTGAGCGAGAGCTCCGGGAAGACGACCAGGCGTGCTCCGGTGGCCGCCGCACCGGCGATGATCGTGAGATGCGCGGCCAGGTTCGCGGTGACGTCACCGAGCCGGGGGTAGAACTGCGCCAGCGCGATGCTGACCGAGCCGGCAGCATCGGGGATCGTCTCGAGCTCAGGCCTGGGCTCATCGATCGCCGCGTCAGGCACCCCTGAGGCGACCGGTGTCACGCCGGTTCGAGATCGTTCGAGGACCATTCGCCTGATTCTCCCACGGTCTCGGGCAATGTTCCCGAGTTCACGAAGCCGTCGACTATCTCCGCGACTCGGTCGAACGCGGTCACCGCCATCGGCGCCGGAGGCAGCGCCCGGAGGAATCCAAGCCCGTACTGACGGGTTCGCAGGCGCGGGTCGCAGAGCACCACAGCCCCGCGATCCGACGCACTCCGGATGAGGCGCCCGAACCCCTGGCGGAGCCTGATGATCGCGACCGGAAGGATGTATTCGCCGAACGGGTCGCGGAGTTGCTCCGAACGGGCGCGGACCAGCGGATCGGTCGGAACCGGGAAGGGCAGCTTGTCGATGACGACACAGCGCAGGCGGTCCCCCGGGATGTCCACCCCCTCCCAGAAGCTGCTGGTCGCCAGCAGGACCGTGCGCGGATCCGCGAGAAAGCTCTGCAGGATCTGTCGCCTGGTGCCGTCGAGTCCCTGGGCGAGGCTGGCGATCCCGCGAGCGTCGAGACGCTCCTGCAGGAGCGCCCAGACGCGCTTGAGCGGTCCGTAGCTGGTGAAGAGCACGAGCGTGTGTCCGTCGAGGCGCGACGCGATGCCGTCGATGAGCGAGGCCATCTGCAGGTCGTGCATCGGGTCGTCATACGCGGTCGCGTCTTCGGGGAGGATGCAGACCGCCTGGCGGAGGTAGTCGAACGGCGACGGCAGGGTCAATTCCTCCGCCGTGCTCCCGATGCCGACCCGGTTGCGAATGAAGTCGAAGCCGCCGCTGACCGACAGGGTGGCCGAGGTCAGGACGACGGACTCGGCGGGATCGAACACCGCCTCTGCGAGCGCGACCGACACGTCGATCGGCGACTCGTGCAACTCCGCCTGCTCACCGCGCATCTCGATCCACGTGACCATGCCCTCCCGGGGTCGGACGATCACGTGGTCGATTGCCGCCGCGAGCCCCGCGAGCGCCACGGCGGCATGCTCGAGCTCGTCGTCCGCGCGATCCGGCTGTGGCAGGAGCTCTGCCTGGATGCCCTCGGTCGAGCGCGCCGCGAGCACGCCGGCCGTGCGTTGCAGCACGCCCGCCGCATGCACGGAAGAGCGCGCGACGAACCCGAATCCGGGGTCGCTGCGGACCCCTTCGGAGAGCCCGATCCGCCCGTTGGCGGCCTGCTCGCCGCCGAGCCGCGCCGACATGAATCCCTTGGCGTCACCGAAGAGGCGCTGCCCTGCCTCGCGGCATCGCTCGAGGTCGGCACCGAGCGGCGTTCCCGGGAGCGCGGGGAGCCGGTCGAGGATCAGCGTCAGGTCCGCGAGGCGCACGGTCACGCCGAGCTGCTCGGTGGCGACCGACTCGAGTTGGTGCGCCTCGTCGATGACCAGCGCCTCGTACGGTCCGAGGACCTGCCCCTGACGCTCATTGCCGGCGAGGAGGAGAGCGTGGTTCGTGACAACAATGGCCGCATCTGCGGCGTTGCGGCGAGCGCCAACCATGTGGCAGCGAGCGTTCGGCCAGTTCGCGCATGCCGGGCCGAGGCAATCGGTCACGTCCGACGCAACCCGGCGCCAGAGCTGTTCCTCGTCGCCGGCGAGGTAGACCTCGGCACGGTCCCCCGTCGCGGTGGAGGCGAGCCACACCAGGATCTTCAACTTGAAGCGGATCGAAACTATGTCGGGATCGGTTCCCGTGATGTCCGACGCGGCAAGGAATCGCCGCCATCTGCGCAGACTCAGATAGTGGTTGCGCCCCTTGAGGACGGCGACGGACACCGGTGCGTCGAGCAACCGGGCAACCGCCGGGAGGTCACGGTCGGCGAGTTGCTCCTGGAGGTTGACGGTATGGGTCGCGACCACCGCTCGCTTGCCCGTTCGAGCTGCCCAGAGCGCCAGCGGCGTCAGGTAGGCGAGCGACTTGCCCACCCCGGTCCCGGCTTCGACCATCAGGCGCCGTTTGCGCTCCAGCGTCTGCCCGATGGCCATCGCCATCTGGAGCTGTGCCTCGCGGTACTCATAGCCTTCGCGCGCTGCGAGCGGGCCGTCCGGCCCGAGCAGCGCGGCCGCCGCCTCGCCGACGGGCCGTTCGTGCAGTGTCGCAGCGAGCCGGCCCGTGACCTGAGGTCCAGGCACCGGTGTTGTGGTGATCGAGTGGTCGATCGGGGCGGCCGCGTCGACCCCCGGCCGGAGCATGACGTCAGCGAGGAATGCATCGAGTGGGCCGGACGCCTGAGCCGCGACCCTGCGCATCTCGGCAAGGGTGGCGTCGGGCAGGCTCCGGCTCGCGCCGACCAGGACCCGAAACAGTTCGCCGGTCGCCCGCGCATCACTCAGGGCTCGATGGGGACGCTCGTGGAAGATCCCGAGGCGCCGGCTCAGCAGGGGCAGGCTATGGCTCTCGTGGGTCGGCAGGAGGATCCTCGCCAGATCGAGCGTGTCGAAGATCAACCGCGAGCCGAACGATTCCGAGAGGAGCGAACGGAGAAAGAGCAGATCGAACGTCCCGCCGTGCGCGATCAGCGCGGCGTCGCCGCAGAATTCAGCAAGCCGAGCCGCGGCCTCGGCCGGCGGCGGCGCGCCCAGGACGTCCTCGTCGGACAGACCGACCAAGCGCTGAATGGCCAGGGGAATGGGCATCTGCGGATCGACGACGATCTGGAGCTCGTCGATGGGACGAAGCGCGCCGTCGTAGCGCACAGCTCCGATCTCGAGTATCCGGTCGCTGCGTGGCGAGAGCCCGGTGGTCTCGAGATCGAACGCGACCAGGTGGTCCAGGTGCGACGAGCCCGTGCTCACGCGGCGGGCGAGCTCCCCCCGAGGGTCAGCGAATCCGCTCCCACGGGCCGTCGCTCCCGGGGGAGCAATGCAATCACACGCTCCATCATGATCGCGGCGGCTTCCCGGCTGGAGAGCGGCCGGCCGTCGTCACCGAGGGCTGGGACGTGGAACGGCTCGCCGACGCGCAGTTCCACGTCCGCGGGACGGGGGATCCACGATCCGCGCGGGATGACACGCTCCGATCCCCAGCTGGCGACCGGGACGATCACCGCACCGGAGTGCCGGGCGATGAAGCCGGCCCCGGCTTGCACCTCGCCGATGACCTGGCCGTTCCATGATCGAGTCCCCTCCGGGTAGACGAGTAGAAGGTGGCCGCCCGCAAGCACGGCGAGCGCCGACCGGAGCGCCGCGCGATCCGCTGTGCTGCGCACCACGGGAAACGCGTGGTTCTGCCGGAAGAGCCATCCGAGCAGCGGGTGCCGAAAGAGTTCGCTCTTGGCCATGTAATAGACGTCGCGACGTGGGATGAAGACGCCGGTCAGCGCCGGCTCGACCGTGCCGACGTGGTTGCCGATGACCAGCACCGCGCCGTGACGGGGCATGTGTTCCATGCCGTCGATGCGCATGCGCCGCCCGAGGATGAGCCAGGCGAGCACGCGCACGCCGATCCGGCAGACGGCGTAGATCACGCTTGTGCCGCCGCCACCTCGGCCCAGAGTTGCAGCGCGGTCCGCACCACCTCCTCGATGCCGAGGACGCCGGTGTCGAGGTGGTGTGCGTCGGGTGCGGGGCGCATTGGCGCGGCGCTGCGCGAGGCGTCAAGGCGATCACGCGCGCCAACCTCCCCACGCATCAAGGCGCTGTCCGCGTCGGCGCCGGTGCTCTGCAGCTGCGACGCACGGCGTTGCGCGCGTACCGTCTCCGACGCGTCGAGGTAGATCTTGAGCTGCGCCTCGGGAAACACCACCGTGCCGCAGTCGCGACCGACGGCGACGGCGCCGCGATCTGCAAGCCGGCGTTGCGGGTCGAGCAACGCTGCGCGCACCTCGGGAATGCTGCTCATCGACGCCAGCAGGGGTGCGTTGGCTGGATCGCGCAACGCGGGGCCGGCTTCCTCACCGTTGACGGTCGCCGCGCTGTCGGCGTCGTCATGCGTGGGGTCGGTGTCGATGACCACGACCGTCCGGCTCGCGCAGTCGATCAGCGCGTCGATGTCAGCGGGGTCGATTCCGGCACGAGCCGCCGCGACCATCACCCCGCGATAGAACAGCCCGGTGTCGACCAGCGGGAGCCCGAGGGTCGTGGCCAGGTGCCGGCCGAGCGTGGTCTTGCCGCTCCCGGCAGGACCGTCGATGGTGATGATCGGAGGAGTCACCGTGGCCGCCGGGCGGCGGTGGGTGCCGGCGTGCGCCGGACCGCGGTGCGCACCGGTGCGCGCATGCCCGCGGCTGCGCGAAGCGACGAAAGCTCAGCGGGGCGCAGCGCTCGCGCCTCGCCTTCCGGAAGCGCTCCCAATTCCAGCGGGCCGACGGCGACCCGGACGAGGTCTCGCACCTCGAGACCGACTGCCGCAAAGAGGCGGCGCACCTCGCGCTTGCGGCCCTCGGCCATGACCACCTCGACCACCGAATCGGGACCGGCTCGCTTCGCAGCGATGGCTCGAGCCGGGCCGTCCTCGAGGTCGACGCCGGCGGTGATCTGCTCGAGTTGCTCAGCCGAGATGCCGCGATCGAGGGTCGCCAGGTAGCGTTTGGTGACCCCGTGGCGCGGATGGGACACCGCATGCGCGAGATCGCCGTCTGTGGTGAGCACGAGCAACCCGCGGCTATCGGCGTCGAGCCGGCCGACCGGGACGAGCCCCGGAACCGGTTCGATCAGATCCATCACGGTGCGTCGCTGATACGGATCACTGCGTGTGGTGACAACACCGGCCGGCTTGTTGAGGACGATAGTGACGGAAACTGCCCGGACGGGAATCCGCCGGCCATCGACGCTCACGCGGTCGAGGGACGGGTCGACGACCGTGCCGAGCTGGCTCATCTCGCCATTGACCGTGACCCGGCCGTCGGCGATGAGCTGGTCTGCACCACGCCGCGACGCGACCCCGCGGCGCGCGAGAAACCGGTTCAGCCGCTCCGGCGGGAAGGCGCTCACTCGAAGTTGGGGAGCACCACGCTCTCGGACACCGGCGGCAGGTCCTCGACCCGCTCGAGGCCGACCAGCTGGAGGAAGCGGAGCGTCGTCCCGAAAAGGCGTGGATGCCCGGGAGTCTCCTGGCGTGCGACCTCGGCGATCAGGCGCCGCTCCATGAGGTGCTCGAGCACCGCTTCGCAGTCGACGCCGCGGATCGACTCGATCACCGCCTTGGTCACCGGCTGGCGGTAGGCGATGATCGCGAGCGTCTCCATGGCTGCCCGGCTCAGCCGCGTCGGGCGCTCGGGGTGCAGCGCCCGCTGAACCGCCCAGGCCATCTCCGGCCGGGTGACCAGCTGGATTGCATCGTCAGAACGTTGGAGCATGAGGCCCCGACCCCGAAGGTCCATGGCGAGCACCCCGGCCGAGCGCGCCACGGCCGCGGGACTGCGTTCGAGGATCGCCGCAGCCTCGGCGATGCTCACCTCCCGACCCAGCGCGAAGCAGAGCGCTTCGAGCGCCGGCGCCAGGTCCTCCGGCTCCGCATCGGCCGTGCCCTCGGGCACTGTGGCCCGACCGAAGACATCGAGGACGAGCACGTCATCCAACGCCGGTCACCGTGATCGGCCCGAAGGCGTCGCGTTGTTCCACCGTCGCCTCGCCGCGCTTGAGCATCTCGAGCAGGGCGAGGAAGCAGGCGACCGCCTCGAGGCGGCTGCTCACGCCGGCGAACACCTCCTCGAATTCGAGAGGTCCGAGTGTGAGGCGATCGCGGAGCAGCCGGACCTTGTCCTCCACCGAATAGGTGATCGCCACGGGGAGCGGTTCGGCGTCGCTGAGGCGCTCCAGCACGGCTCGAAATGCGGCAGCGAGACGCTCCGGTGCGATGCGCAGCCGTTCGACGGGGATGACCTCGGTTGACACCAGCCCGAGAAAGCTGCGCGCGCCGTCGGTCGCGGCCTCAGCGAGCAGGGCTTCGGCCGCCGCCTTGAAGAGCCGGTACTCGGCGAGCCGCCTGCCCGCGTCGGTGGACTGCTCGTCCTCGGGTTCGATGACGGTGGTGTCCTGGTCGGGCAGCACCGCGGCGGCCTTGAGCGCGACCAGCCGGGCCAGCAGCGTCAGCGCGTCGGCCACAGCGCGAAGGTCACCCTGCCGCTCGGGGCTCTCGAGTGCGCTCCGTGCCTCCTCGACGACGGTGCTTACCGACAACTCGGTCAGGTCCAGGTCGCCGCGATTGGCTCGGGCGACCAGCTCCTCGAGACTCCCGTGGAACCCGGGGGCGTCGATGGTGATCGAGGCGGCGCCCGCTTCCTCCCGCTGCATCACTGCATGGTACGGACGCCGGGGGTGCCCCGATCGCCGCTCGCGCCCTCTTCGAGGAGCTCCGCGGCCCGCCTCAGAGCGGCCTCGGTCGTCCTTCCCGACATCAAGCGTGCGATCTCGCGCACGCGTTCCCCGCCGGTCACTGCAGTGGCGGTCGCCTCGGGTCCGCCGGGGCGATCGCGTTTGGTGATGGTCAGGTGCGAGGCGGCGCGGGCTGCGATCTCCGGACGGTGCGTGATCGCGATCACCTGGCGAGTCCGTCCGATACGAGCGAGCACATCTCCAACCCGCGCGGCGGTCTCGCCGCCGATGCCCGTGTCCACCTCGTCGAGGACGAGCACGGGCGCCTCGTCCTCGCTGACCACCGCACTCAGGGCGAGCGCGAGACGGCCGAGCTCGCCCCCGGACGGTCCTTCATCGAGCGGCATCGGCACCGAGTCCCGGTTGGGCGCAAGGCGAAAGTCGACCTCGTCGATGCCTGACGGCCCGCAGCGCACCGGGGTGCCGTCGCCCGTGTCGACGCCGTCGACCTCGAGGCTGCGAGTGAGCACGACCCGGAAGCGCGCATGGGGCAGTTCCAGCGACCGGAGCTCGGCGGTGACCGCTCGTTCGAGGCGTCGCGCCGCCTCGGCGCGGACCGCGCTCAGCGCCGCAGCCGCCGCGCCGGCCTCCGCGCGGCGAGCCTCGGCGGCGACCTCGAGGCTGCCGATCGCGCCGGCTTCACCGTCGACACTCGCAACCAACCCGGCGGCACGGTCGAGCTCGATGCGTGCTGCCTCGAGTGAGCCGTGGCGACGGGTGACCCTGGTGAGCACATCGAGCCGCTCCTCGATCGCGGTCAGCCGGGCTTCATCGACAGTGATCTCGCCGGCGTGGCGCCGGGCATCCATGGCGAGCTCACGAAGCCGGTCGACGAGCGCGTCGGCCTCCTCGAGCAAGGTCGAGAGCCCGGAGTCGACCGCGGCCAGATCGGCACCCACGCCGATCGCCGCGGCGAGCCGGTCGGCGGCCGACTGGTCATCGCCACCGCTGGCCTCGGCCAGCGAGAGGGCGCATTCGGCGATTCGAGCGGCATGCCGCAGACGGAGGCGCTCGACCTGCAGTTCGGCATCCTCGCCGGGGCGCATCCGGATGGGACCGAGGTCCTCGACGAGGTCGCGTGCTCGCCGCAGCTCCACGGCGCTGGTGCTCGCGGCTCGCCGGGCGGCGGCCTCCGCGTCAGCGGCAGCGCGCCATGCCTGGAACGCGCCCGCGTTCGCAGCCCGCACGGTCGCGCCCTCGACGCCGCTGAAGGCGTCGAGCACCTCCCGCTGCCAGCCGCGCCGGAGCATGCGATGGCTCGTCCCTTGGGCGGTGACGTCAACGCACAGATCGCCAAGCTCGCGAAGCACCGACTGGGAAACCAGTGCGCCATCGATCCGGCACGTGGCCCGCCCCGTCGCCGGCACTTCGCGCGACAGCGTGATCAGGTCGTCATCGGGAATGCCGAGTTCCGCTCGGCGCGCGCGCAGCCGCGGGCTCGGGTTGTCGAAGACGGCCGCCACGCGGGCGGCCGCCGCGCCGACCCGCACGGTCTCGGGTTCGAGCCGGCCCCCGAGCGCTGCGCGCAGCGCGTTGACGCACATCGATTTCCCGGAGCCCGTCTCTCCGGTCAGGACCGTGAAGCCCTCGTCGAACGACAACCGGGCCTCATCGATGACCGCGAGGTTGCTGACCCGGAGCTCACGCAGGGCCACCGTCCCCTCCTTTTGCCCCAGGGAGATCGTCGTCGATCGGCTGCAACAACAAGTCCTTGTGCGGGATGCCGTAGCGGAACTTCTGACGGAGCCGCGAGTTGAACGACGGCGAGTCGGCGAAGCGGACCACTTCGAGTTCCGGCCCTGGCCTGATGAGAACGCTTCCGCCGTCCGCGAGCCAGGCTACCGAGCGGCCGTCAGCGGCGACGAAGACCCGCCCGCGCTCGACCGTGACGCGTACATCGAGCTGTTCCGGGATAACCACGGGCCGGCTGATGACCGCGTGGGCGGCAAGCGGCACCACGACCACGGCCCGCACTCGCGGGTCGACAGGAGGCCCGCCGGCACTGAGTGCATATGCGGTCGACCCGGTTGCGGTCGACACGACCACGCCGTCCGCGTCGAAGGCTCCGAGCAGGTCATCGTCGACGTCGACTCGCAGCCTCACCACGTTGACGTCCCGTGCGCGCACCACGATCTCGTTGATCGCCAGCACCGGCTCCTCCGAGCCGTCGGTCGCGATCTGGAGCAGCGCGCGACGCTGAGTCGTGTAGTCACCGGCAGCGAATCGGCTGATCGCCTGGGGAAGCGCGTCGATCTCGACGTCGTTGAGAAACCCGAGGCGTCCGCGATTCACGCCGACGACGGGGATCCCCAGCGGAGCAGCGAGGCGAGCGCCGTACAGGAACGTCCCGTCTCCCCCGAGGGTCACGAGCAAGGCAGTCGTCGAGGCATGCTCCCGCATCTCCGCCTCGGGATCCTCGAGAGCCGTCCACGCTGCAAAGCCGCACGCCTCTGCGCGCGCGATCGCGGTTCGAACCACGACCTGCTCTCCGGGGTGGAGCAGGAATCCGATGCTGCGTTCCTCGCTCACGGCTCGACCTGATCCGGGGACTCGACACGCACGAGCCGAGCCCCGACCAGCCACTCCAGATTGCCCTTTGCGCCGCGGACCGGCGAAGCCATCGGCGGGCGCGCCACGGCGCCGAAGGAGGCCTTGAGCCACGCGGCAAAATCGCCTGCCGCCTGTTCCGCGGCGGCTGGATCGCGGACAATGCCGCCCTTCCCGATCGCCTCGCGGCCGAGTTCGAACTGGGGCTTGAAGAGCGCGACGAGATCCGCACCACCGGGCGCGATCAGTCGCACCACAGCGGGCATCACCAGGCGCAACGAGATGAACGACAGGTCGAGGGTGACGAGGTTCGGTGGCGGTCCGGGTAGCGATGATAGCGAGCGCAGGTTGGTGCGGTCCATGACGCGCACGCGCGGATCGGTCGCGAGTCTGGGATCGAGCTGACCGCGACCGACGTCGACGGCATAGATGCACGACGCTCCGCGGCTGAGCAGCACATCGGTGAAGCCGCCCGTGGACGCTCCGGCGTCCAGGCACACACTACCGGCACAGTCGACACCGAACGCATCGAGCGCGGGAGCCAGCTTGAGCCCTCCCCTGCTTGCCCAGGGGTGATCGCGTCCAAGCAGACGAATCGCGGTCGCGGCTCCGACCCGCTGGTCCGCGCTGGTCGCCCGATCACCGTCAACCTCGACCAGACCGGCAGCGATGAGTGCCTGGGCACGTTCGCGACTCGGGGCCAGCCCGCGAGCAACGAGCTCGAGATCGACGCGCCGGGCCGGGGACGCGGCTGTCATGGTTTCCATCTATACCACATTTCTGTGTATTCGCGCCGTCAGAAAGGAACGTCGTCCGGATCGATCCGAGGGGACGCCGTGCGCGCCGGACTTCCCGTGACGGACGCGCCGCTCTCGTGCGGTGGTGCGCCGGCAGCCTCCAGGGGGCGCTCGCCGATGGCCCCACTGGCGCTGACCACGAGTTGATTCACCCGCTGCTCGGTGCGCGCCAGCAACTCGGCGCAGTGCTGGGCGAGCACCACTCCCCGCTCGTAGGCGCCGATCGCCTCTTCGAGCGCGATGCTGCCGCCCTCGAGCTTGGTGATCAGGGTGTCGAGCTCGGCCAGGGCAGCCTCGTATGTCAATGCCGTGATGCCGTCCTCCGCGGAGCTGGGGGTCATGGGTCGCCTGACTCCGGCTTGCCATCGTACATTCGTTCGCTCTCGCCCGGTGCATCGGCATCGATTCGATCCACGGTGCTCTCCACGCTTCCGTGGCGGAGGACCGTGCGCAGACGGGCACCCACAGGCACGGTCGCCGCATCGGTGATGACGCGCCCGTTGGCGTCGGAGGTGATCGAGTAGCCACGCTCGAGCGTCTGTCTCGGCGACAGCGCCGCCAGCCTAGCCGAGCGCGTTGTCAGCGCGGCGCGTCGGGCCACGGTGACCCGGATGCTTGCCTCCTGGAGGCGCTCGGAGGCTCGGTGGAGCCGGAGCCGCTCGATCTCGACGCGCCGGGACGGGTGGGCGACGGCGAAGCGCGATGTCTGCTGATCGAGCTCGCGCCGCTTCAGCGATGTCTCCTGCATCAGCGCCTGGCGGAGGCGCAGCGAGGAGATATGGATGCGATCGCGGCGGACACTGACCAGTCCGACGATAGCGACGCCGAGGCGTGCGTGACGCGCGGCGACCTCATCGCGGAGCACGGCGACGCTCGGTGCGACCAGTTCCGCCGCCGCCGAAGGGGTTGCGGCGCGGCGGTCCGCGGCCAGGTCGGCGACTGTCGTGTCGGTCTCGTGACCCACTCCGGTGACGACCGGCAGTCGCGTCGCCCGGATCGCGCGAGCCAGTGACCCGCTGTTGAAGGCGATCAGGTCTTCCAGGGAACCGCCACCACGCACGAGCAGGATCACATCCGCTTCGCGAACCTGATCCGCGCGCTGCAGCGCGCGGATCAGCGTCTCCACGGCTCCGTCTCCCTGCACCGTTGCCGGCGACAGCACCACGCCGATGCACGGCGCACGGCGTGCGATGACCGTGCACACGTCGCGCAATGCGGCGCCGCTGCGCGACGTGACCACGACGACTCGTCGCGGCAGCAATGGCAAGGGGCGCTTGCGGCGCTCATCGAAGAGTCCCTCGGCACTCAGCTGCTGCTTCAGCTGTTCGATGCCAAGGGCGAGTGCGCCGCCCCCGCTGGGTTCGAGCCGGTCGACATAGAGCTGGTAGCGTCCCTGCTGTCCGTACACCTGCACGGATCCGTGCGCCACCACGGTCATGCCGTTGTCGGGCCGGAATGGAATCTGCAGCGCGTTGGCGCGAAAGCACACGCATGACACCGCCGAGCGCGCGTCCTTGAGCGTGAAGTACAGGTGTCCGGAGACGTGCGCCTTGAGATTGCTCACCTCGCCCTCGACGAGGAGATCCTCGAGCTCGGGGCGCGCCGCCAGCGCGTCTCGAACCAGGAGCGTCAGGTCGCTGACCGAGCAGACCGCGCCGGTCACACCCGCTCCCGCGCCACATGACCGAGCACGCCGTTGACGAATTGCGCCGCCTCGTCGCCGGCATAGGCGCGCGACAGCTCGATCGACTCATCGATCACCACGGCAACCGGCGTCGTCTCCATGTACAAGAGCTCGAAGGTCCCGAGCCGGAGCACCGCACGCTCGACCTTGCCGAGATCGACGAGCGACCAGTGCTCCATCGCCGCGTCGATCGCCTTGTCGATGGCGTCGAGATGATCGACGCAGCCGACCACGATGGTGCGCGCGAAGGCACGCACGTCGGCTGTGGCGCGCAGGTCCTCGCCCTGGTACCGCAACGCGAAATCAGGGTCCTTCTCGGTGCCCTCGATCTCGAAGAGCACGCGGAGCGCGAGCTCGCGTCCGCGCCGTCGACGCCCCGTGCCTGACACGGCAGGGGTCACGCGAAGGCGACCTCGCTGACGAAGACGTTGACCTCCTCGACGCGCAGCGCGAGCATGCGATCGATAGCATCGGCGACTCGCCGCTGCACCTCGGCCCCGACGACCGGGACATTGCCGCCCGACTCCATCACCACGTAGAGGCTCAGATGCAACGCGTCGTCACGCATCTCGACACGCACGCCGCGATGGGCGTGGGACCGGCGAACGATCCGGTCGAACTGCTGGCCTCCGGGGTGGTACATCGCGTGGATCCCCGACACCTGCAGCGCCGAGAATGCCGCGATGGATGCGACAACCTCATTGGCCACGCGAGTCGTGCCGAGCTGGCGGCGGCCGTTCGTGGTCGGGCGAAGCTGGAGCCGATCCTGCTCGTCGACGTCGGTCATGCGCGCTCCACGTATCGGCCGGTGCGCGTGTCGACGCGAATCAGATCACCCTGGTTGACGAACAGAGGCACGTCCACCGCGAGCCCTGTTTCCACGACCGCGGGCTTGAACGACGCGTTGGCGGTGTCGCCCTTGAACCCGGGCTCGCTCTCAGTGACCTCGAGCACCACCGACGTCGGCAGGTCGACGCCGAGCACGCGATCGTCGAAACGCAGGAGGAACAAGTTGTCGTTCTCTTTGAGGTAGTCGACGCCACTGCCCAGCTGTTCCGGGCTCAGCGTGATCTGGTCGAACGTGGTGTTGTCCATCACCACGTAATTCTCACCGTCCTTGTAGAGCAGCTGAGCCTCGGTGCGTTCGATGCGCACCTTCCCGAACTTCTCCTCGGGACGGAAGGTCTCGTCGGTGACCGCCCCGGTGGTCACGTTGCGCAACTTGGCGCGAATCACAGCGGTGCCGCGACCCTGCTTCATGTGCGAGAAGTCGATGACCTCGAAGAGGTCGCCGTCGCGCTCGACGGTCGCGCCCGGGCGCAGGTCGGAGGCGGTGATCATGCGGTGCTCCCAGTGGTTGACCGGTCCTCGAGCAGCTTAGCCAGTCCCTCGACCGCGAGCACGTAGCCGTCCAGGCCCAAGCCGGAGATCACGGCCACCGCTGCCTCGGCCGAGAGCGACACGCGCCGGTAGGGCTCGCGGGCGAGGATGTTCGACAGGTGCACCTCGACGACAGGGCCGTTGAAGGCACGAAGCGCATCGGCGAGGACCACGCTCGTATGGGTCAGCCCGCCGGGGTTGACGATGCAACCGGCGCTGCGCCCCCGCTCCGCCTCCAGGATGTCGACCATCGCGCCCTCGTGGTTGGTCTGCTCGCAGCGGACCTCGAGCCCGAGGGCCGCGGCCCGATCGCGAACCGCCGCCTCGATCTGGGCAAGCGTCACCGCGCCGTAGACGTCGGGTTCTCGCTCACCGAGGCTGGCGAGGTTGGGGCCGTTGAGGAGCAGGATCGCCGTCACCGGGCAAGCACCGCGTCGAGGGCGCCGAGCACCTCGTCCTCGGGAACGTGCTGGCCGGTGCGAGGACGTCCCCTGGCTTCGAGGAGGACCCAGCCCAGGCGATCGCCGACGGTCTTCTTGTCCGCGCGCATGTGGCCGAGCACCCGCTCGGGGTCAAACACCAAGGTCGTCGGCAGCCCGCACCGCGCGATCATCTCATCCTGCCAGCCGATATCTCCTTCCGGGCATCCCAGCCTCCGGATGCTGAGCAGGCCCGCGGCTCGCATGCCCACGGCAACCGCCTCGCCGTGGAGGAGCTGGTCGCCGAATCCTGCCGCCGCTTCGAGCGCGTGGCCGATGGTGTGCCCATAGTTGAGCACGGCGCGGCCACCGGCCTCGCGCTCGTCACCGGAGACGATTCGAGCCTTGATGGCGCAGCACTCGCGCACCGTCCCGGTGAGCGCATCGGTCTCGCGACGCAGCAGACGCTCGAGTTGGCTGTCGAGCTGGGTGGCCAGGGTTGTGTCGACGATCATCGAGTACTTCACGATCTCCGCGAACGCCGAACGGAATGAGCGGTCGTCCTGGGTCGCGAGCACGTCGGGATCGCAGATCACCGCTCTGGGTTGCCAGATGGCGCCCGCGAGGTTCTTCCCGCGGCTCAGGTTGACCCCGGTCTTGCCCCCAATCGCGCTGTCCACCATGGCGAGCAGCGTGGTGGGTACGTTCAACCAGGCGATCCCGCGCAGGTAGGTGGCGGCCACAAACCCGGCGAGGTCCCCGACCGTGCCGCCGCCGAGCGCAATGACGCAGTCGTTGCGCTGCAGGCCGGCGGTGCCGAGGCGGGCGAGCATCCGACCGGCCGTGGTCCAGGTCTTGAGGGACTCGCCGCCCGCCACCTCGAGCACGGTGGTGCCGATCCCGCTGCTGCGCAAGGAGGCGACGATTCGGTCGCTGATCGAGCTCACGGCTCGATCTGCCAGCAACGCCACCCGGGTCGCGCCTGCGGGGACATGCAGAACCACGTCGTCGAGCGCCCCCGCACGGACTTCGACGTGGTAGGTGCGTTCCACGAGATCGACGCGCACCGCCCCCCCGAGCGCGGCGACCACCCGGGCGGCGACGGCGTCGGGGGCGCCGACGGTACTGACGCGCAGGTGCGATTCCTGGTGGGCTCGTTTCCGGCTGCCCCGGAGGCGCGGAATGCCGGCAGCGGCGGACCCGCCGAGCATCGGACGCTCGACTCCGTCGCCGACACGGTCGATGAGCACCTGGTCCGGCGCGTCGAGCCACACCACCGTGCAGAGCTCGCCGAGGAGTCGACGGGCGGCCGGCTGGCTGACCAGGCCGCCACCGCAGGCGATGACCAGAGGACCAGGACGGCGGAGCGCGTTCTCGAGCTCGGTCAATTCGAGGTCACGGAAGTGGCGTTCGCCGTCAGCGGCGATGATCGCCGCCGGGGAGCGGCCGTAGCTCGACGCGATCTCGCCATCGATGTCGACAGCGCTCCATCCGAGACCGTTTGCGACCAGCGGTGCGATGGTGCTCTTGCCCGATCCCGGCAGGCCCACCAGCGCGATGCGGCGAACGTCACTCATCGCAGCCGGCTGACCGCGCGGCGATGGGCGGCGACGGCGCGCCGCATCTCACCGAGGGTATCGCCGCCGAACTTCTCCATCGAAGCCGAGGCGAGGACCCAGGCGAGCATCGCCTCGGCGACGACGGCGCCGGCCGGGACAACGCAGATGTCGCTGCGCTCGTAATGGGCATTGATCTCCGCGCCGGTGCGGATGTCGACACTGCGCAGGGGATGGAGCAGCGTCGAGATCGGCTTGAAGTGCACCAGGGCCCAGACCGGCTCGCCGTCGGTCACGCCACCGGCGAGACCGCCCTGCCGGTTGGTGAGATGGTGGAAGCCACGCTCGGCATCCCATCGCGGCTCGTCGTGCACATCCGATCCAGGCGATCGCGCCGCGAGCACCGCGGCGCCGAGCTCCACACCCTTGACCGACGGGATGCTGCACATCGCCTGTGCGATGAGCCCGTCGATGCGCCGGTCCCAGTGCACGTAACTGCCAAGTCCGGCCGGAACATTCGAGGCGACCACATACGCGGTACCGCCGAGTGTGTCACCGCGTTCGCGGGCCGCGTCGATGGCCGCGACCATCCGCGCCGACGCATCCTCGTCCGCGCACCGTACCGGCGAGCGCTCGACCGCATCCCACCGAACCTCCCCATCGGGGACGGGGACATCGACATCGCCGATCCGGAGGACGCACGAGTGGATTTCGACGCCGATCGCGCCCATGAGCGTCCGGCCCACCGCACCCGCGGCCACCCTTGCGGCGGTCTCGCGAGCGCTCGCGCGCTCGAGGACGTCGCGGGCGTCGCTGAATCCATATTTGAGCACCCCGGCGAGGTCGGCGTGTCCGGGGCGGACCCGGGTCACCGGCTTGGATTTGAAGCCCCGTGACTCCACCTGCATCGGGCCTTTCCAGTTCTCCCAGTCGCGGTTCTCGATGACCAGCGTTACCGGCGATCCGAGGGTCTTGCCACCGCGGACGCCGCTCACGATGCGCGCGGCATCGTGCTCGATCTGCTGGCGTTTTCCCCGCCCATGGCCGCCCTGGCGGCGCCGGAGATCGGGGTCGATGTCGCGGGCGGCGTTGAGCGACACGCCTGCGGGGATGCCTTCGACGATCACCGTGAGCTGCGGGCCGTGCGATTCGCCGGAGGTCAGAAATCGAAGCATGTGCAACGGATTGTATTGGCGGACGCCTGCTGCACCCGTTCGCGTCCTCGGATGCGCCGCCGGTCTGTCCGTATCATGTCCCGGTCAGGCATCAAGACTGGCGTCCGTGACAGACGTGCTCCGCATTCGGAAGAACGCCCTCGAGCACCTGCGCATTGCGAGGCTGCTCGACGCCCACGGGGAGGTGATCGCGGCGATCTGCGCGTACCGCGAGGTCGTGCGTCAGGGACCTGAACCCGCAGCCACCGAGGCGGCGCACCGGATCGCCGTCCTGGCCCGGCGCACTTGAGCGCGTACCGGGTGCTGTCTCAGAGGCCCGCCGGGCGAGGCGTCGCGCTCGCGGCGGGCGGCGCGTTCATGGCGGTGAGCAGCTCGTTGTAGAACGCCTCAGCTTTGGGAATGCGATGAAGCACCTCGACACCATCGCGCCCCGCCGACTCGATCTCGATGTCGCCGGCGCCGATCAGACGGTCGCCGAGCGGCCGGTGGATCACCGTGTTCTGAATACGATCGAGGGGAATCGTCTCCGCGGTCCTCGAGAGAATGCCTCCCTCCATGACGATTCGCCGGTCGGTCAGGTGATACGTGGCAAAACGCCAGCGAAGGATGCGCAGGCCCGCCCACAGGACCGACCCGATGACGAGCACGAGCACCACGACCGTCTTCACCGTCGTGATCGAGAGCGATCCGACCTTGTCCGGCAGCTTGGCATTCAGGATGAGTGCCACGACGATCACCACGATCGCGCCGAGGACGTGACCGGCGAGGACGGACCAGTGCTGGCGGACCAGTGCGATCGACCGCTCCCCCGGCATCAACTGCGTCGGCATTGCCTCACCTCATCGAACCCCTGGACTCGTGCGGGTCACGGACCGAGGTACAGGATGAGCGCTGCGCCCGCACAGAGGAACGGACCATAGGGTATCGGGTCCTTGAGCCCGCGGACGCGTGTGACCAGAAGAACCAGCGCCGTCGCGCCGCCGATGAAGACGCCCGCGATCACGGCATAGACCGCCCCCAGGTGCGCGCTCGTCGGCCCCGCACCCGTGACCGCGCCCACCAGCGCGCCGAGCTTGGCGTCGCCGAGCCCGATGCTCCCCCTCGACACCAGGTTCTGCACGAAGAAAAAGGCAGCCACCCCGACAGCGCCGATGATCGCGCTGGTCACCGTGAGACCCGGCGACCACTCGCTGAGCACCAGGGCCGCGAGGATGCTCGGGTAGGTGATCACGTTGAGGATCAGCCGGTGCTTGAGATCGAAGTCCACCACCTGGACGAAAACCGCGATCCAGAGCAGATGGATGAGCAATCCGACGCCGAACTGCTCGTGCGCGGCGAAAGCGCCGAAGCCCAGGGCGCCAAGCGCCGGCGAGAGCCAGCGTTCCAGCCATGTCCAGCCATAACGTTCGCCCGACCATGGTCGGGCCGCCTCCGGCTCCTCCCCAGCCGCGGCCGCGCTGCTCCGCTCCTCGGCGATGTCCCGTTCATAGTCGAGCCGCTCCTGACGCTCCTCCGCCTCGAGCTTTTCGAATTTCTCCAGCGCGACAGCGAGCCAGCCGGATCCCAGCCCGACGAGACCACCGGCGACCGTGACGCCGGCGATGGCCAGCGGACCATTCACGCCTCGACGGCCCGGAGCAGCGCGTTCCTGACGGCGCCGGCGGGGGCGACCTTCCCGGTCCAGACCTGGAAGCTCAACAGCCCCTGCTGGAGGAGCATCTCGAGGCCGTCGCTGGCTCGGTGACCGCTCCCGAGCGCCGCCGCGACGACGTCGACGGGGCGTGGCCGGTAGCGCAGGTCGACGACGCTGCATGCGGAAGGGATCGCTCGTGGGTCGAACGGCAGGGCGTCCAGCCCGGCGGGCGTCGCGTTGACCACGATCGCCGAGTGCGCGGCGGTCGCGGCGATGGCGTCGCGGTCCCACGCCACGGTCGCGATGTCGCCCGATCCACCAAGTCGGTGGGCCAGGCTGGCTGCGGCTGCCTCCTGGCGGGCCGCGACGCGGAGGCGGAGCAGCGGCACCCGAGTCAGCGCCAGCGCGACCGCGGCGGCCGCGCCGCCGGCGCCGAGCACGAGCGCCGTCGCACCCTGACGCGGCCACATCGATGCACCGCTCAGAGCAAGTTCGAAGCCGTCCGCATCGGTGGTGACGCCGACGAGCCGTCCTCCGCGGACGATGATGGTGTTGACGACGCCCAGCGATTCGGCGTCACCCTCGAGGCGATCGCACCGCGCCGCCATCACGGCCTTGTAGGGGGCGGTGACGTTGCACCCCGTGTACCGTCCAGCGCGGAGCTCGGCGACGAATGTGTCGACGTCGTCCGGTTCGAGGTCGCGGAGCACGTAGGTGCCCTCGACGCCCGAGGACTGCATCGCGGCCTGGTGCATGACCGGACTGGGCGACTTCGAGATGCCCAGGCCGACGAGGCACAGGCGCAGCGGCACGGTGCTCACCGACTTGGTCGCGCTGCCGCGATCCGTCGCGCGTCGAGCCAGTTCTGCAGGAGGACTGCCGCCGCGACCGAGTCGATCACCTCGCGCCGGCGCTTTCGCCGCACGCCGCTTTCGATCAGGGAGCGCTCGGCGATGGTAGTCGTGAATCGTTCGTCCCAGAATTCGATCGGCGCGGCGGTCCGCCGGCCCAGCTCGGCCGCGAATGCGCGCGCAGAGTCCGCAGCGTCGCCCTCACTACCGTCAAGGAGGCGGGGCAGTCCGATCACAACGCGCTCCACCTGGCGATCTTCCATCTCGCGCGCGATGCGTGTCCACAGGCTTCGAGGATCGTTGGGGATGGTCGCAACCGGGGACGCGAGGGTGCATGTCTCGTCGGAGATGGCCAGGCCGATCCGCACCGACCCGACGTCGATGCCGAGGACGCGTCTGGGACCGGCGCTCTCCCCGGTCGAGGTCACGGCGGCTTGGTGGAGAGTGCCACGAAGTTTTCGACGATGTCGATCTGTGATGCGCGGAGCGGGAGATAGAAGAGCTTGAACGGCCATTCGGAGACCTGCACGCTCTGGACCTTGGCGACGTTGCTCTGGATGATCTTCTGCGCGTTGCCGGGGCTTCGCCCGGTGAGCTGCGCCTTCAGGGAGTTGAGGTTGACCATCGGCTGGGCGTAGGCGGTTGCCGAGCAGGCGAGGACCACGGTGCCGTTGACGTTTGCCTGGGTCACCGCGCAGGGTGGTGTCGTCAGGCTGCCCTTGGCCAGCACGTCGCCGGACTTGACCAGCTTGTCGAGGTCGGCGATGACTTCGTTGCGGACCGCAGCCGGGTCGTACGTAGCTGCCTGAGCGGTGCCCGTCACAGTGATCGTGGTCGCATTGAATGGCGCGTTCACGCCCGGGAGCGCCGGCTTCGTGACGTAGGAGACGGTCTCGCCGTTGCCGGTCGGGTCCCTGGCGAACGTCTTGCCCCCTGCGCGCGCCTGCAGATCCGTCTGGATCTGCGCGGCGAGCTGGCCCTCGACCTGGGTCACCTGGGCGGTCCAGTTGGCGACGTCGGTCGAGTTGGCGGCAGTGACCTGCTTGGGATCGGCGCCGCCGGAGCCCCCGCTTTCATTGGTCACGCTGATATGGATCCCGGGGCACAAGATGCCCGGGCATGGATCCCCCTGCCAGAACGTGAGACTGCCCGTGGCAACATTTCCACTCGCTCCCGTCACCAGATCGACGTAGGGGGCGGTTGCGTTGTACGGGTTGGACCCGCACGCGGAGCTCGCCGGCGGCGGATTCTGCGGACCGACGCAGATCACTGTGTTACGCGCTGGGCCGAAGGTGATCGACTGGTCGGCGCTCTGCACCTCCGAGCTCGTGTTGTTGGTGGGCAGAGCAAACGAGATATCGGTGGTGGCATCGGTCGTGAAGAGCAAGGTGGTTTTCGCCGCCACGGCCGGGAGTGTCGTGGTTCCAGTCGGAGTTGCCTGAAACTGCGCCTGCGAGTGACTGGTCACCACACCGGTGAGCACGTGGTCGGCCTTGGTGGCAGCGGCCGGGTCGGTGCTGCCCTGTATGGTCGAATTGACCGACAGCGGCGTGGCGGCGATGGTGATGGTGATCTTCGATGACGGCGCCAGGGCCATGAAGAGGACGATGCCGACGATAGCGACCGCGGCGCCGGCGACATACAGGAACCGACGGCGGTCCCATCCCCGCGCTGGTCGCGCCGGCGGGATCTGCGTCAGCACCCGTCGCGGCTCCAGCCTTGCCGTCGCCGGAGCGTGTGCGGGCGGACTCACTGGAGGTGGCGACGGAGGTGGGGCCGGCGGCGGCTCCAGGACGGCTGCGGCGGCCAGGCCCCCGGTAGCTGTGCCGGCACCTCGACCCATGGCCGAGCCGTTCGTCCGCGGGCCCGCCAGCTCGATACCGCGTTCGAATGCGGGAACGGATCCATAGACCTGGAGCCCGCTGGCGCGGGCGAGTTGCTGCAGGCGCGGATCCTCGGTCACGATCGAGGTCCGGCGGCCGGATTGATTGCTGAACTGGGCGAGGAGCCGGACGTTCAGCGGGGTCTGGAGCGCCTTGCTCGACCCCGGCACGACCAGCCCCACGTCGGGGTCGGCAGACGCGCGAACCCGATCGATGAGATCCGCGATCTCGTCGTCCGCCTTGGCAATGACAACAGCCGTCATCGGCGCCTATACCTTCATCGTCTTCAAAACGCGGCGCATGAGCCCCCCCAGGGGCTCGTCCGCGTCATCTTCCAGCGTCACGGCGTGTCGCGCAAGCCCCATCGGGGTGACATCCTGGCTGCCGACCAGGAGGCCCGTCGTGTCGTAGACGCCGGTCACGTCGCCGGGACCGAGGACTTTGACCGTCGGCGGGCGGGTGAACGGCACCGTGTCCGACCAGTCGAGGATGCGAAGTTGCTCGGCGACTTCGGGCAGCGCCGCCCCGCCACCGGCGAGGCAGATCGATCCCGGGAGCGGGTCGGGGCCGGCGAGCTCCTCGAGGGTAAGGGCGACGCCCTGGGCGAGGACTTCGGCGGTCGGGGTCAGGGCCCGGCGGGCCAGGGCGCTCTGTTCGGCGGCGAGGTGGCCTTCAGAGTGCGCGACCTTGAAACGCTCTGCCTCGTCGAGATCCATCGAGAGGTCGGTGGCGAGCCGCTTGGTGAATGAACGTCCGCCGAGCGCGAACATCCGGGTGGCCTCGATGCCCCCTCGACGGACGACCGCGATATCGGTGGTCCCGCCGCCGACGTCGACGAAGATGGCGCCTAGTTCGTGCGACTCGGCCGACGCGCAGCCGCGCGCCAGGGCATACGGCTCGGCGACGGTGGCCACGAGCTCGAGGTCCAGCTCCTGCGCGATCGCCTGCAGCGCGCCGATGTGCGTGAGCGGGGCAAACGTGTTGAATACGGTGATTTCCACGACGTGTCCCTGGAAGTCCACCGGGTTGCTGACGGCATATCCGTCGATGCGCACCGACGTGATCGTGCTGTGAACCAGCTTGACGTTGACTTCCTGGACACCGAGGTCGTGCGACATCTGACGCACGGCCTCACGCAACGCCCGCCGTTGCACGGCCTGGAGCGCGGTGGCCAGATCCGCCTGGGTGATCCTGGCCTGTGGCTGTGGCCTCGGCATGGTCATGGTCGTGCTGAAACCGCGCACCTGCTCGCCGGCGATGCCGATCACCGCCTGCCCCGGGATGGTCTCGCACATGTCCTCGGCTTCGGTGAGCGCGCGGTCGCAGTTGTCGATGACCGCCTGCAGGTCGGCGACGGCGCCGGCCTGCATGTGGGTCTGCGCCTGGCGTACCTTGCCGACCCCGAGCACGATGCCCTTGTCGTTCTCGCGTTTGACGATCAACGCCTTGACGAACTCGGTGCCGATGTCGAGGACCGTGTAGTGGCTCTGGAACTCCTCGCGCCGCTTGAGCAACGCGAACTTTCTCTTGGGCATCAGGCAGCGTGCCCCACGGTCTGGGTGATGGCTTCGCGGAGCAGCGACACCGCCGCGTCGCGCTTGGTCGGGTCGCCCACCTTGCCGCGACCGAGGTCGGGGCGTCCTCCCCCCCTGCCACCGGTGATCGCCGCGGCGCCGGTCACGAGCGTGCCCGCGTGGATGCCGGCGTCGAGCGCGCGCCCGCCGACCTTGATCACCAGCGTGCCCGGACCCAGCACGACCGCAACCCCGTCGCCCTGGAGCCGGTCGGCAAGCAGGCGATCGCCAGCCTCGGCGACGTCGTCCGCGTCCGCCTCGCCGTCGAGCAGCAGGTGAGCGAAGGGAACCCCACCCGCGTCCTCGACGATCGCGGCGTCAGTGGGCACGTTCGACGGCGCGGTGTGGCGAGCGTGGGTGACCTCGCGGGCCAGCTTCCTGACCTGCTCCTGGAGTGCCGCCACCCGAAGCGGGACCTCCTCGGGACGCGTCTTCAGCGCCCGCGCGGTCGTCTGCAGGGCGGTCCCGGTTCGGCGCCATCGTTCCTCTGCGCTCTCTCCAGCGACCATCTCGATGCGCCGGATCCCCTGGCCGATGCTGCTCTCGGAGACGACGATCGCCGCGCCCAGGTCGCCGCTTCGCGTGACATGGGTGCCGCCACACAGCTCGCGCGACCAGCCGCCGAAATCGACGACGCGCACGTCCGGCGAGTACGCCTCGTCGATCAGCGCGATCGCGCCGCTCGCGCGGGCATCGGACAGTGGCATGAGGGCGACGGTGCGCTCGAGGTTCCGCCGGATGCCCTCGTTGACGCGATGTTCGATGTCAGCCAGTTCTTCGATGGTGAGCCCTCTGGAAAACGAGAAGTCGAAGGTGGTGTGGTCGGGGCCGACATACGAGCCGCGCTGCACCACCCCCTCGCCGAGAACCTCGCGAAGGGCGCGGTTGAGCAGGTGGGTCGCGCTGTGATGGCGCGCGATCCGGCCGCGCCGGTCGGCGTCGACCTGCCCATGGACCCGCTGCCCCGGACGAAGCTCCCCCGTCTCGACGAGCACATCGTGCACACGCGTATCGGTGCCGGGGACCGGCTGCGTGTCACGCACCGCAGCGCGCCCGCCCGGCCAGGCGAATGTCCCGGTATCGCCAACCTGGCCGCCCGCCTCGGCGTAGAACGGAGAGACGTCGAGCAGCACCGGGCCGCTCTGCCCGGCGCCGAGCACCTCCATCTCGCGATCAAGTCCGATGCGCAGCACGGTGGCGTCGGTTTCCAGGGAGTCGTAGCCGATGAACCGGGTCGACGGCAGCGCGTCAGCTCCCGCGAAGCCCACTCGGCGTGCTGACGCCTGACCACGCTCTCGCTGCTCGCGCATGGCCGCCTCGAATCCATCGAGGTCGACCGTTGCCCCACGCTCGGCTGCCATCTCGACCGTTAACTCGATTGGGAGCCCGAAGGTGTCATAGAGGCGAAAGGCGTCGGCGCCGTCGATCCTTGCCGGGTTCCGCGACAGCAGCGCCGCGAGCCGCTCGGTGGCGGCGTCGAGGGTTCGAGCGAACGCGTCCTCCTCGATGGCCAGCGTGTCCTCGATCAGTCGCTGGAACTCGACGAGCTCCGGGTAGACCGGGCCCATGGCGCCAACGAGATCCGGAGTGCCGGTGGCGATGCGGCCCCTGAGTGCCACGCGGCGCGCATGCACCACGGCGCGCCGGATCAGCCTGCGGAGGACGTACCCGCGGCCCTCATTTGCGGGCAGGACCCCGGCGGCGATCAGGAAGCCGGCCCCCCGAAGGTGGTCGGCGAGGACATACAGCGAGCGCACCAGGGGCAGCTCGGCGGCCGCCGGCGAGGCGCGGGACCGGAAGCCGTCGACGATCGGGGCGAAGTGATCGGTCGCATAGCCGGTCCGGTCCCCCTGCACGATCGCGACGATCCGGTCGAACCCAAGCCCGGTGTCCACCGTCGGATTGGGAAGCAACGGCCTCGATCCGTCCGGCTGCTGGTCGAACTCCATGAACACCAGGTTCCAGTACTCCTCGAAGCGGTCACCTCCACATTCGTCCTGGGGCGTGCAGTCGCTCCGGCCGCATGAACACGGGCCGCCCCAGTCGAAGTAGAGCTCGCTGTCGTACCCGCACGGGCCGGTCGGTCCGGCGGCCCACCAGTTCTCGGTCAGACGCGAGATGCGTTCCCTGGGAACGCCGATCTTCTCGACCCAGAGCCGCTCCGACTCCGCGTCATCCGGGTAGATGCTCGGCCAGAGGCGCTCCGGATCCAGCCCGAGGACCTGGGTGGAGAACTCCCACGCGTAATCGATCGCGCCCTCCTTGAAGTAGTGCCCGATCGACCAGTTGCCCAGCATCTCGAAAAACGTGTGATGCGTCGGGTCACCGACCGAGGCGATGTCGTCGTACTTGAGGCCCGCGCCGCGAAAGCATTTCTGGCACGAGACGAGGTCGCGCGACGGTGGCGTGCGCTGACCGGTGATCCACGGTTTGAGCGGCACCATTCCGGCCACAACGAAGAGAAGCGACGGATCGTCGT
>PNBE01000178.1 GCA_003135895.1 Candidatus Dormiibacterota bacterium
GGCATGGTCTGCGCCCGGTAGCAAGATTGATGACCGTTTCAGGCGCGGTGTGGACGTCTCATGGACGTCTGATGGACGGGCGGTGGGAGACGAGGCTCGAACCCGCAACTCCAACCTTGGGATGTGACGGTCCTCCGGTCGGAGGGGTCATCGTCCGCCGAGGGCGCGCGGCTTAGAGTGGTTTTGCAGGAAAGAACATCAATCACGGTATGACGACTAGTCCTCATTTCCCGATGAGTGCTGAGTTCGATTTAGAGTGGTTTTGTGGGGAATTGGTTGGAATGACGACTAGAGCGCGTGTGTTGGAATCCGCTGGAATCGCCGAGAAATACCTCAGCGCTCTTCGACAGAGACCTTCGCCTATTCCCTTGAGCCTCCGGCATTTCCCAGGAGGGATCACGGCTTAGCAAACGTGTCCGTCAAACCGAGGCAACAGATCAACATCGGCGGTGCAGAGCGGGCAGTCAGAGATGGCTGTCCGCCCCGCCTGTGCGTAGCCGTGCGGCCAGCGTTCCGCCGGCGACGCGCGCAGACGCCGAGCGCGTTGCGGGTCGAGCCGCTCCAATCACGATACTGAGTCTGGAACTCCAGCCAGTTGAGCTCGCCATAATGTGAGCGGACGTGGGAGAGAGATCGTCGGGTCGGGTTCGCCTCGCCGAAGTGGTTGGAGTCATAGGGATGGCCACCGACCTCGGTATCGGCCTGCCCCTGGAGCACGCAAGTCGAACCTGCCTCCTCAGCATGGAGCTGAGCCGCCGCCTGCAGATGTCACGCTCCGAGCGCCGAGACCTGTACTACCTCACGTTGTTGCGCATGCTGGGCTGCACCGCGGGCTCGGCAGAAGCTGCTGAGTACACCGGCGACGAGGTGGCCTTCGGGCGCGAAACCCAACACCTCGACTACGGTGACCCGCAGGTTTTCGGACGCTGGGTACAGGAATCCTTCGGGGCCGATCGTGATCCCGACGAGCGCCGGCGGATGATCGAGAAACTCTTCACGTACTCACCGGAGGAGCATGGAGCCGCGCTGGCGGGTCACTGCGAGGTCGCGCAGATGCTGGCGACGCGACTCGGAGCGTCGAGCGGCGTAAGCGCCGGCCTCGGCTTCGTCTTCGAGCGATTCGACGGCAGTGGGGCACCTCGCGGGGTCGCGGGAAGCGAAGTCCCCCTCGGCGTGCGCGTTATGACGCTCTGCAACGAGATCGAGACTCATCATCGCCTGTACGGTTCCGGCGCCGCGGTGGCGATGGCCCAGCGGCGGTCAGGAACGGCGTTCGACCCCGACCTCGTGAACGTCTTCACTTCCAACGCCACGGCCATCCTCGCGGTCATCGAGGAGCCCGCCGTCTGGGATCGCCTGCTTGCCGCCGATCCCGAACCTGACCGGGTTCTCGACCACGCCGGACTCCTCGAGGCTGGGCGCGTGATGGCCGACTTCGGATGTTCTCGCGCAAACGGGAGCTGCGACGACCGGCCTCCAGGCAACGATGTCAGCTCGCCGCACCATGCTGGTGCGAACGTAGGCCGCAAGCCAGCGCGCGCGGAACGCGCGGCGGCCGGTGGCGATCAGCGCCCGACGAGTAGCGGAAAGGTCCGGTGGTGAGCCGAGTTCGAGGATCAGCGCTGTCCGCGCAGCATCTGCCGCGCGATCTCCGCGAGCAGCTGCCGTCCAGTCGATTGCGATAGCGCCGCCAGTCGCCAGGATGACGTTGTCGGGGTGAAGGTCTCCGTGGAGCAGGTGATCGCCGTTGGGGAGGGACTCCAGGCGAGCGAGCGACCAGTCGCGCGCGCGGCTGGACAGTTCGGCGGCCGACTCGATCTGCGATCGAAGTCGCTCGCGCAGCATCGGCAGCCCAACGCCGCCGCAGGCGTGAATATCCGCTTGGAGCCGCGCAAGGCGTGTTGCCAGGGCGAGGATCCGATACGGATGCGCAGTCAGCTCGGCCAGCATCGAGGGCCCATGGACGCGTTCCAGGATCAGCCCTGGTCGGCCGTCCCGGTCGACCCGCCCGAGCAGACGTGGTGCCGGAGCGCGAGCCGCGACGGCCGCAGCAGTTGCGTGCTCCTCCGCGTCGATGAGATGGATCGGCGCCCAGTCGAAGAAGAGCTTGACCACAGTGCCATCTTTGTCGCCGGCGATAACCTGCGCCGTACGCCCGACCCCCAGAATGTCACGCATCGCTCGGATCGTACAGGTGGACTTTGAAGGTCAGCGCACGAGTCCATCGGCTGTCCGGCGCCACGCTTCCCAGTTCTCGATCGGCCGACACCGTCTGGAGAGATGCGAAGTAGATTCGCTACCCGCACCAGGCTGGCGAATAGAGGAGAGTCGGGCGATGGCATCGTGCAGTACGTGCTCGGCACCCCTGCCCGACGGTGCGAGGTTCTGCCCAAACTGCGCAGCGCCGATCGAGGCCGGGCCTGGCGCTCAGGAGCGCAAGCTGGCAACGGTCCTGTTCGCCGATCTCGTTGGCTCGACCGCGCTCGGCGGTTCAATCGATCCAGAGCACGTTCGCGACATGCTCGACCGGTTTTACGACGCGATGACCGCGGAAATCGCGGTCAATGGAGGCACGATCGAGAAGTTCATCGGCGACGCGGTTGTTGCCGTGTTCGGCGCACCTGTGGCGCAAGAGAATCATGCCGAGCGGGCGCTCGACGCGGCATTGTCGATGCGGCGCCGACTCTCCGAGCTCTTTGAAGACCGGCTCGCGCTGCGCATTGGGGTCAACACAGGGGAGGTGGTTGTCGGCCGTCCTCGTGAGGGCAGCTCATTTGTCACCGGCGACGCGGTGAACGTCGCCGCACGACTGGAGCAGGCTGCGCAGCGTGACCAAATCCTCGTTGGCGAGCGAACCGTGGCAGCTGTCGGTGCTGCCTTTGCCTTCGCCGAACCCAGGGTCGTGGAAGCCAAGGGCAAACCGGGCGGTGTTGCATGCCGGGAGCTCATTCGCATGCTGTCACGCACTCGGGTCCGCGCGGCACGGGGACTGCCAAAGGCCTTCGTTGGACGTGAAAGCGAGCTGGCATGGTTGCAGAACCAGCTTGTGCGATGTGTCGAAGAGCGCCGGCCGAGGTTAGCTGCGCTCGTCGGTGAACCCGGAGTGGGCAAGACGAGCCTCGTCGACGAGTTTAGGTCCCGGCTTCCGGAACGGACGCTCTTCCGGCTCGGGCGCTGCCTCTCGTACGGCCGCGGCGTAACCTACAGCCCGCTTGCTGACGTGTTGCGTGCCCAGCTCGGGCTTCGCCATGACGACTCCTCCAAGACGGTGACGGCCAAGCTCGCGGGTCGCGAGATTCTGGGGCTGACGCTGGGCCTGACTCCGGAGGTTGACCTCGACCCGCGCGCCGCTGTCGAGCAGCTGCGGTCCGCGTGGATCACGTTGCTCAGTGAGCTCACGGCGACGCAGACGGTCGTCGTCGTCATCGAAGACCTTCACTGGGCGAGCGCGCCGCTGCACGCTCTACTGCAGCGGGTCCTCGCGGACGCATCGGGACCGTTGCTCGTGTTGGCCACGGCAAGGCCGGAAAGGATCGAGATGCCGGCCGGAGCACATTCACTGACCCTGGAACCACTCAGTCCGAGTGAAATTGACGTGATGCTCGAGCAACTGCTCGGTGCAGAGCTTCGCGGTCCTGCGCGCGACCTCGTGGTCCGGCGAGCGGACGGCAATCCCTTCTTTGTCGAGGAGCTTGTCTCAACGTTCATCGATCAAGGCATGATGACGCGAGACAATGGCGTCTGGACGTTGCGCGGTACTGCCGCGCCTTCGGAGGTCCCCGACTCACTTCAGGCGGTGCTGGCCGCGCGCATCGACCTGCTCGAGCCCTCAGTCAAAACCGTGCTACAGACTGCCTCGGTCATGGGAGGCAGTTGCACTCTCCCGGCGCTGCAGGCGTTGACGGACGCGAGCGAGGACGCGATCGGCACACTGCTCGAACGCGGGTTTCTGCGCCGCGGCGAGACGGAGATCGTGTTCAACCATGCCTTGACACGAGAGGTCGCATACGCCAGCTTGCCGAAAGCGAAGCGTGCGCAGCTGCACGCCTTGTTCGCCGCGTGGCTCGAGCGCACAACTGATGGCGCAGACATGCAGGCGGCGACACTCGCCCACCACTACGCGCAGGCCGCCGACCCGGAAATCGCCGAACTGGCGTGGCGTGGGCACGACACTGAGCGACGCCGGCTCTCCGGCGAGGCGCTCCGCTGGCTGCGCCGCGCAGCGGATGTCGCAGTTGTGTCTTATGACATCGACGCGGCGCTCGCTATGCTGCGACGAGCGGCGAAACTCGCCCCAGTCGAAGCCGAGATCTGGCGGGCGATCGGGCATGCGAACGCGCTCAAGTTCGACGGTGAGGCCTACTGGGAGGCGATGCTCAAAGCGATCGACCTGACCACCGAACGCGAATCGCTGGCAGATCTCTACAGCGAGCTCGCGTTCGAATCCTCGCTACGAGGAGCCATGTGGAAGCGGGCTCCGGCCCCCGGACTCGTCGACGGGTGGCTCAAGAGGGCGCACGAGCTTGCACGGCCTGACAGCGGGTCGCACGCGCGGGCGCTCCTCGCAGGCACCATGCGCGACGACGAGTCCTCTACGGCAGACGCCGACCATGCGATCGCCATCGCAGAAAAGCTTGGTGACATCAAATTACTGTCGTACGGCTACCTCTGCCGCTCTGACCTCGCCAGCATGACCGGCGACTACGCAGCCGCATACGAGTGGGCCAGCCGGCGAGTCGCTATCGATGACCGGTTCACGGATCCCGACCATATCGCGAACATCCACCAGTCCTCAGCCGCCGCCGCGCTCGGGCTCGGGCGCATGCAGGAGGCTGAGGCGCACGCTAGCCTTCTCGATTCCGTGGCGGGCCGTCTGAGCCCCCACCACGCCGTTCACGCCGTTGGAACGCTGCTCAGCGTCGTGGAAGCGGCGGGAGACTGGCAGCGGGTACGCGAGCTGCAACGGCGAGCGGAACGCGCCGTCTCCGACAGTGCAGACACGCCATGTGCGTACAACGCTCGGTCATTGATGTCGTGCGCGGTAGCGTGCGCAGAACTTGGTCTCGACGCCGAGGTTCTTCGACTCGAGGCTGCCACAATAGCCCTCGAGCTGGAGGGCTATCGAATGTGGTTCGACCCGCTGCGTGCCCACATCGCATTGATCCGTGGAGACTTGGACGAGGTGCAAGCGCTGCTCGACGACGCGGATCACTGGCTCTGGCCGATCTATGTTCAGGTCTACGCCGCAGCGACGCGTCTCGACGCTCTCGTCGCGGTTGGCCGGAAGGATGAGGCGGAGGAGCGGGCCTCGCGATATGTGGGGCAGGGTGGGTACCTTGAGCCGTTCGCCCTACGCACGCTTGGTCTTGTTCGCGGCGACGCCGAGCTACTCAGCCGTGCAACGCAGCGATTCGAGGATATGGGTCTGGACTGGCACGCGTCGAGCACCAGGGCACTCAAGCTGCCCTAAAGGCGCACGAGACGCGTGTCTCAGCCTGCCAGTCGTCGCGGGAGCGCTTGTTAGCGGGACTCGTGGCCCGAGATGTCGCGACCTTCCCTCGATCGGCCGGCTGACCAGGCGCAGGCAATCGCATCGACGACCGCAAGAATTCGAGAATTCAAGGCACTGCGTCTCGATGGGGGCTAGTCAGAGTGGTCCTCAAGTATGGGACGACGGCACCAATGGCGACTGCCAGGAGCACCGAGCCACGATTCTGCATGACACTCCTTCTAGTTGATGTCTCGGCGAGCGGTAGTGACGAGTCCCGCACCAATGGCCAGGGCGGCGTAGGCAACCATGAGCAGCGCACCCACCGCAGGCACGAGGAGATACGTCGCCGTCTCTTGCAGCATCGCGCCGGCGAGCGCGCCGCCACTTGCGCCCGGCAAGAACTTGCCGACGGCCGGAGCCACTCCGATCACAGTCATCTCAATGAACAACAGCCACACCACCAGGCTGATGGCCGCTCCGACCTGATTGCGGAGCGTCGCGCCAATCCCAACCCCAATCGCCGCCCAGAGCGCGGCTGCGGCAGCTCCGCCGACGAGCAGCTGCGCGAAGTCACCAACGCTGGGAGCGATCTGGATCCCGCGTGCTGCGAGGCCAGCCGCTCCCATACCGACTGCGATGGCTTCGGAGAAAAGTCCCAACGCCGCGCCGGCGATGAGGCAGGCCATCACCTTGGCGGCGACAACGCGGCTGCGGTTCGGCATTGCCAGCAGCGTCGGCCGGATCATGCCGTTGCGAATCTCGGTGGTGATCGACAGCGCACCCAGCAGTGAGCCGAAGATCATGCCGAAGGTCGTTCCCAGACCCAAGACCTTGAGTTGGCCCTGGCGGCCGGTCAAACCCTGTGTTGGCAGGGCTACCACGTGCAGGAGGATCACCGCCGCGACAAGAACGACCATCGCGAGCACCAGCCCCAATGTGGTGCGGGTGGTGCGCTGCTTGAAGAGCTCCGAGCGGAGCTGCGCGGTCACACTCGTTCCTTCGCGGTCAACTCGAGGTAGAGATCTTCAAGGGAGCGGTCACCGCCCGTGAGCTCGGTCATCTCGCGACTGGCGACCAGGCGCCCCCGATCGATGATCAGCACGGCGTCGACGACCTGAGCGACCTCTGCCAGGACGTGGCTGGAAATGAGAACGGTGCGGCCCTGCTTGGCGAACTGGCGAAGCAATCCTCGTAGCCAGTGCACGCCCTCAGGGTCAAGGCCGTTCGCCGGCTCATCGAGCAGTAAGAGCTCGGGGTCACCAAGCAACGCTCCGGCGAGCCCGAGGCGTTGTCGCATTCCCAGCGAGTAGGTCTTGACCCTTCGATGTGCGGCATCACCGAGATCAACGATGTCGAGCACTTCCTCAACGCGACCAAAATCGATGTCGATGGCCAAGGCAAGAGCACGAAGATGGTTTCGCCCGGATCGGCCGGGATCGAAGTCGCTCGCCTCGAGCACCGCCCCCACCCGGCGAGCGGGCTGGTCGAGACCGGCGTAGCGTCTGCCAAACACGAGGGCATCCCCGGATGTCGGCCGTACGAGTCCGAGCAGAAGCCGCAACGTTGTTGACTTGCCCGCGCCATTTGGCCCGAGAAAGCCCGTGATCGTTCCGGGCTCCAAGTCAAACGTCAAGTCTTCGACGGCGGTGACTTCGCGATAGCGCTTGGTCAGGTTCTTGACGCTTACGACGGGACGACCTCGTGCGCGGTGCTCATGCCGCCCCGCAGCTGCGGAGCCGCCCCCGGCTCGACAGGTCCTCGATCACCACTCCAGCATGGGTGGGCCAGCTTCCTGGAGCCAAGGTCCGACTACCCGGAGACAGGGGACTTTCGCCCCTGGCACCGAGTGCCCCGGAGTGAAAGGCTGACCACAGGTGAATCGCGCAAGACGTCTCGAATGAAGAGGGCACGCACATGATGTGGGGATATGGCTCCGGGGGCGAGTTCACGTGGTGGATGGCGCTCGTCGACGTGCTCATAGGGGCTCTCGTCATCGCCGGCATCATTGCGATCGTTGTCTTCATGGCGCGGATGGGTAGCCATCCATATGGCGAGGATGCTCGTCGCATTCTCGAAGAGCGCTTTGCCCGGGGCGAGATCGACCAAGAGGAGTTTCAGCGCAGATCAGCGACCCTGTCGTCCCAAACGGGGCAGCACGCGCGACCTGAGGCGCGACCTGAGGCATGAGGCGACGGCGATGCGCGGTACGCGAACCGTGCTGCTCGCTGAAACAAGCGCCCCGGTGGTGCTCATAGGTCCTGGGTCCTGAACCATGATGATGCTAAGGAACAGCTCCGGGAAGATCGCCAAATGGGTGGTCGGGTTGCTGCTCGTGATGGTTGGCACGCGACTGCTGATCTTCGTGCTGGCTGCACTCGGACTGATCAGGTGGGCTGGCTCCTCAGCGTCCGGTGTGTTCTGGGTGCTCCCTGTCCTGATGATCCTGATGATGGCGCTGATGTTCTTCCTCATGCGGCCGCGGATGATGCGTCACGCACAGGGCTCTGGGTCGACCGAGACGCCATCGGAGATACTGCAGAAACGGTTTCCGTGGCCGGGTCCGGGGGATGGCGTGTTCACTGTCGTCAGCCCCCGACGTCCTTGTTCGGTAGAAGCGGTGTCGGGACGGTCATAACCACCGGCGCATGACGTTGTACTCGAACGCAACCTTGCCGAGGTGCCAACGGCGTGCTGGCCTCCGGATGTTCACCTTCGGGGAGGGTTCGGCGTAGAAGTCGCCAGATCCGTACCCTGCCTTGCCGAAGCCGGTTTCGATGTAGCACCCGCCGTGACCATCAAAGCGTGCCGTCGCGGAAGCGCCCTGGATCGAAGCCGCGATGTTGTCGGCCACAACCAACGCTTGGGCATGGGCGAACACTCCCGCTCGCGGGAGAGGCTTGCCGATGCTGAGTGGGAGGTGGGTGTTGTCTCCAATTGCATACACCCCTGGAAACACGGTGGCCAATGTCTGTCGATCCGCGTCTATCCAGCCACTCGTTGAGGCCAGAGCTGAGGCTGCGACCACATCTGGGAGTCGGATGGGCGGCATATAGACCAACAAGTCGAAGGCTTCGGACCTCCCGTCCGCGAAGTCGGCGCGGCCTGGTTCGGCGGCGGTGATCTGGTGGGACGGGTGGTAGTCGATGCCGCGGTCGGCCAGGATGGCCGTGACAGCCGCTGACACATTGGCTCCGGCCACTCCCATCGGCGCGGGTTCTGCAGAATGCACCGCGACATCGACGTTCCCCCGTACACCTCTGTGGCGCAACGCGGCGTCGATAAGCAGTGCGGCCTCGTACGGGGCGGCAGGGCAGCGATATAGCGGGGCGGCTGTGACCACCAGCACTCGCCCCTTGGTCACGGCGTTGACGGCCGGCGCGAGTCGCAGCGCCCCGGTCAGCGTGGCGAAGGTCTCGCCCGCCCGTTGCAGTCCGGGAATCTTGTCGGTGGCATAGTCCGCGCCTAGTGACACGATCAGATGGTCGGCGGCGATCTGCCTCCCACCAGCTGTGACCGTTCGGGTGACCGGGTCGATGGCCTCGATGTCTGCGATGACCACTTCGATGCCCCGACGTTGCAGTGATTGCAACGGCCGAGTGACCTGGTTGGGTCGGCGCCGTCCGGACATCACCCAGAGGTACGAGGCAGCGAATGTGAAGTCGGGGTCCCGGTTGATGAGGATGACCCGGTGGCGACGATCCAGGCGGCGGCGTAGCCGGTTGGCAGCCGCGACGCCGCCGATGCCGCCGCCAAGGACCACCACGGTTTGAGCGGGACCGTGATTGTGAGCAGCCACTAGAACACCAACACCTTGTCGGCGTCGATGGTCATCGCGGTCAGTTCATCCATGGTGCTGCGTGTGGCTCCGTCCGTCAGCTCGGCGTCGGTGAGTCCCCGGGCGTCCATGCAGGTGCCACACACCCGCACGGTCGCACCCTTGCGTAGCGCGTTTGCGAGCATGCGTTCAACGTTGTAGTACCCGTTCGGCGTCTGCTGGCCCGATTTCGCCGCGCTGGCCGAATCGCCGAGCAGGAACACCGACACGTCGGCTGCCTCGTCTTTGGCGAGAAGGTTGGTCGCTAGCCGTAGACCGTTGTAGACCCGTTCGGTGCCATAAGGGGGGTCGTTCAGGATCATCAGGATTTTCATTGGGTCAGACCTCTCTTCGCTCGGTCCCGTAGCGCGGGTGGTTGCGGATGAGCAGCACGTTCATGGTGGTCACGCCTGCCCGACAGCGACCGGCAGCCCCGCCAGCCGCCACTCGGGCATGCCGTCCTCGAGCCGGCGCGCTCGGAATCCGCGGTCGCGCAGGAGCTCCACCGCCTGGGGCGCGAGGACGCAGTACGGGCCGCGGCAGTAGGCGACGACCTCGGTCCCCTCGGGCAGGGTGCGCAGCCGCGCCTCGAGCTCGTCGAGCGGCACGGAGACAGCGCCGGAGATGTGGCCCTGGTCGAACTCCTCGGGCGGGCGCACATCGAACACGACGACCTCGCCCTGTGCCATGAGGGTGAGCAGTTGCTCGCGGCTCACCGGTTCGAGTGCGTCGCGTGCGAGGAAGTAATCGCGGACGACCTCGCCGACCTCGGCCAGCCGGCTGCGGGCGAGATCGCGGAGTGCGACCGAGAAGCGGAATACCGTGTCATTGGCGAGCCGGTAGAGGACGCGCGTGCCGTCTTTGCGGGTCTCGACCAAGCGCGCCTGACGCAGCACCTGGAGGTGGTTGGAGGTGTTGGTGATGCCCATGGCGGCGCCGGCGGCGAGATCGTCGACGCTCCGCTCTCCCTGAGCGATGAGATCGAGGAGCTCGATGCGCTTGGGATTGGCCACGGCCTTGCCGATGCGTGCGAACTGCTCGTAGAGGGTGTCCTTGACCTCGCGCCCGTCCACGCTTGCCTCCGGGTTTATAGATCCAGTAATATCTGGAATCTTAGCAGTTATGGCCGAGACAGGAGGTTCCATGGCACGGCCGTTCATCGTTCCATTCGTCGACGAAGGTCTCGGCAACTCCTCCTACCTCGTCGATCTCGGCGGCGGTCGCGCTCTCGCCGTGGACCCCAGCCGCGACCCATCGCCATATCTGGCCGAGGCGGGATGTCGGCGACTGCACATTGCTTTCGCCGCCGAGACCCACTTGCATGCCGATTTCGTCTCCGGCAGTCGCGAGCTCGCGGCCGACGGCGCCACCGTCCTGGCCTCAGCGTCGGGTGGGCTGAGGTTTCCGCACCGCGGCCTCGACGACGGCGACGAAGTCGATTTCGGCGGGCTGACCCTGCGCGCTCTCGCGACGCCTGGGCACACGCCCGAGCACCTTACCTACCTGCTCCTCGACGGCGACCGAGCCGTTGCCCTCTTCACCGGCGGATCGCTGCTGGTCGATGCCGTGGCCCGGACTGACCTCATCAGCCCGGATCGCACCGAGGAGCTGGGGCGGGCGATGTACCACTCAATCCGGGACCGGCTTCTGTCCCTTCCCGACGACCTGCCTGTCTATCCAACCCATGGCGCCGGGTCCTTCTGTTCGGGCCCCGCCGGCGGGGAGCGAACCACGACGATTGGACGCGAGCGGGCCAGTAACCCACTGCTCGCCGCTCCCGACGAGGACGCGTTTGTCGAGCTGCTGCTCAGCGGCCTCGGCACCTACCCGCCGTACTTTCTCCGCCTCCGCGCAGTCAACCGGTGCGGCCCTCGCGTGTACGGACACACCCCGACCCTCCCGCGACTCACCGCCGCGGCGGTGCGCCAGCGCATGGGCGAAGGCGCAGAGGTCGTCGATGTTCGCCCGATCGCCGCGTATGCCGCCGGGCATATTCCCGGCTCGCTCTCCATCGCGCTGCGCCCCGCCTTCGCCAGCTGGTTGGGCTGGCTCGTATCACCGGATCGCCCCATCATCGCCATCCTCGATGCGGATCAGGACCGCGACNNCGCGAGCAGACGGTCGCGCTCGTTGCGGCGAGGGTCTTCGACGACCTCGTCCAGCAGGCGCTCAAGGTCGGGTACGAGCACCTTGTCGGCGAGCTGGACGGCGGCGTGGCCGCCTGGCGCGCCGCCGGCTTCCAGGAGCAACGCCTGTCACTCGTCGACGTGCGTGATCTGCCTGAGGTACCGCTGCTCGATGTCCGCCAAGATGCCGAATATCGCGTCGGCCACGTCCCCGGCGCAGTCTCGGTTGAGCTCGGCAGCCTCGCGGCGGCGATCGACCTTGAGCCTGGGCCGCTGGCGGTGATGTGCGGCCATGGCGAGCGGGCGATGACCGGGGCAAGCGTCCTCGAGCGAACCGGGCGCACGGGTCTCTCGGTCGTGGTCGGAGGGCCGGACGACTGGGCGGCCATGCCCGCCAACCGCTTGGAGATCAGTCCATGAGCCTCGACGGCGCGGGCGGTTTCCGCCTCGGCATTCGTGCCAATCTTGGCCAGTTCTCGTTACTCGTCGGCGTCAACGCACTGGTCGGGGGCATGCTCGGCCAGGAGCGCACCGTCCTCCCGCTCCTCGGCCAGCAGGTCTTTCACCTCGAGGCGTTCACCGCCGCACTCACCTTCATCGTCGCGTTCGGGGCGGTCAAGGCAGTAACCAACTTCTTCGCCGGGACCCTGTCCGACCGTGTGGGACGCAAGCCTGTGCTGGTCGCGGGCTGGCTGGTCGGGGCGCCGGTACCGCTGCTGCTCATCTGGGCGCCGTCGTGGTGGTGGATCATCGGCGCCAATGTGCTCCTCGGCGTCAATCAGGGGCTCACCTGGTCGACTACCGTGATCATGAAGATCGACCTGGCCGGTCCCGCGCGTCGCGGTCTCGCCATGGGTCTCAACGAGGCGTCCGGCTACGGCGCCCTGGCCGCGACTGCGCTGGCGACCGGTTTCCTGGCGGCCCACTACGGGCTCCGGCCCGTGCCCTTCTACCTGGGCATCGCCTACGCAGGACTGGGGCTCGGCCTCTCGACCCTCTTCGTCCGCGAGACCCGCGGGCATGCCCGGCGCGAGGCCAGTCAGCATGTGGTCCGGTCGGGGGAGTTGCACGGGGCCTTGTCGACGAAGCAGGTATTCCTGCTCACCAGCTTCAAGGAGCGGGGGCTGAGCGCGGTGTGCCAGGCGGGGATGGTCAACAACGCCAACGACGGCATGGCGTGGGGACTGTTTCCTCTGTACTTCGCCCGCGCCGGGCTGTCCATCGCCGCCATCGGGACACTCGCTGCCCTGTACCCCGCGGTCTGGGGGCTCGGGCAGCTGGTCACCGGTGCGCTCTCCGACCGCCTCGGCCGCAAGTGGCTCATCGCCGGCGGCATGTGGGTGCAGGCGGGTGCCATCGCACTCATCGCCGCCGGCAGCGGCTTCGCGCTCTGGGCGATCGGCGCGGTGCTGCTCGGAGTCGGGACCGCCATGGTGTATCCGACACTCCTGGCCGCAATCGGTGATGTCGCCCATCCGGCCTGGCGCGCCCGGTCGGTCGGCGTCTACCGGCTGTGGCGCGACGGCGGGTTCGCCGTCGGGGCGCTCCTGGCCGGTGGCATCGCCGACCTGTTCGGAGTCGCGGAGGCGATCTGGACGGTGGCTGCCATCACCGGTGCCTCCGGTGTCGTCGTCGCGGTGCGGATGTATGAGACACACACGCGCGTTGGCAACCATCCGATCGGGTCAGCTGGAACGCCGCGCACTGCTTCCCTCCCGGCACACGAGGGGACCGCCGCCCCGCTGCCGTGACCACGCCATCGCATATCTCATCGAGGAGACTCGGAATCAGCCTCGCGCGAGCAACATCTCGCCGAGGGTTCCTGTTCGTCGTGCTGTCGCGATAGACCGTGCCCAGGCCGATCCAATCGATCGAGCGAGCAGCCGCCATCCTTCGGCTCCTCTCGGGGCGCACACGCCGGCTCAGCCTGGCCGACCTGGCGGGAGAGCTGCGTCTTCCAAAGGGGACGGTGTACGGAATCCTCCGGACGCTGTTGTCAGTCGGATTCGTCGAACAAGATCCCGAGTCGGGGAAGTATCGGATAGGCGCGGCGCTGCTGCATCTGGGCAGCAGCTACCTCGACGGTAACGAGTTGCGGGCGCGAGCGCTGAACTGGGCGGACCGGCTCGCCGCGCGCACCAACGAGAGTGTCCATCTCGGCACTCTGCATGATGGTCAAGTGCTCCTCGTGCATCACGTCTTCCGTCCTGACAACAGTCCCCAGGCGCTGGAGGTCGGCGCACTGCTGCCGATCCACGCGACCGCGATGGGCAAGGTCCTGCTCGCGCACCATTCATATGTTGCGGCTGACCTCGCCGGCAAAGGGACATTGCCGCGTTTCACCAGGTGCACGATCACCGACCCCCGACGGCTGATCACCGAGCTCGCTCAGGTACGTGAGCAGGGCTGGGCGTCATCGGCGCATGAGCTCGTAAACGGCGAGGTCTCGTGTGCCGCTCCTATTCACGATCGGCGTGGTGTCGTGGTTGGCGCCATCGCCATCGCGGGCCCGATTGAAAGGATCTGCGAGGGCACCGAGCCGCGCACCGAACTTGTCTCCTATATCCGCGCGGCTGCCCGGACGATCTCGCATGACCTGGGAGCGGTGCCATGGTAGGAAAGCGGCGGATCGGCATGCTGATCGGATCGACCGAATCCCCTCAGCCGCGAAGCCCTTCGCCGCTGAGACCTGCACCTCGGCCACAACCGCCGCTGGTTGCGGACGGCTCGGGCGGCCAACCTCCAGGCCGCAACGTACTGAGGTCACAAGCATCGGGCGTGGTCCATGCCTAGGACGGAACCGTTCGAAGGGCACACTGAGCGCTACGAGTCCTGGTTTGAGCGGAACCCGCTCGCCTACGAGTCAGAGGTGCTCGCGCTCAGGCAGATGCTCCCGCCGGGCCGAGGGCTCGAGGTCGGGGTAGGGAGTGGCCGTTTCGCCGCGCCGCTGGGCATCGCTCGGGGTGTCGAGCCTTCGGAACGGATGCGCTTGCTGGCTCGGCAGCGTGGCGTCGATGCGATCGACGGAGTCGCTGAGCGACTCCCCTTCCCCGAGGAATCCTTCGACGTCGTGCTGATGGTGACCACGATCTGCTTCGTCGATGACCTTCCGGGCTCGTTGAACGAGGCAAATCGAGTGCTCCGGGCAAGGGGCCATCTCGTCATCGGCTTCATCGACCGGGAGAGTCTCTTGGGTCGCGAATACGAGGCGCACCGAGCGGCCAACGTCTTCTATCGGGAAGCCACCTTCTTCTCCGCTCGCGAGGTTTCTGATCGGGTCAGGCAGGCGCGGTTTGGGCATCTGCGATTCCGACAGACCATCTTCACGCCGCTCGACGAGATCGCTGCAATTCAACCGAGCCGCCCCGGACACGGAGCGGGGGCGTTTGTGGTGGTCAGGGCTGAACGCGACGCGTGAGGTGGTGACGCCGAGCCGCCAATGTGGCATTCACTAGATGTATAGCACCCCCCTTTCGAGCGCTGTCAAGTACCCTTCGGCGGCCACCGCCGATCAAGTTCTTCGCGCGTGGTCCATCCACGCCCGCAGAGTACGATCCGGCGCAACACGTTGATCCGGCCATCGTCACCGACTGGTGAATGGTGCTCATCGCCTGCTGATTCCAGTGCTGGTGATCGCGGCCATCGTCGTTGCCCTGATCTACATGTCGCTGGCGGTCAGTCCCTCAGGCAGACTGTGACGAGCAATGCGCGGTCGGTTCTTGAGGAGCGGTTTGCACGCGGTGAGATCGACGAGGATGAGTTTCGACATCGGTTGACAACGCTGGGACAGTAGGCACGGCCTTCGTCGGTGGGGCTTGCGAAAGAAGGACGGCACCAAGACCAGCCCTTCTGTCGCTCTGGCGTCTCCGAGCAAGGACAATATCGCTGTGCCTGACGCTCGGAAGACGCATGACCTCCGGTCCGTAGCCGCCGTCTTCGCTCCCTTGGGGTGGCGTGCAATTGGCGGTCCCGCTGTCCACGTCGCACTCATGGAGCGTGAGATTGTTCTCAAACGGCACTGGGTCGAACGATCTGAGTTCGCCCGCCTCTTCGCAGCCTGCAAGCTCGTACCAGGTCCATCGTCGACTCAGCTCGCGTTGTTGCTCGGCCTGCGCAGAGCCGGAGTTGCCGGAATGCTGCTGACCGCGCTGTTGTTCATTGGTCCTGCTGTGCTCGTCATGCTGGGTCTCGCCGAGCTCTACATCCACTTCGGTTCCAGTGCACAGGTTCAACTCGTGTTGCTCGGAATCGACGCCGCCGTCGTCGGGATTGTTGCGCGGGCTGCCGTGGATCTCTCGGCGTTGGGGCGGCGGGGAATTGTGGAACTCGCGATTGCGGCGGCGGCCCTGGCGGCGGGGCTCCTTGGGGTGAACCCGCTCGCCGTGCTCGCCGGCGGAGGGGTTCCTGCCTACTGCGCATGGCTGCTTCGCAACGCGAAACATGGGCAGCATGCGGGGTCTGGACGGGTCACGAGCGGGATGCCGTGGCTGGCGGCGATCCATGGACCGACACTCGCCGCTGGCTTGTTGCCCCTGAGCCTCACCTTTCTTAAGATCGGTGCCGTTGCATTCGGAAGCGGCTATGCCCTGCTTCCCTTCCTCCATGCGGACTTGGTCGGCGGCACCTTTCATCTGACCGAGCGCCAGGTTGCCGATGCATTCGCGCTCTCGCAAGTCACGCCCGGACCAGTGTTCGCCGTCGCTGCCTTCCTCGGCGTTCAGATTGCGGGCATACCCGGTGGCGTTCTCGCCGCTGTCGCGATCTTTGCTCCATCACTGGTCTACGCACCCATGGTGAGTGTGGTGATGAGAGTGACCCAGACTCGTCCAGGGTTACGTGCGGAACTCGACGGCGTTGTGGTCGCGGCCGTCGGCTTGATTGCGTCTGCCTGCGTCAGCTTGGCCGCGGTGGCGTTCGTCGGTCCGATCGAGGTGGTCATCGCCATTCTGGTGTTTGCGTTGCTGTTGCGGTGGCCACGAGCACAACCCTGGGGCGTGGTCATCGGTGTGCTTGGCGGCCTCCTCCTCATCATGGCGACGATGCACTGACGCCACCTCGCGGAGTCCGATCAGCACAACCGCCGGCCATCTCGGTGCGCTATCGCACGACGGGTCACATGGTGTGCCGCGCCCACAGGCGACCCGCGTTGATGGGCAGTTCGGCGCCTGCGACCGCCGTGATTGCGCAGGTGCTCCTGCCAGATCCTTGCGGTCGACTTGACATCGCCGAAGCCGTGCAGCACGGCTCCTTCATAAGATCTCCCGTCTCGCCGAGGTGATCATCCACGTCGATCCGTGGCGATACGAAGATGACAATCCCCGCCGTCTCATCACTCACGCTCTCTCGTGAACGAGCAGCCCCCGCGCGACAGCGGTCAGTTGGCAATCGGCCGTCGGAACCGCCATACGGCAATGGTCGCCCAGACGACCTCGATGACTCCGAACGGCCAAGCTCCCGAAAGAAAACCGTAAATGCTGGACAGCAGGCAACCCACCGCAAACGCTAGGACGAACGTGCGCCCGCGCCGCTCAAGTGCGTACATAGCCATCATGAAGGTCAGGGCGCACACACCGTAAATAGTCACCACCATCCGGCCATTCTCGCCCAAGTCGCTCGGCAGCGCCCACGATCTTATCCATCTTCCCCGACATCCAGGCGACTCTGGCCAAGACCTCGTGTAACCGCTACCTGTGTTCCGTGGTGAAGGCCTCCACGTCAGCTCGTCGGACACCCGGCGATCCCATTCCGCCTTCAGGCTATTTAGGCCGCAATCAAGGCTGACCCGATCCCGACCAAATCTGGCGTATTTGTATTCGAGCAGCGGGAGACCGGGCTCGAACCCGCAGCCTCAACCTTGGGAAGGTGCCAGTCCGATTTTGAATTCGAGCGTGCGCGATAACCGCCTCTAGATGTATATCCACCCGCATTTTCGAGCGCTTCCAAGTACCCGTCGGCGGGTTACCATCCGGCCATCCAGTAGCCTGGATTTAGGTCATCTGACGTCGGAAGGTCGACCGAGCGGCGCCGACCACCCAATGGAACCGAATGTGGGCTGGCAGAGAGCGGCAGGGACCGTGTCCGTACCGTCTCCGGGTGATTTGGCAGATGGCATACTTGCAAACTGATCACTAAGAAGAGGGGTATCTAAAGTCATGACGGTTGCTGAAGCCGCAGACGTACTGGGCGTCTCCACCCAGACGATATACAACTACATCTATGCCGGAAAGCTTCGGGCGCGGAGGCCGGCCGAACGCTACATCCTGCGCGAGCGCGACGTAGCTGCCCTCGCGACGAAGCGTAAGGCTCGACGCTAACTGGCCTCGAGGCGAGCCCATCGCGTTCGCGCCACACCGCCAGGGATCGTTGAAATGGTCGCGGGCAATGCATCCCCATGACCAAAAGTCCGTGCGACCCATCACAGGCGCGATCACAAGAAGGCCGACGAAGGGAATCGAACCCTCCTAAGCTTGCTCAGAACGATCGGAAGAAGCGGCGTCCGAACTCGAGGGAGCGGCCAGGAAGCGCCACGTGACGCCGTAATTGGACAGAGGTATTGGCCCAGTATTGGCCCAGCGCCTCCACGCGCCACGTGGATGCGGCGGTCGGCGGTCCGGCGAGAGGACACTCGGCAGGGCTCTGTCGTCTTGAAGTCTCGGCTGTCCGATCGCAAGCTTCGGCGCGGAGGGCATCTGGATGCCACCGACAGTAGGCGTTCGTACGCCGACCAGTAGCGCGTCTGCGCTCCGAACAGGCGTTCGCTATACTGCCACGCATCTCTATACTGTGAGGGGTCTCGTTGCTTGAACCCGAATCCGTCGATCGCGACCGGTCCGCGCTCGTCGACTGCCGTGCGAGGGTCGCGGACACTCACGCCCGGTTGGCTCTCCTTGACGAGGTCGTCTCCAGGGCGCAGCCTCCAGCGCCATATGCGCTAGGAGTCCATCGGGCGCGGGCTCTATTGGAGGCCGCGCTCGCTGACCTCGACAACGCCCGTAGGACCATCGGGCCGTAGGTCGGTGATCAAGCGCCGAGCTCAAGGGCGAAAAGCGCGAGCCGTGATCTCGCGGATCTGGACGCCAGGGTGCGGGCGCGTCGATCCGCAGCCTTATCGTAAACGTGGAACTCCGCTTTGACGTCATAACAGCAAAGAATCACCCGGTCAACCTTCATCTTCTCTGCGCCGCTGATCAGGTCGACGCCATGGATGACCTCCTATCGCAGCTTGAATTCCCTTACAACGACAGACGGTATCGAGCGGAGCATGGGTCCCTTGTTGACCTCGGACGCGCGTACACGAGGCAGCCGTCGCTCGAGGAGTCAGCGGCTCTTCGCGAAGGGGTGAACCAATTCAAAGTCAGCTTCGATGCTCTGAAGGGGCGATTCACAGCAGATGGCTGGGCTACAACGAATTGCGTCGTGGCTGTGGCGGGTGGCAGCGACGGCACATCGGGTGTACGAGATCCAAAGGGGGGCTTCGAAGCTCGTCGCCAGGAAATCGAGCGATTCGCGCACGTGATTTTCGACGGCAACCCGAACCAGCGTCAGTTTTGGCTCGGCCGCGGCTCCTTATCACTCGCTGACATTGTCGAACGTTACGGCGCACCAAAGCTCTGTATGCATGGAAGCGACAAGCACAACGCGGACGAGCTAGGGCTTCCCGACGGTGACCGATATATGTGGATAAAGGACGATCCCGCGTTCGACACGCTGCGTCACGCGTGCATCGAGCCGGCGGGGCGTTCGCACATCGGCCCAAATCCTCCCACCGACCCCACTCCCCACGGCCGCATATCAACGATCTCGGTGGGTTCCGATGGCTGGTTCCCGAAAGATAGCCTACCGATCAACGCCGGTTTGGTGGCGATCATTGGTGCCCGCGGGTCGGGGAAGACGGCGCTGGCTGATCTCATTGCGACGGGCGCCGGGTCACAGGTTCCGTTTGAGAACCCGCACTCCTTTGTCCGTCGTGCTGGTGACTTGCTTGCCGGCAGCACAGCCACAGCTGAGTGGACCCACGGCGCTCGAACTGAACAAGATTGCGCGAGCCCGGACGGTGCATCCGACGATGGCGGCGCCACTGTCCGCTATCTCAGCCAGCAGTTCGTGGAGAAGTTGTGCGCCGCAGACGGAATCTCGGATCAGCTGATTCGGGAAGTCGAGCGCGTTGTCTTCAACACGTGGCCAGTCGACGAGCGGCTGGGGACCACTTGTTTCCACGATCTCCTGGATGCCCGGCTGGAATCGGCAAGAGCGCGCCAAGAGACCGAAACCGCCGCAATCGTCGAACTCAGCGAACAAATCGTAGACCAACGGATTCGCAAAGACGGGCTCGCCGGCCACCGCACAGAGCATACGGACGCCACCAAAAGGCTCGCCGAGCTGCAATCGGAAGCCGAGAAACTAACCGCATCTGCCGACCAGAAACTCGCCGCCCGATTCACTGTCATCGCCGACGCGCTCGCCAAGCGTCAACAGGAAGCACAGCATGCCGCCATCAAGCTCAAGGCGATCGAGAGGCTAATTGCTGACGTTCGCTCTGCGCGCGAAACGGAGTTCCCACGACTGCAGGCCCAACGACGCGACACATACAATGCCAGTCATCTCGATGAGGCTGCCTGGCAGAAGTTTGAGATCCGTTTCGCAGGTGACGTCGCGGCACTAGCTGCGCACGTGTCGGTCCTCGGTGGCGCTGAAGCCGCTGACCCCAGCGCGACTCTGGATGCTCTGAGCGATGACGAACTTGCTGCTCAGACGGTGAGGGTGCTCACGGCGGACCGCGACCGAATTCAGAGGCTCATCGGTATCGACGCAGTGCGGACGAAGCGACTCAACTGGGTGGCGGAGCAGATCGGCCTGGTCCGCACAAGGCTCGGGCAGCTTGGGAAGCAGATCGTTGATGCGGAAGCAGCTGACGCCATCATTTCAGACCTCAACATTCGACGCGAGCGTCACTACGGTGCGTACTTCGACGCGCTGCTCGAAGAACAACACGAACTCGATGACCTTTACGGCCCGTTGAGCCGAATCATGGCCGAGAGCAGTCAGTCCGTTGCGAAGCTGCGCTTTTCGGTGAAACGGATGGTCGACGTCGACTCATGGGCAGTCACCGGTGAACGTTTCCTTGATCTAAGAAAGGACGGCGCATTTCGGGGACGCGGCGAACTCGCGCGGTTGGCGAGCACGGGACTACTGGGCGCGTGGCGAACAGGAGATGGTGCCACAGCCGCGGCAGCCATTCAGGCGTTTGCCGCTGAGCACAGTCGCGATTTGCGCCAGCAAGGAAATGTTGATCGCGCAGACCGAGAGGCCTACCGGCATTGGGAACGCGGCGTTGCTGCATGGCTATATGACGCCAGCCACGTCACCCTGAGCTATTCGCTGGAATACGACGGGGTCGACATCCAGCGGCTGTCACCCGGGACCCGCGGCATCGTGCTCCTCCTCCTCTATCTCGCCGTCGATCAGGAAGAAACGATCCCACTGATCATCGACCAACCGGAGGAGAATCTAGATCCCGAATCCGTGTACACAGAGCTGGTGGAGTTGTTTCGGAGTGCTAGCGAACGCCGCCAGGTAATTATGGTCACCCACAATGCCAATCTGGTTGTCAATAGTGACGTTGATCAGGTGATCATTGCAAAGCGCGGCAAGCTCGAGCTGGCCGCATTGCCTGAACTTACCTACCTGTCGGGTGGATTGGAGTCCGCCTCCATCCCCGCTGCTGTCTGTCAGATCCTCGAAGGTGGCGAGAATGCATTCCGCGAACGAGCTCGACGTTTGCGCATGACCTGGAGCCGTACAAACTAGCTGGTTCGCCACTCTGACTCGACACCTCGCCACCAGCGATTCCGATCGCACAACAGACACGGCTCAGGTTCGAAGGCCGCCTGAGGCTTCGTCGGCCACCTACCCCATCGAGAGGTCGGCGACCACCGCCGCGTGGTCGCTGCCTGCGGCGATGCTGGCGTCATACGGATAGGCAATGGCGTCGACGGCGAAGTGATTGCTGACCCAGATGGAATCGAACCGCCGGTCGGTGCCCGGGTGGGCCTTACGCTTGCCGGTGCGGTAGGACACCGCAAGTGGACCCTCAGGCCGGTCTGCCTGGAGCTTGGAGAGCTCTGCAGGGTGTGTTTCGAGATACCGTCGAAGGCCATCATCGAGCCAGTGGATCTTCTCAGGGCCGAACAGGAGGTCGTCACCAGGCGCTCCCTTCAGTTTCCTTGCGCCCGTGTGCCAGTGCGTTCGCGTCAAGGCAAAGTCGATCGCGTCGACGCGCGGCGTGTTGGCGTCGGCGCCGAACAGCACTGGACCCACGACCGCGGCGAGTTGCTGTGCGAATGCGACCGCCTGCGCCGGCTTCTTCTCGAACCACGTCACGCCGGGAGGAGCGTGGTACGAGGCAACAGTCACCTCGATCCCGCCGATATCAACGAGTGCTGTCAGCACTTGCTCGGGGAGGGGTCCAGAATCGAGAACCACAGCGGATCGGCACTCGCCTGTCCGGCCTGCGATCGCTACCCGCGGCGACGCACCGGCGTATCGAGTGTGTCGGCCTCTCGGACGTCGATAGAGCATCGAACCCACCCCATTCCTGCCGTCTCGCAGAGCGAGTCGATCACGCGGCGGTTCACTTCCTGGAAGAGATCAGATCCGCTGGCGGGCTGAGGCCTGCAAGGAACGCAGCCTGGAGTGGGGCGTGGCCGACCCGATAGGCGACGTTCCAGGAAACCACACGCATCTGAACCCTCACGCTTCCACGGTACTACCGGTCTCCTCCGCCCTTCAACGCTCATCAACTGCCTGCCGGCACCACTATTGAGCGATGGAGATTCGTCGTGGTCAACCCGCGAAACTTCGGGGCGGCGAAGCCGACGATCGCGTTGGCGTTCGCCTTGACGATCGACTGCGTGTACTAGGCATCGGTTCTTGGGACCTCGGCCCCCCTAAAGCCGGCGAAATCAAGCGGGTCGTGGCCGGGTGAGCCAAATGGCCGACCGACGCTCGTAGGGATTCCAACCGAATTCAACTTTCAGGCTACTTAGGCCGCAATCCAGGCTGAGCCGAACGCGATCGAAACTGGCTATGGCAGCGGGAGACGGGGGTCTCCCGCGCCAGTACCACTACGTCTGGCGGAGTTGATTTCTCATATCGGTTCGGTGCCGCTGCGTGAGGAGGTAGGGTCTCGGGAATGGAGCGATGCGGCTGCATTCGCGTTCGGGCGATGATCGCCGAGCCGGTTCATCCCACCCAGCCTGGTGAGATGTCGAGGTCGCGTAGTCGCGCCTCGCCTCCCGCGTTCTCCACGTGCTAGCTCACCCCGAGGCCCGTCTCAGTTGCAATGGTGCGTCGAGTTGAACCGACGGGCGGCCAAGAAGGTAGCCTTGCCCAAACTCGGCTCCCATGGCGTCCAAGACCTCAAGTTCCTGAACGGTCTCGATCCCCTCTGCAACAATCGCCGCACCCATCTGCGAGGCCGAGCTGATCAGGCCCTTGACCACCGCCATCTGTGACGGATGAGTGTCGATGCCGTCCACCAGTGACCGATCGAGTTTGATGATCTCCGGATGGAGCTGAATTACATGGCGCAAGCTGGCAAAACCCGCACCGGCATCATCGATCGCAACCCGCATCCCACGCTTGCGTAAAGGCAACAGTGCCGCGTTCAGGGCGCTGTAGTCAGACACCGGCGTATGTTCCGTAATCTCCAACACAATGCGGTAAAGCTCCTCGGAGGGAATGACCTGAGCCAGCTTCCCGGTCAACACGGTGATCGGAGATGCGTTGATGGCGAGATATGTGTCTGAGGGCAGGGATATCAGCCGCTGCAACGCACACGCCACCGCGCACATCTCCAGCTCCACTCGCATGCCAGCCCTCTCGGCCTCTGCGAACCAAAAGTCGGGTCCCTGAATCGGCGGCACATCAATGCGTGCCAGCGCCTCAAATCCGACCAGCGCGCGTCCGCTGAGCCGTACTATCGGCTGCAGAGCGATCTCCAACCGGTGATTATTGATCACCTGAGAGAGGGCGGCGACACGACGATCCTGAGTTACGGTGGCCATGACTCGCTGGTTGGTCTGTTCGTTTAACAGGTTCACGAAATCGCCGGCGATATCTGTATCGAGTGTAGTCTCGCCGAACGACGCCCTTCTGATCGCAGCTATGATCTCACTCGGAGAAGCCCCTTTGACGATGTACCCGGACGCCCCGGCGTGCAGAATGCGGAGTACCGTCTCGCGATCTCCGTGTGCGGAAAACGCAAGCACATGCGTATGAGGCGAGGACTCACGAATCCCAGCAGCCGCAACCTCACCTCCGCCTCCGGGCATCCTTACATCTATGATGGCCACATCCGGCTGCATTTCGGCGGCGCGGGCGATCGCCTCCACCGCGTCCGCCGCAATCGCGGCGACTGCGCAGTCTGGCGCCTCGTTCACAACATCAACGAGAACGTTACGAATGACTGGTTCATCGTCTGCGATCAGAACGGTAATCACACTTTTGCTTCGACCGCGCCGACCTCCTCTGGTCTCTCTCGGGCCACAGGCAGGGGCACCCAGCACGTCACAACCGTGCCTTGGTTCGGCGCGGACGTCACCTCGCAGGTGCCGCCGGCCATGCGCGCGCGTTCGTGCATGGCGGCGAGGCCGAGGTGTCCATGCGCGGGTTGTTGTAATTGCGCCTCGGGTGTAAAGCCACGCCCGTTGTCGGTGACGGTGACGAATAAGCCCTCATTCGTGGACCGGGTCGAGACAACGATCTCCGTGGCCCGCGCATGTTTGCGTACGTTGACTAATGCCTCTTGCACAATCCGGTACACGATGAGCGCTGAGTCCTTGTCGGGTTGCCTCTTGAGATCCAGGTCCAGGCAGGCGCTGATCTCGCCGTCTTCTGATTCCCTGAGGAGTTCTTTCAGCGCGACACCAAGTCCATGCCGCTCGAGAGCCGGTGGAGCAAGCGCGAAGAGGAGGTGACGAAGCCTGTGCATCGACAGGCCCACCACGGCACTCAGTTCACGCACTGTTGCCTGCTGTCTCGGATCGCCGAGCCCGGATGCCAGCATGTCGAGTCGCATCTTGGCGGCAGTCATAACCTGCACGGCATCGTCATGAATGTCGGCTGCGATACTCTGTCGTTCCTCTTCTTGCGCGGTCACAACCCGTGTCAACAAGGCGCGGCGCTGTTCGTTCACCTCGGCGAGGGTGCGCTCCAAGGTCGTGTGGGCCGTGACATCCTGGGCTAGCACGAGACGCGCGGGTTGCATGTCAAAGATCTGATCGGTGACTGAGACTTCGACGTCGATGATCTCTCCGCTGCGCAGCAGGTGTCGCCAGGTACCGGCGGAGTCGTCGCGCACATGCACCTGGCGCTCCGATGCAGCGAACCGCGGTTTCTCATCGTCTGGTCTGATACTCGAGATGTCCATCGCGAGGAATTCGTTGCGAGACCATCCGTACTGAGCGATCGCCGCCTGATTGACAGCGAGGAAGCGAAGGGTCGTCGGGTGATAGACCCACATCGGCTGCGGGTTTCCCTCGAACAGCATGCGGAAGTTGGCTTCTCGTGCCACGGCTTCGCGCCGGGCTCCGTCAAGATCCCTGTTGCTCTCCGCCAGCGCCTCCGTGCGGATCACGACCAGTCGCTCAAGATTGTCACGGTGATCTCGCAGCTCTTCTCTCGCATGGTCAAGCGCCAAGGCGGCTCGGGCAACTTCAGACTGCATGATGTTGAAGCTCACCGCCAATGCGCCGATCTCGTCCCTGGCGTGTACCACGACCGGCGTTGTATCCATGTCGACACGCGCCTCGTCGATTCGGCCTTCTGCAAGTGCTTCCATCGCTTCGGTCAAGCTTGCGAGTGTCCCCGTCGCGAGACGGTCGGCGGCATGGGCAACCTCTCCCGTCGCGTGGGCAATCACGCCGGGAAGCACGAGCCCAACTGTGATGGTCAACAGAGCGACCACAACGAAGAGATCCTGAAGCGACGTGATGAGGGCAGCGTCTGCACGCGTGATGGCGCTCAGCGCGAGGAGGTATCCGATGCCATCCAGCGTGAGGACTGCGAGCATCGCGCCAGTGAGCTTCAGATGCATGGAACGTAGGCTGAAGGGGAGGCCCGCCCGGCGACGGTCGGATAAGACGCGCCATGCGTAGAAGATCGAACCGGAATAGGCGAGGCTGACACCAACGATGACCGTTGGAAGCCCGAACTGCTGGAACCCAAGGACAGTCGACATGCCCCACATCGCGGCGGCGACCAGTCCGAGTACGATCGTCCCGCGTAGCGCGCGCCATGGCCGGAGTAACTCTGGCGAGTTCCTGCGCAACAGCCACACCGCCAGGCTGGGAAGCGCGATCCCGATCAGGTACGTGAGGTTTGCCGCGGCGATCACCCAGGTGGGATCTCCGCCAATGAGGAAGGCGACCGCGACCGAAGCAGTGAGCACGGTCGCGACCAATGGTGCATCAGTCCTGCGGATCCGGTGGGCGAGAATGCGCGGGAGCAGTCCGTCCTCGGACAGTTGCGCCAAGGTTCGCGACGCTCCCGCAAGCGGTTGCAGCGTTCCATGAAACATGTTCGTGACCATGAACCACACGGCGAACCCTTTCGCCGCGCTCCCAACGAGGGGCGCGAAGAGCGGTCCCAATGTGCTTGCGAGATCCTGTTGGAGCGCCTCGGGACCAAAGACACCCAGCCAGATGACCGGGATGAGCAGGAAGTAGACGCCGGCCATCACTCCGCTGGCGAAGACGGCGCGAGGCAGATCGCGCACGGGATCGCGCATCTCGCCGACATGGCACAAAGCCGCCTCGAACGCCGGGGCGGCAAAGCCAATCAAGTACAGACCTGCCATGGCACTGGTTAGGCTGCCAAAGATCCCGTTGAACGGAGTGATCAGATGCCAGGACGCGGCACGTTGCCAATCGACGTTGCCGGTGAGTGTCGGGATCAGACACGACATGAAGGCCAGCGTTGCCGAAACAATCGCCAGCGGCATCGCCACGCGAGCGACCCAACGCACACCGCAGAGGTTGACGATCGTGAACGCGACCACGATGAGGCCGGCAAGCAGCGTGACCGGCACGTGGGGCAGGTACCACTGGTGGATCGCCGACGCAGAGAGGATCGCCGTCAACCCGCAGGTTGGCACCCACCCCCACCAGTAGCAGACCCCGGTGAGGTTGGCGAGGACAGGGCTGTACGGTCGGAACGCCTCGGCGCACGTCGCTGCGATGCCACCTACTCGTTTTGGCCACATGAGGCACAGTTCGATCCAGCCGGGGGCCGCAGCCCAACTGAGCATGAGACCCAGAATCAAGAGGGGGATCGCGGCGCTGCCCTGGGCTGCCAAGAGTGCTCCAAGCAGAAACAGGCTCTGATTGCTTCCACCCATGGCAAGAGACGAGACGCCAAACCAGCTGAGAACCCTCGGGTGGTCCGGGGGGGCCCCGGGCGGCGTTTTGAGATCAGCGCGGCTCAAGATGTGTGCAGCATTATTCCTGGAGCCTCATGGCGACGATCATGGACCGGGGCATGCGCCCGAACCGTGACGTTCAGGCTTTGTCACCGCGTCGATCGTAAACGTAACGACGTCGACCTTAGCCACCACGGCGAAAGCGATCGAGGGTGGGCTCGCCCAGACACGCGGTGCACGTGGAACTCCAGGCCTCCTAACGATGACTCACCATCGCGTCATCCCGATGCGGCTGTTTGAACCTCGGTGTTGCCGACAGGCGCGCGAACTGGCGACGGTGCCGACGTTTCTGTGTCAGCGGTATCCCCGCCCGAGCGATTGGTCTGGAGTGGTCGTCTGCGTCACGGGCTGCTCTCGCTTACAAGCAGTTGGCCGCCAGGGCCATGAACGGGAGAGCAGGGTGTCTCGACCGTATCCCTCGACCCTTTCACACATTCGTCACGCACCGTAAGAGAACCCGTGAGCCGCGGCTCCCATGCTTGATAGCGATCGTTGACGCCAAGTTCGGTTGGAAACGTTGGGTGCCGGCACGCCGGACCGATGATTGATGACCGTCTCAGGCGCGGCGTCGACGTCTCATGGACATCTGATGGACGGGGCGGCGGGAGACGGGGGTCTCCCGCGCGAGTACCACTACAATCGGTGGGGTTGATTTCTCGTACCGCTTTGCTGCAGCTGCGTGAGAGAGTGCCTCAAGTTTGACCTCTCGGGCCGCAGGGGCTGGTCGGCGCACGTAGTTTCCAGGCACGGGGGTCCGAGTCGATACGCGACCACACGTAGTCACAAAAAGAACCCCCGGCGGTGATCGTGAACGGTCCGGTGATCAGCCCTCGCTGAGCCGCGGCTTTCGGGGCGATGTGCTCCCCTCTGCCGTGGCGGCCGGCCGTCGGCCAACTCGGCCGCTCGGAAGCATCTGAGCCCGCTCTTCGTCTGTCAGATTGTACAAATCGGCCAGTTCTGCAATGACGTCGCGCGGGCGGGGCTCCCCTAGTGCCAATGGCGTCGAGAGTCGACTAACTTTAGCCGTCATTTTCGCTGCAGCCCCAACGCACTCAACCTCTGTCGCTAAGGCGTCTGCCAGAATCGGCGCATGCCGCTTCTGGAGAGGGGGCGCACCGAGCAGGTGGTAGTCGGGTCGTTTTGCCACGAACCGGACGACCCAGCGACCTCGGTCGAGTGGTGGCATCACGCCTGTATCTCGTTTACGACCTTCGGCTCGTGGGAGATCCGCTCGCGACGAGGCGAAGGCCAGGTGACGCGTGGCACGACTTCCGCCGCCAGCTCAGCCGCGACGCCACCGCGGTCGTCGCGCGCGGCGAGTGAACGATCGGTTTCGTCGCGTGGGGCCGTGAGGGAGCAAGCGCAGACCTGACAGCCCACTCCGTTACGTTCACCAACGTCCGCGTGCCGACTCGGCTTGCCCCACCCTCCACCGCGATCGGTGTGGTGCGTGCAGATGACACGACCGGTCACGCTAAGCCGCATCAACCACCCGTCCTCCGTAAGGCGGGATCCGCCACGCTCGACAGCGGTCGCAACCACCCTGGCGTCAAATCCGCGTGCCGCCTTCAGCGGAAGCCGAGCGCCGCGTCGGGATTTAGTCTCCGTGCGTTCACACCGAGAACGCGCCGAACCCTGAGCCACCTAAGAAGGCAGACGGCGAAGCGCGCCCCCGCCAGAGAGCTTCGCTCGCGTGCCGGTTGACTTGCGAGCCGTCGGGGCACGCTTGCCGGTCGACTTGCGCGTTGTCGTCGCGTGACGGCCGGTCGTCCGCTTTGCCAACGGAGGCTTGCGTGTATCGGTGCGCTTCACGGAGCCGGCACGCTTCGCCGGACCGCCGACGACACGAGGGACCGCCCTGCGGCTGTCGCGCTCGAGACGGGACACGCTCTTCACGAGTCCGGAGACCTTCTTCTCCAGCTTTTTCAAACGTCGTTTCCGAGCCATGTCGTCCGTGCCTCCTAGAGGTAGCGTGGTCGCCGTAACAGCCGTGCATGGGACAGCCGTCGTGGTCGATCGGCGTGAATGAATGCCACCCGACGTAGCTGAGGTACTGCGCACTCGCCTGTGTCGGGCTAATGGTGGGCTAATCGGCGTTGACGACGGCATCAACGCCCGGCCAGTTTGTCCCCAACTGCCTGCGCGGCATCCTTAGCGCCATCGACGGCGTCTTCAGCGGTCTTCTCGACCTTTCCTTGGGCGTTCTGAACCTTGCCCTCGTTTTCCCTGTTGGCGTCGCCGGTGACCTTGCCTTGAAACTCCTTCGCCGTGCCGACGAATTGATCTTCCTGTCCACCCATGTCTGGTCCTCCATTGCGGGACAACCTCTGCCTGTGGGCCACGAAGGATGCCCCATGCGGGTCACGTGATTTCAGCCTGCGGCCGCTGCCGCAACAAATACAGCAACAGCGGGTGCCCTTCGGGCGCGCCCGGGGGTTGTTTGGAATGGAGGCTTCAAGAAAAGGCCGTCAGGATCCGGGCTGCTGCTTTTTGGTGACGTGTGCACACGGGGTGCAGCGGCGACGCAAGCTTGGCTGCGCGACATTCCTTGGAGAGACGCACTTTTGGGTCGACGCCTGAGTAGTCGTGACGCCGGTCGCCGACGGCGTGTCGCCCATCCAGCGAGTGCCAGAACGAGTCCGATCGCCACCAGGATGATCCCCGTGTGCCGCGCGTTCGGGGCGCCCAATGCCAACTGCGCGCGTGAGTCGCCCGGTTGCTCGCACTATCGCGCAGACCGTTGACTAGACTCCACGTCATGCCGGATCCTGCCGCTGAGATTGCGAGAGGCAAGGAACGCGGCCGGCGATGGGCACGTAACCAAGCACAGCGATCAGAAATCGACCAGCTTCGCTACATGTATCAGCAGCAGGCGCCAAGCGAGGCAGGTGAGCAAATGAGCCACTGGGACCGGTGCCTCACGATCGCCGATGAGATCAGCTCGACCGCTGCGACGAAGTGGCAGACGCTCTGGAGCGGCGACTGGCGGGAACGCCGCGATGGGTTCTGGCGGGCGGGGTTCGTGGAAGGCGCACTCGAGGTCCGCGGAAAGCGGAACAGAACCTAGGAGACAGGCGGCCTGCTTGGGTTAGGGTATGCCCTGTAGCCCGGGTTCAGCACCGTCGAGCCGCGGTTGCCGCCTGTGGTGTGAAAGGTGTGCGCCGGGGTGTCCGAGGATCCGTTCTCCTGGCCAACTCGAGTGCGCAGCACTATTCGTGCCGCCGAGAGCGCACGTAGTGTCGTGCGACGCGACGTAGCTGCAGCATGCGAGCGGCACCCAGCAAGAAAGCGATCACGCCGCCGAGCAATGCTGCCAGGAGCAGGTCCAGGCCGAGTGGGATCGTCCACTTGACGCCGAAGAAGCTAGTACTTGCAGGTGACAGGTTCTGCAGCACGAATATCAGCACCAGAATCAGCAGCAGCATGCTGAACCCGAGTGCCCACCAGGCAACTCCGGTCCGGGTTCTCGGCACGATTGATTGCCCTGGTATCTCGATCGGCGCCGGAGATTCGGGAAGCGCGGGAGGCGCAACTTCCGACCGCTGCGGCGGCGCGTCAGCGTCCATGTCGGGCGGCAACGGCCCGCCGATTGTTTGGCTCACCTGGAAAGTGATACCACGGACGGACGCGCTCCGCCAAAGGACGATAGCGCTGCGCGACGACGGTTTCTGACCAGGACGCACCCGGGGTGACCCATGCCGCTGGCATCCAAGGTGGACGCGGCCCTCACGAGTTCTCCGACGGTGCTCCGAGGCCCGGCCCGTACGCCGCAGCAGCTGTGAGCGTGGGATGCATTGCCCCCAGCAGTTGAACGAGCGCAGGGCGTAGATCGGTCCGGATGTCATAGCGCATGTCCGGGCCTTCATCCTGGACGTCTACTACGCCGGTGGTCTGAAGACGACCGAGTAGGTGTCGCACTTCAAATGGGGACACTCCCGAGGATGCCGCGAGTTCCAGCAGCGTATGGGGCCGCTCTAACAGCCGAGCTGCGAGTTTTAGCCGGACAGGATCACTCAAAGTGCGAAGCAGATCGCATGTCGCGGAGAACTCGCTGTTGGAGCCGGCGATCAGCGCACGCACGGCATGCATAGCTGCGCGAGGTCTCAGGGGCATGCGTTTACCGGTGATATAGCTGGTCTGCAGCAGGACCTCCCCCACCGTCGCGCCGCCGCTTCGCCGCGCGACGATGACATAGAAGGCGCCCACAACCAGCAGTACGACCACCGCATCCACCCAGCCGGCCCCAAGCCCCAAGCCAAGTAGGCGTCCCAGGGCAAGCAGGCCCGTGATGACACTCGCGACCACGCCAACATCGAGTGCGGCAGCGAGCACGACCCGCACCCAGCGTGGCACTCGCACGAGCCCAGCGCCCGAAGAGGCGGGAGTCTTCCGGACAGCGATGTAGCAGCCAATGCCCATGACAACGAGAATCGCACCCTGGAGCGCGAGTTTCTGAACCTGGTTGAGGAAACGCTCCACGGGAACGCCCACCAAGATGCCGAGCGCGACGTAGACGCCGACCCACACCACGGTGGATGAGGCCATGGCCAGGATGAACGCCGAGCGCCAAGGCCGTCGATCTTTAGCTCACACGCTCTCCAGAGGAGCCCGGGTGTGGATGTTCGACGTGTCAGTAGTAGTGCCGTCGGCCGCCCACGGCGCGTCCGGTCATACCCAACAGCGCTAGAACGAGCCCGATGACCAGCACGATGATCCCGATGGTCCAGAGGATCGGGATACTTGCAACGAAGCCGATGATCAGCAGGATGATTCCGAGAATGATCATGTGCACCTCCTAGGTGTTCCGGTTTGGTCTTCACAGTCGAGGCAGCAGCGAGGGGTCAAAGTGGCCGACCCGCGTCAGTCACAGCGTAACCGTTAGCCCGAGGGGTGAGGTGGATTCCGATCAGGTCGCTGGGAGGCCGAGTTACCTGGTAACCGATTCCCTCAAGGATTCTCACCGCGAGTTCTGGACTGTCGCTCACAGTCAGGCGGTACATCCGACTCTCATCGCCCCGGGGCTCGATCCGACTCACCTCGATTCTGGCATTCCCGAGAGCAACCAGCATGTTCGCGACACCACCATGCCGTGGGGCGTGATAACCGTGAGATGGCAGTCCCTGACGTCGATCGCCAGCATTGATGACCCTTGTGGACGCTCGAACCCTAGCGCCATTTCAGCATGTGGCTAGGGTGAATTTAGACCTCGTGTTAGGAGCTAAACAACCGTCGTCGCGCTGCTGCGAGCGACAACCAATGCCACGACCTTGACGATCACAACCGCGAGCAACGCGTAGATGACCATCGCCAGAACGTCCGCCCAGATAATCAGGTTTCCGTGAGCTGCGTATGTGGTTTTGAAGATGCCGGCGAACGGTGCAGCCAAGAAGGTCCCGACGGAAAAGACGAACGCTGCGAACCCGACGTTGTTCGCCCCACTGGCATGGAAAATGAAGTCCAAGGCGAGGAACGCGAGTACGATGCCCGCAAGCAGCCAGACAATTCCGACCGCCGGGGAGGTCCCCGACCATGCCCGCGTCGTACTTCGGCGCATGCTCGCTCCGGTGACCGGGTCGGCAGCCGTTTGGGTCGTGCTGTCACCCCGCTCTGGCTCTCCCCATCGGTGCTAACAGCCTGATGCTGTTTGCATATCGGTCATTTCTGACCTCCTTGGTGAAACCTCGACCCTGCCGCCTGTCAGCCCTGTGGCCCCGGGTGGTTTCAGCCTGTGACCGCGACCGTAACAACTACAGCAACAGCGATCGGGTCGTCGCATGCGGCTCGCCATGTCCTTGCAGAGCTCCTCTGCACCGTCGTGGGCCGTCGCGTTCAGGTTGATCAGGCTGTGGCGACCAGCCCTTGATTGGATCAAGGCTTAGCCAGGAGCGCGTCGTGTCGCGCCTTGCCCGGTCGGTTACGCGACAAGGATCGCAACGCGCATGCCAGGCTCTCAAGTGGCAACGTTGTAGCCGCGTCGCTGGTCCTTTTAAGGCAGCGTGCGCGTACGTTAGCGGCGACTTCCATACGTCTCAGCTGTCAGCGTGAGTGAGACTCGGCCGAGGTGTTGACTATTGCCACCGAGCATCGCATCCTACCCATCATTGCGGGTCGACGCCCCTCGGTCACAAGTCGCGNNCGAGGCGCGTCAGGACAGCTCAGAGCCGCCGCGCAGCCGCGGCTGGTGGCGATCTCGCGAAAGCGGTGCAGAAACTCGTGAAAGCGCTGCCGATCAGCGACCTCGAGAAGCGGCTCGCGGGCCTCGAGAAGACGGTTGCGCGGCTCGGGGCGAGCCTCCGGCAGGCAGCCAAGCGCACCGCCGCCAAGCGCACCGTTCGCAAGGCCTCGGCCCGCAAGTCGACCGCGCGCAAGAGCACCGCCCGCAAGACCAGCAAACGGGCCGTCGCGCCGGTGGCGTAGCGCCAACGGCAGAAGGTGATCCGAGTACACATGGCCCGCCAGCGCGCGCCGAGCTGTGCCGTCACAAGGGAATTGGGACCGCGCCTTCCGGCGTCAAAGTTGCACGCTGGGGTGCGCGACGCTTAGTTCCCCAGATAACTCCCTCCGACCCACCCCTGTGTGGATCTGGGCTCTATGGGCGGGTCGTGTTGATCCGGCGAAGTAGGCCGTGAGCTCTGCACCGTCCTCGTCGCGCGGTGGGGACTTCCGGATGGTCACGATATGCGTCCGCTCAACATCGCCGGGATGATGCGGTAGTCGCGCTGGAAGACGAGGTTGTGGATGTCGGCCGACGCTATGGCACGCAGCGTGGGCAGCTCTGCCGCTGCTTGCTCCTCGTCGAACAGGTTGAGCGCCCAATCGCCGACGGTTCCACCCTGCAGATGCGGGTGCTGAGCTCCGGCGCTGTAGAAGGCACGGATGATGATTGGGTTGACGCCTCCAGTGGCCTCCCGCCGACGCCCCCAGTGTCAGTTGACCTAATGGATGCTGAGTGGCTTGCACTCGCCCACGATGGCGCCGAACACAACGTTGGGTGGTTGTACCGAATCGCCGAATTGGGCGTCCGGCACGTTGTTGGAGCAGGCGAGGCTGCCAAACACTTCGTTGTTGGCCACCTCCGCGGTGTCCGGATCAGCGAACCGGTCACAGGTGCCTCCTCGTGAATTGGAGGCCCAAGTGTCAACAGACTCCGTCAGTTTTATAACTAGAGGCCGTAGCCCATCGCTCCTCTTCCCCACCAATCTGTCTACTTTGGGCATTCGGGTCGCCGTGGTGACCATCCGCGCATTCAGCTTTTGGCGCTGCCGCGAGTCTGGTGACAGGACGCTCGTGGGGCGAGCCCACCTGATACCTGCTCGAACCTTTAGTGCGTGGCTGATGCAGCGGAACTCGGCACGCCGTGAGGCGTGTCTCGGCCATCGTGTCCGGCCCCCAAAGGCATGACAGGGTGCCGTGAGCCGGCCCGGCGGTAAGTCGGTTTGACGCCGTCTCGATACCCGGTGGGAGGTCGACGGGGCGCGCAGTGGCCGTGGAGTCCCGTACGGCGTGTCGTAGATTCGAGTCCGCGAGCCCTGATCCGATGCATCGGATCAGGATCCGGGGCGCTGACGCGCCATGATCGATTGCCCAGATGCGAGTGCAGCAGCGAGGTCCATCCTGGAGTTGATGCCCAACTTGCCATAAACGTTTCGCAGATGGTATTCGATAGTCTTCGGGCTAAGAAAGAGCGCAGCGGCAGCCTCACGGGTCGTCGTGCCGGCGGCGAGCACTTGCGCGATGTGGAGCTCCTGCGGCGTCAGGGTTTCCAACGCCGAACGGTCGCGTCGGCGCGCAGTCTCTCCTGTGGCGAGGAGCTCCGCGCGGGCCATCTCCGCCCAGGGCGCAGCGCCGAGGCGGTCGAAGATCTCGAATGCAGCGCGCAGTTCGTCACGCGCATCCGCGCGCCGGCGGCCGCGCCGTAGCCGTGCGCCGAAGGAGAAGCGGGTGATACCGAGCTCGAACACGTCGGGGGTTTGTGCATGCAGTTTCACTGCCTCCCGGAACAGCTCCTCGAAATCGCCGTCCGGCGCAAGCAGCGCCCGGCAGCGCGCAGCGCGAGCGAGCGGCCAGGGCTGCCCCTTCCGGCGTGCGTCGACATCGAGTTGATCAGCCAGACCGACAGCCTCGGCTCTGCGGCCCATCCGCAGGTAGGCGTCGACGAGCTCAGCTGCGGGTGACAGGTCGACATCCTGGATACCAAGGTCGGTCAGCCGACGCGTGCACTCCTCGAGGTGATCGACTGCAGCAGCAGCTCGACCGAGACCGAGCTCGAGCTCGCCGAGGGCACGGATGGCCCAGATCTCGAAGGTGTGAATCCCGAGTTCGGCACACATCGCTCGCGCCTCTGCGGCATGCGTTCGGCAGTCCGTTTCTCGGCCCTGCCGAGCCTCCAGCCAGGCCAGCCCGGCAAGTGCCGCAGCGAGCTCGGTGTGCTGACCCGTCTCGCGCGCAATTCGCGCTGACTCGTCGTACTCGACCGCCGCGATGCTCCAATCGTCCTGCTGCGTGGTCTCTCCCCACACGGTTGAGCAGCCACGGCAGGATGCCGAGCGCTGCACGGGCACGCGCGGTGTCGATCGCCTCGCCGACGAGCGCGCGGATCGGACCGGACTCACGCAGCCACAGAGGTCCCGCGACCAGCCAGGGGAGCAGCCCGGTCTCGCTGCGCAAGTCAGTGTTCCCCTCCACAAGCGCCATGGCCTCGCGAATCGAGCTGATGCCCGCTCGTGATTCCACTGTGAACACGAGCGCGATGCCGGTCGCCATGGACGCCAGGAAACGTGCCCGCGTGGACGCGGCCGGCGTCACGAGATCGGCGAGCTTGCGGGCGGTCCGGCTCATCTCAGCGACGTCGCCGGCAACGAAGCAGGCATCCACGGCATCTGCCAGCAGGCTGATGGCGAGGTCCGGATCCGTTGCCGAAATGCGGTCCGCCGCAGCGACGAGGATCGTATGGCCCTCCATCACCAGACCCCGTCTTGTTGCGATGTGCCCGCGCAGGCTGTCGATCTGCACGATGCGCTCGTCGTCGGTCACGAGAGCTCGAGCCTCCTCGAGGAGCTCGACCGCTTCTACGGCAAAGCCGGCGAGCCACCCCGCCTCGGCCGCTGTGGCGAGCAGCCGCCCTCGGTGCTCATCGTCCGCAGCGAGCCGGGCAGACCGCTCGAATGCTGCACTCGAGACTGCGTAGGCACTTCGCAGGCGAGCTCGCGTGCCCGCCTGCTCGAGCGCAGAGGATGCGGCCTCATCGGTCCCGATTGCAGCTGCCGCGAGGTGCCATGCCCGACGATCGGCGTCGCGATCGGGAAGCGCGCCGGCGAGCGCACGGTGAGCGTCGCGCCGGTGCTCTGGCAGCGAGGTGGAGTAGATCGCGGCTCGAGCGAGGGGATGCCGAAACGAAACAACGCCCGCGCCGAGCCGGACCAAGCCGGCTTCTTCAGCGGCGCCCAACCCGCTAAGGTCGAGGTTCAGGGAGAGGGCGGCCCGCTCGAGGGTGGGCACATGCCCAGCGTCGTCAGCGGCGATAAGGACGAGGAGCCGGCGGGTCGGGGGGTCGAGCGCTTCGGCTCGACGGGTGAAGGCACGTGAGACCTTCGCTGGAACCGGGATGGGTGCGTCGATAGCGGACAACCCCAGTCGCGAGGTGTCCCGAGCCAGCTCGGTCAGAGCCAACGGGTTGCCGGCGGTCGCTCGAAAGAGACGAGCCGCCGTCTCCGGCGCAGCCCCGCCGAGCAGTTGCGCCGACGCCTCGCGGTCAAGTCCCCCGATGTGGAGGGCCGGCAGGTTAGCGTCGTCCAAGAGCGATGTCTCGCCCTCACGCACCGCCAGGACCGCGACGAGCGGTTCTGCGAGCAGACGCCGGAGTGCAAATCGCAGGGCTTCCGCCGTCGATCCGTCGAGGAGATGAGCATCGTCGACGAGCAGGAGTGCCGGGGCCTCCTCAGCGAAGACGGCGAGCAGACTGAGCGTCGCCGCACCCACCGCAAAGCGTTCACCGGACATGCCGGGCCGCAGTGCGAGCGCACTTTCGAGTGCGGCCGCACGAGGCTTTGGAATGCGCGCGAGCAGGTGGAGCGCTGGGCGCAGCAACTCGAACAGTCCCGAGAACGGGAGGTGCATTTCGGACTCGACGCCCTGTGCTCGAAGGACTCGCATGCCCCCGGCGTGCTCGGCCGCGTAGTCGAGCAACGCCGTCTTGCCGATCCCGGCCTCGCCGACCAGCGCCAGAACAGCGCTGCGGCCGGCACGCGCACTTGCCAGTGCCTCGTCGAGCGCACCGCGCTCTGCTTCACGCCCGAGCAGCATGCCCGGATTGTATGGAGCTCCGGATGCCGGCATCGACCTGTGAGCCATTTCCCAGGTGCCCCCCCTGACGCGATCGCCTGCCGTTCATCGATAGCTTTCGGTGCGACGTTCCATTACGGAGGACATGGCATGACCCAGACCCTCGAAGCAACAGCCTTGGACCCAGCGAAGCTCGAGAAATTCGTCTTTCGCTGTGTCGATGAGGTGGGCGCAACCCTGAACACCGCGCTGGTCGTCATGGGCGACCGGCTCGGGCTCTACCGGGCGATGGCCGGGGCCGGTCCGATCACTCCAGCCGAGCTCGCTGAGCGTACCGGGACCGCGGAGCGATATGTTCGCGAGTGGCTCAACGCTCAGGCAGCCGGTGCGTTTGTCGAATACGACGCGGAGGCCGGGCGGTACACGCTCCCGCCGGAGCAGGCAGTCGCGCTCACAGATGTCGACAGCCCCGTCTACCTCCCCGGATTCTTCCAGATCGCGCTCGGGTCCGTGCACGATTCCGCGCGCATCGTCGAGGCTGCACGCACTGGTGGCGGTGTGGGGTGGCATGAGCACGGGAACGATGTTCTCGAGGGCTGCGAACGGTTCTTCAGGCCCGGCTACCACGCGAACCTGCTGTCGAGCTGGCTGCCCGCGCTCGACGGCGTGGTCGACAAGCTCCAGCGCGGTGCGCGGGTGGCCGACGCTGGATGCGGCCACGGGGCATCCACGGTGCTCATGGCCACGGCGTACGCCAACTCATCGTTCGTGGGCTCGGATTACCACGATGGCTCGATCGAAATCGCTCGCGAAAGAGCCGAGTCCGCCGGCGTGGCCGACCGGGCGCGCTTTGAGGTGGCGACCGCGACATCGTTCAGTGGTCGTGGCTACGATCTCGTCACCATGTTCGACTGCCTCCACGACATGGGGGACCCGATCGGTGCCGCACGCCACGTACGGGATGCGCTGGCGCCCGACGGAGCGTGGATGATCGTCGAGCCGGCGGCGGGCGACCGCGTCGAGGAGAACCTGAACCTGGTCGGCCGCGCGTACTACTGCTTCTCGACCCTCCTTTGCACACCGGCGTCGCTCTCGCAGGAGGTGGGCCTGGCGCTCGGCGCTCAGGCGGGGGAGGCGCGAATCCATGATGTCGTCATCGCGGGCGGTTTCACTCGGTTCCAGCGGGTCGCGGCAACCCCCTTCAACTTCGTGTACGAGGCACGGCCCTGATCACTGCTGACCCGACCGTTGAGGGAGCGCGCTCGGAGCAGAGCCGGGCGCGCTATCCCGATTCCTCCGGTTTCGTTCATCGCGCCGGGGTGCACACCTTCTACGAGGTGTATGGGACCGGGAGCCCCACGGTGCTCCTGCTGCCCACGTGGTCGATCGTTCATTCGCGTTGCTGGAAGTTGCAGATTCCATATCTGTCGCGGCACTGCCGGGTTGTCACGTTCGACGGACGGGGCAACGGTCGGTCTGACAGGCCGAGTGACCCGATCGCATACGCGGAGACCGAGTTTGCCGGCGACGCCCTTGCGGTGCTGGATGCAACAGGCACCGAAAGCGCGTTCGTCGTCGGATTCTCGCTGGGCGCCCAGCGCGCCCTGCTGCTTGCGGCGGAGCACCCCGAGCGTGTTGACGGGCTCGTCTTCATCGGCCCGGCGGTTGCACTGACGCCGCCGACCCCGCGCGATGACGTGATAGCAGGATTCGACGAGCGGCTGCCCGCGTACGAGGGATGGGGAAAGTACAACCGCCATTACTGGCTTGAGAACTACACCGACTTCCTCCAGTTCTTCTTCTCGAACGTGTTCAACGATCCGCATTCGACCAAGCAGATCGAGGACTGTGTGGGTTGGGGCATGGAAACCACCCCGGAGACGCTGATTGCGACCGAGGTCGCGCCGCAGCTCGACGAGTCGGTGCTGCGCGCGCTGGCGAAGCGCATCAGCTGTCCCACGCTCGTGATCCACGGGACCGACGATGCCATCTCCTCCCATGCAGACGGCGCGGCCCTCGCCGAGTTGACGGGCGGGGCGCTGGTCAGCCTGGAGGCCGCCGGTCACGCCCCGCATGCACGCCAGCCGGTCAAGGTGAACCGGCTGCTCCGCGACTTCGCCTGTCCGCCGGAGCCGCCGCGCCGCTGGGCGACGGCGTCCCGACGGCGTAAGCGCGCGCTCTACATCTCCTCTCCGATAGGTCTCGGCCACGCTCAACGGGACGTCGCGATCGCCGATGAGCTCCGGCGCATCCATCCGGACCTGGAGATCGACTGGCTCGCACAGCACCCAGTCACGAAGGTACTCGAGGCACGCGCGGAGCGCATCCACCCCGCCAGCATGCACCTCGCCAGCGAGTCCCATCACATCGAGAGCGAGTCCGCCGAGCACGATCTGCACTGCTTCCAGGCGTTGCGGCGGATGGACGAGATCCTGGTCGCCAACTTCATGGTCTTCCACGACCTTGTCCGTGAAGAGAACTACGACGTCTGGATCGGCGACGAGGCCTGGGAGCTTGACTACTTTCTGCATGAGAATCCCGAGGAGAAGCGCGCGGCTTATGCGTGGCTGACCGACTTCGTCGGTTGGTTGCCGATGCCGGATGGCGGTGTTGGCGAGGCAGCCCTCACCACCGATTACAACGCCGAGATGGTCGAGCAGATAGAGCGCTATCCGCGAGTCCGAGACCGCGCGATCTTCGTCGGCAATGAATCGGACATCGTGTCCGATTCATTCGGTGCCGGTTTACCTCCAATCCGTGACTGGACGAAAGCACACTATGACTTTGCCGGATACGTGACCGGATTCGATCCAGCCGAGTTCTCCGATCGCGAGAGGATTCGCGCCGAACTCGGCTACGGCGCTGATGAGCAGGTGTGCATCGTGACCGTCGGCGGATCGGGCGTCGGGCAGAGTCTGTTGCACAAGGTGATCCACGCCTACCAGCCGGCTCGGCACCGCGTGCCAAACCTGCGAATGATTGTCGTGGCCGGGCCGCGGATTGACTCTGCAACACTGCCGACTTCCGAGGGAGTGGAGATCAGACCCTACGTGCACGAGCTCTACCGCCACCTCGCGGTGTGCGACCTCGCCGTCATCCAGGGCGGACTCACCACCGCCATGGAGCTCACCGCCAATCGCCGCCCGTTTCTCTACTTTCCGCTTCGCCACCACTTCGAACAGAACTTCCATGTCCGCCACCGTTTGCAGCGATACCGCGCCGGCCGCTGCATGCGCTATGAGACGGAGACGAGCGAGACGATCGCGGCTGCGATCGCTGAGGAGATCGGGCGACCGACCGACTATCTCCCTGTTGAAACGGATGGTGCAATGCGCGCAGCGCAACTCATCGCCGAGATGCTCTGAGAATTGAGAGACGCTGATATGAAGGAGGAACTTGCATGGAGAACACCTCGATAGACAAAGCCTCTCCCGCTGATGTCGAGGCCGTCGCTCGGGTCGCAACGGAGTACTTCCAATCATGGTTTGCGGGGGATGGCGAGCGCATGCGCGCATGCTTGCACCCGGCCCTCGCGAAGCGCACCCCTGAACGGCTCGGGGCGAAGTCGTTGACCCTGCACGAGGACCCCGCCGAGCAGCTCGTCACCGACACCGCGAGCGGCGAGGGCACCGGATTCGACCCCTCACAGGAGGTGATTGTGCTGGACGTCTTCCGAGACATCGCAACGGTCATGGTTCGGTCGGCACCGTTCGTCGAATACCTGCATCTCGCTCGCTTCGACTACGATTGGCTGATTGTCAATGCGCTCTACGTGTGGCTGGTCGAGGCGTGAGCCCCGTATCGAGCGTCGCGCCCGAGTCCCGCGAGCGAACCTGAACCGTAACGACGCGCCGGACGTAGCGCAAGCGCGGTGATCCTCGCGCAGTTGCCTCCTGGATGCCGTCGCCGTCGATGGCTGAACGGCGAGCCGCCGCGCTCGCAGCGAACACCGGCCGAGTGACCCACCGCCCGACGCGACGTCGCGGGCGCGAGTATGCGCTGGCTACGAGACTGTCGTCAACGCATCAAAGACGGCGGTAGTGGGTCAGGTCCTGCCCGGTAGTGGGTCAGTTCGAACGGCGCAACTGCTTTCGACACGTATCGCTGCTAAAACTGTAAGCGCTATGTATGCGCTGGACCGCCACAATCTCTTGCTATGAGCAGCGGGATCCGGCGCCACCGGTGGGAATTGATGCCTTTTGCAGGAAAGGTCCTTATTCCTGGTGAGAGCACCACACCATGTAATGCTTAGGCGCATCGCCGAGCCGCTCGTTTCGAACTAGGATTGCGCGTCCGTCGGGGAGACANNAATGGTTGGAATGACGACTAGAGCGCGTGTGATGGAATCCGCTGGAATCGCCGACGGCTCGGGTGGCGTTAGAACATGTTGTGCTGTCCGCCCGACAGACACGAGACCGTGCCGGTCTGTACGGTCGCGAGTGGGATCAGGCGGGCTGACCCGTCACTTCCGGCTGCGAGCTATCCCGCGTGCCGCAACCCCTGCCTGGGCCCCTCTTACCTCGAGGGCTGCAGCGGTCTTCGACGCCAAATTCCGCAACTAGTCCTTGGGCGACTGCCTTTTGCAGAATCCCGGCAGGCACAACCAGAGGGCGCCTAACTCTCCGGGCAGACCTAACGTTTGCATCCGCAGAAGACGCCGATGCCGACCCCCATCGGGAATGAACACCGCGCTGACGATGTCCGTCTCCGGACTCATCCCTCAGCGTCGCGGAGTGGCGGCGGCACTAGCCGGATAGTGACTGAGCATCCGATGGTCAATACTCTTTGTTCAAACAATAGGAGGACGACCACCGATGCATCACGAGGTCATCTACGGGCCGTCAATGCCCCAGCCGATGGGGCACTACTCGCAGGCTGTCCGCGTCGGCGACCTATTATTCGTCGCTGGCCAGCCGGGCATCGACCTGGGAGCATCGAGCGATCCGGCAACTGCCACGGCTGTACCGGGGGGATTCGAGGCCGAGTGGCGTCAGGCTTTGCGGAATCTCGAGGAAGTACTGAAGGCGGCTGGGAGTGGACTGAGAAACGTGGTCAAGACCACGAC
>PNBE01000045.1 GCA_003135895.1 Candidatus Dormiibacterota bacterium
CCCGCCGCCGGGATGCTCGTCGACCGCGTGAAGAAACGCCCACTCCTGGTAGCGACCGACCTGGCGCTCGGCGCCAGCGTGCTCCTGCTCCTGCTCGTGCACGGTCGTGACCAGGTGTGGCTGATCTACCTCGTGATGGTGCTGTACGGAGTCGCATACGGCGTGCTCGGATCAGGTGAATCGGCGCTGTTGCGCGAGATGTTGCCGGAGGAGTTGCTCGGCAATGCCAACGGCATCCTGCAGACGTTCCGCGAGGGCATCAGGCTGGTCGGGCCGCTCGCCGGCGCCGGGCTGTTCGCGTGGAAGGGTGGTGGTGCGGTCGCGATCGTCGATGCCTGCACGTTTCTCATCGCAGGCGCGGCAACGTTCTCGCTGCACGTCACCGAGGTACGACCACAACGCGGCGAACACCACTGGTTCGACGAGGCGACCGCAGGCGTGCGGCACGCGTGGAAGACCACCGTGCTGCGCCAGATACTGATCGCGTGCCTGCTGATCATCGTTCCATTCGGCTTCTACGAGACCATCTCGTTCGCGGTCGTCGGCAGCGGACTGCACAAGCCGCCGACGTTCCTCGGCATCCTCGCCTCCGTCCAGGGCGTCGGCGCCATCGCCGGCGGTCTGACAGCAGCGGCGATCATGAAGCGCACCACCGAGGGGGCTCTCTTCGCGTTTGCGTGTTTGCTCTTCGCGGCCGCGTCGCTCCTGCTCACCCTGCAGTGGCTTCCCGCCGTGATCGCGGGCGCACTCGTTGTCGGCGCATGTCTCCCGTGGGTCCTTGTCGCGCTGTTCACCCTAGTGCAACGCCGAACTCCTATGGAGTTGCAGGGTCGGGCCTACTCGGCGTTCGACACGCTCATCGGCGTCCCGCAGACGCTGTCGATCGCAGCTGGTGCGGGACTAATTGCGCTGGTCGACTACCGCCTGCTGCTCGTCTTCGCCGCGGTAATGGGCGTTGTCGCGGGGCTGTATCTGCTCACACGCGACGAGCAGCGCCAACCGCCGGCGCAGGAAACCGCGGCGCCGCCGTGCGCGCTGCCTGACATCGAAGCAGCGGACGCGGTCACGCTCCCGATCGTCTCGGCTCAAGTCGCGGCCGGTACCTCGCGGGTCCTGCAGATCTCCGCGAATAGAGCGGCGCTCGGTTTGGCCATCCGTTCCTGCGTCTCGCGATCGACACTGAACAGCCCGAAGCGCTTGGTGTATCCCTCCGCCCACTCGAAGTTGTCCCAGGCAGTCCAGTAGAGGTAGCCGCGAACGTCGATGCCCGCGTCGATCGCATCGGCCACAGCGTCGAGATGATCGCGAAGGTATGCAGGGCGCAACTCGTCGTGGTCGTCGGCGACGCCGTTCTCGGTGATCAGGATCGGCAGGCCGCACTCCTCGGAGAGGTCGGTGAGCGCCCGGCGGAGTGCGCCAGCGTCGATCGCCCAGCCGGCGCTCGAAAGCGGCAGGCCCGGCACGGCCTCGTGCCGCGCGAAAAGCATGCCAGGCGCACCGAGATCGAGCGAGACCGCCTCGCTCGTGTAGTGGTTGAGACCGAGGTACGTGAGTGAGCCCGCGAGTCCCGGCACCACCTCGCCGTGCCCGACCGGACCGAGCACGCGGCCCTCGATGCAGGAACGCAGAAACCAGCGATTGAATAGGAAGTCGGGCACTTTCGCGACGGCTCGATCCACAGGCGACGCAGGATTCCGCGGCACCAGACGGCGCTCGTGATGTGCGATCGAGACCTGTGCACGCCGTCCGTGATGGTTCGAGATCGTGGTGATCGCCTGCGCGGCTGCGGCGTGCATGCGCAGGAGGCCACGCAGCGCAGCCAGCGTGCGGCGCAACGAGCGTTCACCGGGCGGCCACAGTCCTTCGAGATGCCCGAGGACGGCGACCACGGTGGGTTCGTTGATCGTCACCCACCACGTGACCATGTCGCCGAGTGCTTCGACGCACGCGGCGGCATATCGGGCAAATCGGATCGGCGCGTCGGTGGCGGCGAATCCACCGGCCTCCGAAAGCCACACCGGAAGCGTGAAGTGCTGCAGCGTAACCACCGGCTCCATGCGGTTGCGGCGGCACGTGCGCACGACGTCTGCGTAGTGTGCGAGCGCCTGCTGATCGAAGGTCCCGGGCTCCGGCTCGACACGAGCCCATTCGACCGAGAAGCGATGCGCGTTGTGATGCATTGCGCCGAGCTGTTCGAGGTCCTCGCGGTAGCGGTTGTAGTGATCGATCGCGATCACCGCGTCGCCTCCGCCGCTGATCGCTTCGGGATGATCGGCGACCCACCGCGACCAGTCGTTGTCGATGCCGCCCTCGACCTGATGCGCCGCGGTGGCGCAGCCCAGGAGAAATTCCTCCGGCAGACGCCGCGGCGTCACCCGATCGCCGCGGGCGCCTCGAGAACGAGGCGGCGGAAGCCTTCCGACGGCTCGTCCGCGATCACGGTCACGCCGTTCTTGCGGCTCCACGCTCGCACCGCGAAGGCATGCTCAGCGACCGGCGACCGGACCTCGAGGCGACCGCCGGGTTCGAGCCGCGCATACGCCTTGCGCACACGCTCCAGCGCACCGGGCTCGGTGCACAGGTCCTCGGCGCCGCTCAGGTCGAGCACGGTGGTTTCAGCCATCACGCCGTTGCGGCCTGTGCCGGCGATGTGCGGATCGGATCACCCCACCAGAATACGTGCGCGGCGCTGCGAGGGACGCGCGTGCGTCGGGCAGCTCCGATGGCCCTCATGCAGCGGCCCATAATGCGCAAATGCCCACTCCAGACCTGGCCCACCACGACGATGCCGTCGAGGGTGAGGAGGAACGCCCGCGCCGCGTCGCCGGCACCGTCCGGCTGATGACCGAGGATCCATTCGAGATCGACGGCGACGCTGAGACCGGCATCGGTCGGCGCCTCTCCTCGATCGCGGCCAAGAGCCCGTGGATCATCCCCGCCGCGCTGGTGGGGATCGGCGTGGCTTTCCTCGTGCTGCGCCGCCGGCGCTGACCTCGAGGCCTCCCCGGGGGGCCAATGCCACCAGTGGCGGGCTGTCCGATCTGGCGAAGATGTCGAGCATCAGCGCTTCGAACGCGAGGCGGGGCTGCGCGTACACGGCGACCGACTCGGCGGTCTCGAGGATCCTCGCCAGGATTTCGACGATGCGGGTGAGATCCAGCTCCTCCGCCCAGGCCTCGAGCGCCGGTCGATAGGCCTTCCAGACCGCCAGCTCCGGAGCGCCGGACGCGAAGCAGGCGGCATCGCGGACGAATGAGGCCCACGCGCCCAGCGTGATCAGCGCCTGCTCACGGACCTCCGCGCTCCGCTCCGTGCCGGCGGCAGCCGCGACGGTGACCAGGGCCGCGGCACGCAGCGCACGCTCGGCGCCACCACCTCCCGCACCGATGAATCGATCGAGTGCGTCGAGCTCACCTTCGAGCGCGCCGGGCTCGGTGGCAAGCCGCAGCGCCCGCCCCGGGCGGCCGGCCGCGAGGGCCGCGGCAGTCGAGGCGTCGTGCTCGCTCACGCTGTGCACACGCTCGAGCCAAGTCTCGATCGCCGCGGAGGGCACGGGTCCGAGCACCACCGTCTCGCATCGCGAGCGAACCGTCTGGGGGAGCTGCTCCGGGTGCGCCGAGGTGAGCAGGAGATGGGAGCGCGGCGGGGGCTCCTCGAGGGTCTTGAGCACATTGTCGGCCGCTTGCTCGGTGAGCCGGTCGGCGCGCGCGATCACGGCCACGCGCCGGCCACCCGCATACGCGGAGAGCGAGAGGAACTGCTGCAGCGAGGGTCCCGCCTCCTCGTCGCCGGGCTTTCGCTTGGGCGACGGCCGCATCCGATCGATCCCGACGTTCTCCGCCGCCGAATCCTCGAGCCAGAAGTCGGGGTGGGCTTCGAGCCCGCCGGGCCAGTTCGAGGCGTCGAGCAGCTCGGACGCGAGCGCGAGCGCGGCAGTGGTCTTCCCGACCCCCTCGGGGCCGATCAGGAGCAGGGCATGGGTGAGCTCGTCATCGACCCCGCTCGCCACCAGGCTCTGGAGGACGGGGCCGTGGCCGATCACCGAGTCCAGCGTGATCACGAGATGGATTGTGCAGAATTGCCCGCGGTGACTCAGTCCCAGATGCCAGCGCAGGCAGCCGCGCCGCCGCACCAGGCCGACAGCGGTCGCCACTACGCCGCGCGGGTCATCCTCTACATGGAAGCGGCGTTCCTCGTGCTGATCTCATTTGGCTTTTTCAGCGGTGCCGAAGGCAGCGACCTGCTGAGCGTGGCCGGCGGTGGGGGCCTGTGCATCGCCGGCGTCGTGATCCTTGGCGTCGGCGCCACCCGGATGCGGCACGACGTGCCCGCCGTCCGAGACCCTGCCGACCCGGACCCCAAAGTGCCCTGGGATTGGACCGATTTCGTCATGTTCTGGCCGGGGTGGTTCAGCGCGTTCCAGCTGCTCGGCTCGGTGGCCGTGATCCTGACAAACCTCATCGGCAGCAACTCGGATCCGACCGTGCGCAACGCGATCGAGTCGTCGGTGCTTGCGGCATGCCAGTACGGGGGCATGCTGTTCAACATCTTCGTGCTCGTGTTCATGCGACGCGGTGGCACGCTCCGTGATCTTGGATGGCGTGGCTTCAAGTGGTGGTGGCTCCCCGTCGCACCGGTTGCCACGTATGCCGCGCTGTTGGGCGCGAGCTATCTGCAGACCCTCAACCAGAACCTGTTTCCGGGCGTGACCAACGGACAGTGCCACGAGGTCCAGCACAACTACAGCCACTACTACGTGCTCGCGATCATCGTGGTCTGTGTGGTTGCGCCGATCTCCGAGGAAACCATCTTTCGAGGCTTCATCTACGGATGGTTGCACCGCTGGGGACCGGCTGTCTTCGCGATACCGCTCAGCGCTGCGATCTTCTCGGCGCTGCACCAACAATTGGTGTTGTTCCTGCCGCTGTTCTTCGTCGGACTCGTGCTCGCCACGCTGTACCAGGGATCACGAAGCATCATTCCCGGGATACTCACGCACGCGCTCTTCAACCTACCCAACATCATCGCCATCCTGAGTACCACGACCACCTGTTGACGGCCCACAGCACTGGTGCCCTGGTGTATGTTCGGCAGGCCCAAGGGAGTTGGGCAGGACGTCACTGGAAGGAATACCGATGAGCGATACGCCGCGGGATGCGTCTGATACGCGAGCGGTGGGCGGCGATGTCGCTCGCTAGGTGCGGATCGAGAGCAGTGTGCGCCAGGATGCGGCGCGACTTGCACGCCTCGTCCTCGAGGGTGAGGCGGAGAGCTACGAGGCGAAGCTGCTCGCGCGGCGTATCGACTCGGTGCGAACCGAGGGCATCGGCGCCGAGTACTGACCCAGCGCTCAGGTCAGATGACTGACTGGATCTGGCCGCCGTCTGCGGCGAGCGCGACGCCGGTGACGAAGGACGCCGCGGGTGAGCAGAGGAACACCGCGACGCGGGCGACCTCATCGGGTTCGCCAACTCTGCCGAGGGAATTGATCTTGCCGACGCTGGCAAAGAACGCGTCGAGGTCGGTGACCCCGGCGTCTTGCGCCAGCGCGATCTGACGATCGGTCCTGATCGCGCCCGGCAGCAGCGAGTTCACGCGGATCCGCGGGGCGAGCTCGTTGGAGAGCGTCTTGGCGAGGCCGTTGACCGCGCCGCGAATGCTGTTGCTCAGGGTCAGTCCGGGGATCGGCGCTTTGACGCTGGTCGAGGTGATGAAAACGATGGCGGCCGAATCCGACTTTCGCAGCGCCGGCAACGCCGCCTGGACCAAGTGGACCGCGCTCATGAAGGTGAGCTGGTGCGCCGCCTCCCACTTCTCGTCGTCGAGGTCCTCGAAGAACGCCCGCGGTGGACCGCCGGCGTTGACGACGAGCGCATCGAGCCTCCCGAATTCGGAGACGGTGCGCTCGACAGCGAGCTTGGTCTGTGCGGCGTCGGCAACGTCCGCGGTGGTTGCGACGACGCGAACGCCATGCGCCCGCACCGCCTCAGCGGCCGTCTGCAATGTCGCCTCGTGACGCGCGCACATGCCCACGTCGGCGCCCTCGGCGGCGAACAGTTCGGCAATGGCTCGCCCCATCCCCTTGCTTGACGCCGCAACGAATGCGGCACGTCCGCGAAGCCCCAGGTCCATGGCTGGGACCCTAACAAATTGGCTCAGCACGTGGGATGTCCGCGCAGTGTCCGTCCTGGGACGGCGGATGGGCGCCTCGACGGCCATACTCTGAATGGTGATGACCGGCGAACTGGGAAGGGATTGGTCCCTGCCGCTCCTGCCCGCGGGGACACCGATGTTCGAGGGCCTCCCGTTCGGTGCTCTGGTGCTTGCGGCACTCGCCCCTGCCGTCGGGAACGGCACCATCACGGTGCGCGACGGCGGACGGGAGGGCGTGCTTGTTATCCGCGATGGCGTCGTGTCCGAAACGGTGTGGGTCGGCGATGGCGTCCGAAGTACGGGCGATGCGGCCCTGACGTTGATTCACGACGCTGCGCACACGGCGATGGTGTCCGCATGCCGGCTCTCCGACGACGCGATGCGGCTGGTTGGGTCGCTAATCCGAGGCGACCCGTGTTACGCCGACCTCCGCCTCGAGTGGGTGGTATGGCCGCACTTGCTGAATGATTTGCGGGAGCGCGGCGCGACATACGTCATCGAGCTCTCGACGCCGAATGGCCGCGGCGTGACGGTCATCAAGAACGGACGGCATGTTGCAACATTCGCCGACTCCCATCCGACGCTGGGCGAGGCAGACCTCCTCGATGACCTCGCCGCAGGCAGCGCTGGAACCATTCGGGTGCTCATAGACCGTGGCTCAGAATCGGCCACGGAACCCGACATGCCGCGGGTTGCTGCGCCGTCTGTTGAGGCGCCGAGGTGCCAGTCCGTCGACGAACAACCCATCGGTCCGACAGTCATTGACACGGACGATCCGAATGCCACCCTTTCCGCGTTGTTCGGGCCACACCCCGACGGCGCGGATCGCCATCGCCCGATCGGCATCGACCGGTCGATGCGGCGAGGCACGACAACTGTCGAATCCGTGCTGCCGCAGCTGAAGTTGATGGTGCAGAACCGTCTCCACCGCTCGTCAGGATCTGTCGACGAAATCGTGGATGGCGCCGCGCATGACGGTGAGAGCGTTGCGTGGCTTGCGGACCGTGTGCGGGTGATGACCGTGCGCGGCTTCCTGCACGCGACATTCGATCAACTCGCAGACGACATGCTTGCGCTGAGCGATAGCCGCCCGGACTGAACCACCGTCGGGATCGGCGCGCCGCCGGTCATCGAGTTCGGGGCGCCGCCACTGATGGCGGCTGAAATGCATTGTCCCGGTGCCGTCCGGCAGCTCGCCGCAGCATTATCAGGACTGATGGCTGCAGTTCCCCGGCATCGGAAGCAGTTCCTGCGCGACGTGGCGGCGAGCCTCCTGCTCGTCTCAATCTGGATCGTTCCATGGTTCGTCCTGACTGCGGCGACCTGGATCGCCGGCGGTCATCCGAGCGCTTCCCCGGTGGGTTTCATCAACCTCGGCGGGCTCCTTCGTCGCATCGGGTCGGGGAGCGGGCCGTTGCAATGGTGGGTGCTGGTCGCGCCCAAGTCGACCGTCGTAGCGTGGCGATTCTGGGTGAGTGTCGCGGTGATCGCCGGCGTCGCGACCGCGCTCGGCTACTGTGCACGATTGCAGATTGCACGGATGGCACGCGGTAGGCTCCGACAGTTTCTCCCTCCTGGCCGTCGGGTCGTGCGCACAGCACGTTGGGCGCGAGCTGTCGACGTGCGTTCGCTGCGCGGGCGTCCGGGTCGGAGAGGCGTCTTCCTGCTCGGCGATCATGGGCGCAGACCGCTCGTAACCCAGCCGGAGACGAGCGTTCTCGTCATTGGTCCCACCCGGTCGGGCAAGACAGCGGGCCTCGTCGTCCCCAACATCCTCGACTGGGACGGCCCCGCAATTGCAACCAGCACCAAGAGCGAGCTCGTCGATCTCACCGCAGGCCATCGGCAATCACTGGGGCCGGTCTATGTCTACGATCCCACAGGGGAACTTGGTGATCGATACGGACGCGTCACGTGGTCGCCGCTTGCTGGCTGCGACGATCTCGATCGTGCGTGGATGGTCGCGTCGTGGTTGTGCGCCTCATTGCAGCAGGGCGGGGGTCGCGGTGACAACGACTGGTCGCACTGGGCCGAGTCTGGGAAGCTATTGATCGCGCCTCTGCTCTACGTCGCCGCGATCACCGGCCGCAACATCGTCGATGTGCGCACGTGGATTCACGGATTCGACATAGCGACGCCAATCAGCATACTGGAGGAACTATTGCTCGATCCGGCGGTGCTCGCCGATGACGATCCGATCCGCGCGTTGTCGATGCTCGCGTCGGTCGATCAACGGCCGGAACGTGAGCGCGGCACCGTGTTCTCTACGGTGATGCGCATCTTTAATGTCTTCACTGAGCGCTCAGTCGCGGAGTCGGCATTGTCGAGTCGATTCGATGCGGGTGCGTTTCTCCGTCACCGCGGGACTCTGTATCTCTGCACACCGCGGCAGGCCCCGGAGCGAATCGCAAGCCTTTTCGTCGGCATCCTCATGACCGTCGTCACGGCGGCATATGCGCTATCAGAGACAGATCCGAGTCATCGGCAGCGAGCGAGCCTGGGACTCTTTCTCGACGAGCTGGCCAATGTCGTACCGATCGACGACCTCCCAGCACTCGCTTCCCAGGGCGCCGGGCGCGGCGTGCTCCTGATGTCGATCGTGCAAGACCTCAGCCAACTCCGTGCGCGTTATGGGGTCGAGAAGGCCAACACCATTCTGTAGATCTGAGCCGAGTTCCACTGCTGTCCCGGCTGGCCGATGGTGCCCAGAAACCACGTCTGCAACTCCGGCGGGAAGAGCTTATCGGTGAGCCAGTTCACAGCATCGGCGATGAAGTGACCCGTGTCGAAGAAGAACCGAAAGAATTGCGTGAGAATCGTCAAGGCGCCGCCCAGCACGTTCAGCACGGCGCCGCCGGCGTCGTAGGCCCCGTGAAAGAAACCAGCGACATTCTGCAGCCACGTCACTGGGTTCCACCAGTCGGCTGCCATCACCATTAGCGCGCTTCCTGGTGCGATCAGGCGGGATCGATGCGCTGAAGTGGACTCGCAGAGATGGGCGAACCAGTTCGCGCCCGCACTACGCTCGGCGTTCGCAGCTCCGGCGCCGGGATGCATGGCGCTGAGAAACTCGTACCCATGGGCCGAGGTCGCGGGGCTATAGCGCGGTGCCGCGCGAGAGGTATGGAAAGCAGGTACACCTCAAGGCTCATCAGCCCACCCCGGAGATGGACTTGACGAGTTGCAACACGAGGATGGCTCCGCCACCCTTCGTGACCATGTCTACCATGAACGAACCCCCACTTTCCCGGTGCTCCATCATCTTGTGAATCCCTGAGATAGCGACGGCGGCTGGTATCAGGAACTGCGCCGATGTGAGCAGTGGGTTGGCGACTCGTGCGAGCACCTGCTGTGACAGGGGATCATTCGGCGATACCTGACTCAACACGTTGAGCCAGTGGATCGTTGCGGTGACTGCTAGTACCAGCATGGCGGACGCTCCTCAACCCTCGGTCTCGACTAGCCCGCTCGGGGCCGGAAGCTGAACTCTAGAAGCGCTGTGCGGACGGTCCCCGGACAGTCCGATTTCGCCAGATCGAGCCGGCAAGAGAGTGCAACCGCATCGGCGGAATTCTCATATCGGCCACTGGATCGGACGTCGGTACCAGTTAGCTATTGCGTGCCCATTGAGAATCTGGTGACACGCCCGATCCTGGCTGCATGCGTCCTGGACAGGCCCGCGACGCCCGCATCACCCAGCACGGGTGCATCGTGACTATCGTCCTGATTCTCGGTCCCAACAGTGGTGACCAATGGCTCTGGAATCCGCTCATGCAAAGGGCCACGCTCATCTCAAATGGAGGACCAAGCATGAAGGCGCTTGTCTATCACGGTCCAGGACGGATGGCGTGGGAAGAAGCACCCAAGCCAGGAATCTCAGCGCCGACGGACGCCATCGTCCGCGTCGACGCGACGACGATCTGTGGCACCGATCTCCACATCATGAAAGGTGATCTACCCGCGACTGTCGACGGGCGGATCCTCGGTCACGAGGCAGTCGGGACGGTCGAGGCGGTTGGTTCGGCGGTCAAGAATGTCAAGCCGGGCGATCGCGTGCTCGTATCGTGCGTGAGCGCATGCGGCGCGTGCCGGTTCTGCCGCGAAGGACGCTACGGTCAGTGTCTCGGGGGCGGCGGGTGGATCCTCGGCTACATGATCGACGGAACACAGGCGGAGTTCGTTCGGGTGCCCTTTGCTGACACATCGACGTACCCGGTCCCCGCAGGCGTCAGCGACGAAGATCTGTTGATGCTTTCGGACATTCTCCCCACCAGCTATGAGGTTGGCGTGCTCAACGGACACATCGCTCCTGGCGATGTCGTCGCGATCGTGGGCGCGGGCCCGATCGGGCTGGCCGCGATGATGACGGCGCGACTCTTCAGCCCCTCGCACATCGTCGCAATCGACTTGGCGGACACGCGGCTCGAGGCCGCCAAACGCTTCGGCGCGGATGTCGTGGTCAACAACGGCCGCGACAATCCGTTGAAGGCGGTACGGGATCTCACCGATGGGCTCGGCGCCGATGTCGCCATCGAGGCCGTCGGACTTTCCTCGACCTTTGAGCTCGCGACGGAACTGGTCCGCCCAGGAGGACGCGTGGCCAATGTTGGCGTGCACGGCAAGTCGGCGACGCTCCATCTCGAGACGCTCTGGACGCGCGACGTAACGATCACCACGGGGTTGGTCGACACGTTCAGCACACCCACGCTGATCCGCCTGCTCGCAGGTGGTCAGCTCCAGACGTCAGTGTTTGTGACGCAGCGATACGCACTCGACGACATGATGGCTGCGTACGACACGTTCGGCCGTCCGGCTGAGACGGGTGCGCTGAAGGTCGTGCTGACAGCGGGCGGTACCTCGCCAAACGGGAAGGTGGCTGTCCTCGCGGGCGCGACCGCGTAATACCGCAGAATCTGAAGGGCTGCGTACGCACGCGCAGCCCTCACGGAGATTGATGATGTTCACCAGCATCCTTGTCGGCGTAGATCGCTCACAGCACGCGAAGGTGGCGCTCAGCCAGGCGGTGGACATCGCCCGCACGCAGAAGGCGACACTGACTGTCCTCGTCGCGTACAGCACCATGATGCCCTGGGGGCCGGTCGCGCCACTGCCCCAAAGCGCCGTCGACGAGTTCGTCGCGGGCGTCCGCGCTGACGCGCAGGCCATCGCTGATGAGGCGAAGAGCGCGATCCCAGCTGAAGTGAACTCCGAGGTTCTTGTGGTGGATGCCTCGCCTGCCGAGGCGATCCTCGACCGGGCGACGGCTGGTCACCACGACCTGATCGTGGTCGGCTCTCGCGGACGAGGCGATGCCGGCTCCTTTCTCCTCGGTAGCGTCAGTCACGCCGTGCTGAGTCGCAGCCGGGTGCCTGTGCTGATCGTGCACGTGCCCTCGGTGGAGGCGGCTCCTTAGCCCGGATAGGCTGCTCGTGGCCGCCCATCGACGGAGGCTGGCTCGGCTCGACACGCCAGCGAAATGTTCGTCTCCAACCCTGGTGCCGGTGTGTGCACAAATGGCTCACACCGAGCCACGCACCGGGAGACGCGGATCCATGGCAGACCCGACCGAACTGATCGCCTGCCGAGCTCATATCCGACCGAACTTATCGACGACCGAACTCATCGCCGGCGAAGCTCAGCCGTCCGGTCGAGAATCGGGTGCTCGAGGCTCCCACCTCGCGACTGGAATCGGGGCGACCGACTTCATCTGGCCATCCTCGCCACGCACGAGCCCCCATCCGCCCTCGTGGGCCAGCCAGTGGTGACGGTGACAAAGAAGGACCAGGTTGTT
>PNBE01000182.1 GCA_003135895.1 Candidatus Dormiibacterota bacterium
CGGACGAGGATAGGGCAAGCGGGTCGCCGAGCCACCTGCCGCCCCGGCCTCCCGGCTACCCGAGATTCGCGATCCGCTTCACGAGTGCCACGACCTGTCCGGCGACGTCGTTCGGCTCGTGGTCAGCGGCGAACTCATCAACAAAGGCGAACCCGGTCAGCACATGCACGGCGTGGAGCACGTCGGCGCTGTCTGCCCCGGGGTGACCGGCCTCGGTAACCCGTGCGAGCAGGACGACGAGACCCTGAAGCCGGCGGGCGTCGCGTTCGCCGCCGCCAAGGACGCTGCGGCCCAGCACCACCATCGCGTGGAGACGGCGCAAGAGCAGGCGATGGGTCGAGTAGAACCCGCAGAAGATCACCACGAATCGTTCGAGGGCAGCAACCGGGTCGGACTGCCCGAAAGCCTCGGGCAATCGGGTCAGGCCGCCGGATTCGGCGAGGTCATCGAAGATTGCTTCGACAAGTGCGTCGCGATCACCGAAGCGATCGTAGATCGTGATTCGAGCAACTCCAGCCTCTCGAGCCACCGCCTCGATGGTGAACGAATCGCCGCTGACCAGAACCGTGCGAGCGGCAGCGAGGATCCGGGTTCGGGTCGCATCCATCCCGGCGAGACGCTGTTTGAGTTGGTAGGGGCGGGGGCTCATCCTTGCATTCCAGCTTACACTGTGTATGCTGTAAAGCGTGAACCGCCGGACTCCCGACCATGCTGAGGACTGCCGATGACCCTGTATGACTTCGCGCTGTTTGTCCACATCGTCGGCTCGCTGCTCCTGACCGCGGCGTTCACCGCCGAGGGAGTCGGCCTCTTCCACCTGCGCCGGGCCACGACTGGTGACAGTGTCCGCCCATGGGAAGGGGTCGCGAGCCTCGCCCGAGTCCTCGGCCCTGCCTCGGTGGTGACCATACTGGCCTCAGGGCTGTACATGCTGGTCACGTCCTGGGGATGGGTCCCGTGGCTCGCGGTCGGTATCTTCGCCTGGGTTGCGATCGCGGTGCTCGGAGCTGTCAACGGCATCCGCATGAGCGTGACCGTGAGGCAGGTGCTCGCGGGCACGTCCCAGAGCACCAGCTTGCGGAGCCGGAGCTTCGTCGTCTCCTGGCTCACGCGGCTGTCGATCGCGGTCGGCATCGTCTTTCTCATGACCAACAAGCCGGACCTGGCCCCGGCGCTGCTCGCCATCCTCGCCGCCGCGGCGATCGGTGTCGCCGCGGGGGTCGCCGTTACTCGGACAGAGAACCCTGCCCCAGTCGTGGGACAGCCCGGAGGCGCCGCCCGATAACCAGGCTCACGTTCGGCTGGCGACCAGCCCGATGGCCTTGTGACATTCTCAGTGGATGGCGTATCACGTCTCCGCAGACGAGTTCGAGCGCATCGCGGCGGACGCCCTCGAGAGCATCCCCCCGGCGCTGCGCTCCCAGATGGATGCCGACAATCTCCTGATCACGATTCAGCCCGGTGCCACCAACGATGACCGTGATGAGGGGATCGACGAGCGTGTGCTCGGCTATTTTCAGGGCAGCACCGAATCGACGTTCAGCCCGACCGGCTATCCGAAGCGGATCGTGTTGCTGCAGCACCACATTGAGCGGTGGTGCCGGACGCGTGCAGAGCTTGTCGACCAGGTGCGCGACACGCTGTTGCACGAGGTTGCGCACTATTTCGGCATGGATCATGACGACATCGAGAAGACGCGCCTTCACCACTGAGCACACACCGGGAGTGACATGACCACCACATCGGAGTCCCGCGACCAGCCAGATGCAGCTGGTGTGACCACCAAGCTGAGTCCAAAGTCGGTCGAGGAAACAGTCTCGCACCTCCTGGCACTCGTGGCATCGAAGGGGATGAAGGTCTTTGCTGTGATCGATCACAGTGGCGAGGCTGCGAAGATCGGATTGGAGTTGCGTGATACCAAGGTCGTGATCTTCGGCTCCCCGCAAGCGGGAACACCGGTGATGCAATCCACACCGCTCGCGGCCCTCGATCTCCCGCTCAAGGTCTTGGTGTGGGCGGATGCCGGCCGGACGAAAGTGAGCTACCCGACGCCGGCCGCTCTCGCGGCCCGTTATCGGATCAGCGATGAGCAGGCTGTGCGACTTGCCGGCATCGATGCACTGACCGACGCTGTCGTCAACAGCTAGGTGTCGTTCCCACCTCAACGCGTCTGACGCGCCGCCACGTTCGCCGGCGGGGTCCGCGGCGCAACGGACCCGGCGAGCACCTCAGGCCGAGAAGTGTGTCGACGTTTGGATTGACCGGATAGATTGATCCCTTGACGCCTCCGTCGATGAGGTTGCGCACGACCGAGTGCCCAATGCCGTTCGGGTTGCGTCCCGCGATGACGGCGACGGAATGCGGCTGCAGGATCCTCGCGATGCTGTGCACGCCCGCTGTCCAGGCGCGCCGCTCGCTCGCCGCCAGCGAGTCTCCCGTGGGCTCGATGTCGAAGGCGAGATGTACCACGCCGTACTCGATGGATCTGCTCTCACGCCGAAACCCGGCTGCTTGAAAGACCTCGAGCATTCGCCGGTTGTCGATCAGCGTCTCGGCAGCGAAACGCGTGATGCCGTCACCGCCGGCATACGTCGCGAGATATTCGAGCAGGAGTGGCGCAAGTCCGCGTCCCTGATGTTCGTCGGCAACCGCAAACGCGACCTCAGCATCGTCGGGCCGGATCGGGCGAACGTGGACCGTGCCGCCATCTGCCAGGACGGCATCGACCGCCAACGCAGACGGGTAGCCAGGGGGAAGCGTTTCACTCACGAGCCGATCATCTCGTCATGGCCGCCGGCCACCGATTGTCTCCTGCACACCCCACCGTCCACCTCGCCGGCCGTCCCGTTAGCATGGGTCGGACTCGCGAATCCGACAGGAGGAGCCGCCATGGACAGCGAACGTCAAACGAGGGTGCACGAACTCAGCAATGCCGAAGCACTCGAGTTGTTGCAGCTTCATGCGCACGTGGGCAGACTTGGCTTCATCGTTGACGGCCGGCCCCTGATCCTGCCGGTCAACTACCTGGCCGACGAGGTGTCGATCGTGTTCTGCACCCAACCCGGCAGCAAGCTCAGTGCTGTCGGCGCCGGCGCGCCGGTTGCGTTCGAGGTGGATGACAGCCGTGCGCTCTACCACGCCGGTTGGAGCGTGGTCGTCAAGGGAAACGCGCGCGAGGTCACCGATCACGATGAGCTGGACGAACTTCGTCGCGGGCCGCTGCACTCATGGGCGACGCAATCGACCGAGCACTGGGTGCGCATCGACATCGAAGAGATCACCGGGCGGCGGATACCCGAATCCTGAGTCAGCTGACTGTGGCCGGTACCGGCTCCGGCGCGGTCAGGCCGGTGACTGCGAGGATCGCAGCCTCCTCGAGCGTGTCGTGTTCAAGCAGGGCGTGGACGAGCGCGTCCAGCTTGTCTCGATTGCTCGTGAGCAGAGCAACTCCCTGACGCAGACACTCCTCAGAGATGCGCCGCACCTCCTCGTCCACGATCGCGGCAGTCGCTTCGCTGTACGGTCGTGACAGGGTCAGCGACTGGCCTGCGTTGTCGTCGTCGGCAAGGCTGAGCACACCGACTCTGGGGCTCATGCCGTAGCGGACCACCATCTGACGCGCGATCGCGGTCACCTGGCGAAGGTCGCTCTCGGCGCCGGTCGTGACCACGCCGTACACCAGCTGCTCGGCAGCCCTGCCGCCGAGCGCTCCGGTGATGCGGCCGCGCAGGTAGTCCTCGCCGTAGTTGAAGCGGTCGTCGACGGGGCTCTGCACGGTGGCTCCCAGCGACTGACCACGCGGGATGATCGAGACCCGGCGCACCGGGTCGGCTCCCGGCTGGAGAAGGCCCAACAGTGCGTGGCCGGCCTCGTGGTACGCGATCCGCTCACGATCCATGGCGCTGAGCGAGAGCTTCCGCTCGGACCCGAGCTCGACCTTCTCCAGCGCGTTGGTGAAGTCGATCTGCGCGACCACCGAAGCGTCACGACGCGCCGCGGCGAGGGCTGCCTCATTGGCGAGGTTCCGCAGGTCGGCACCGACCATGCCCGCGGTGAGCGACGCACTCAGGCCGAGGTCGACGTCGGGTCCGAGCGGAATGTGTCTCGTGTGGATCTTGAGGATCTCGAGCCGGCCGCGACGGTCCGGAAATGGCACCGTGACCCGGCGGTCGAACCTTCCGGGACGGAGCAATGCGGCATCGAGGACGTCAGCGCGGTTGGTTGCGGCGAGCACGATCACACCCTGCTGAGGATCAAAACCATCCATCTCGGTGAGGATCTGGTTCAGGGTCTGCTCCTGCTCCTCGTTGCCCCCAAGACGGGCGCCGGTCGAACGCGACCGGCCGACCGCGTCCAGCTCGTCGATGAAGACGATCGCCGGCGCTGCGCTGCGCGCTTTCTGGAAGAGGTCCCGTACCCGAGCAGCGCCGACTCCGACGATCGCCTCGATGAACTCCGCCGCCGAGATGGAGAAGAACGGCACCGCCGCCTCGCCGGCGACCGCGCGCGCAAGCAGCGTCTTGCCGGTACCCGGCGCTCCGATGAGCAGCACACCCTTGGGAACGGTGCCGCCAAGACGCTGGTATTTCTCGGGTTTCTTCAGGAAGTCGACGATCTCCACCAACTCGGCCTTGACCTCGTCGATCCCGGCAACGTCGGCGAAGGTCGTGTCCGGGCGCTCGGCGTTGTAGAGGCGGGCGTTGCTCTGACCGAACCGTCCGAGGATGCCGCCCGCGCCACCGCCCGCGAGCGCCGCGCTGCGCCGCATCAAATAGATGAGCCCGAAGACGAGCAGCAACGAGGGTCCGAAGCCGAGCAGGAGCGTTTCCCACAGCGGTGGGGGCGGGTTGGGAGGCTCGGCGAGAATGCTCACCTTGTTCTTGAGCAGCGCAGCCTCGAGATTGTCGGACGCGAATGTTGGACGCTGAGTCGAGAAGGTCTTGGCACTCGGCTGTCCTGATCCGGCACTGACCGCCGCCTTGGCCGTGCCAATGATCGAATCACCGGTCGCGGTGATGTTCAGCACGTTACCGGCGTCGACCTGGGCGATGAAGACGTTGTACGGGATGGTCACCGATGGCGCCTGCGTGGCGGACTCGATGATGCTGGTGATCACGATATTGAGCAGGAGCAGCGCCCCGAGAACCAGCCAGTAGCGTCGCCAGTTCATCGGGTTGTAGCCGGGGACGTTCGGCCTCCGCGAGGTCGGCGCCGTTCGCTTGTTGCCCTGGGCAGGGTCCAACGCTGGCATCGCTCCAGCTTAGGTCTATGGAGGCTGGGTCAATCGCCGGCGACCGCCACGACGAGACTGAGAGGCGGCGACTGGACCCTACCGTTCGGGGATGACGTGGACGGCGGCGTCCTCAGCGGACCCGTCGTCGTCCTCATCCACGGCATCGAAGAGATCCGGCTCACCGCGCTGCAGCGCGATGTCGTCGTCGCCCGTCTCGGGTGCCTGAAGCTCACCTGTTTCCGGCCCCTGAGAGCGCGCCGCCCGGTCCGGCTCCTCCTCGCTGAGACGCTCGTCGAGGGTCTCGCGGCGGTATTCGTCGACGTCATGCAGCCGCCCCGCCAGCGAGGCGTCCTCGATCGCGGGATCGTCCTCGTCGCCGACGACCTCGGCCGGGTCGGGTTCCCCACTGCCAAATGGCGCGTCGGAGTCAGCCGGGGCGTCGTTCCAGGGCAGGTCTTCAGGATGCTCGCTCATACCATTCATGATGAAACAAGCTCCAAGGTCGCTGCGCCGCGCCACGACCATTGGCGGGCAACGCTCACCCGTCCGGTGTGGCGACAATGGGCACGAGATGACCAGCGCCGAATTGCTCGCCGAATCCTTCGGACGGATACGTGACATCGTCCATCGCGTCGCTCATGGTCTGAGCCGCAGCGAGCTGGCGGACCGCCTCGATCGCGAGGCGAACTCCATCGGGTGGTTGATCTGGCACCTGGCCCGTATTCAGGACGACCACATCGCAGCGGTCGCCGGGACCGAGCAGGTCTGGACCTCCTCCGGCTGGGCAGAACGATTCGGACTCACTCTCGACGCCGCCGAAACCGGCTTCGGACATACGCCTGACCAGGTAGCGGCGGTGATCGTCGATGCCGAGCCTCTTCGAGAGTATTACGACGCCGTCCACGCCGCGACACTCGATTACGTTGCCCACCTGACCGATGCCGACCTCGATCGGATCGTGGACGAGCGCTGGGATCCCCCGGTGACCCTCGGCGTTCGCCTGGTCAGCATCATCGTCGACGACCTGCAGCACGCCGGGCAGGCCGCGTACATTCGCGGGATCCTCGAGCGCAGGTGATCTCGCTCCGCTAGCTTCCGGCGACCGCGGCTTCTCCCGCCTCCGCTTCAGTCGAATACAGGCTCTCGATCTCGGCGGCGAAGCGATCGGCGACAACAGTCCGGCGGACCTTGAACGTCGGGGTCAGCTCCACGCCGACGGTGAATTCCCGTGGAAGAAGGAGCCAGCGCCGCACCTTCTCGACGTTGGCGAGATTGCTGTTGACCGCCTCCACCCTCCTGCGTATCTCGTCGAGCACGCTTGGATGGCGCACCAGCTCGTCGGTGTCGGTCGGGAGTCCATGCCGCCTCGCGAAGCTCGTGACCGCCGACGTGTCGAGGGTGAGCAGCGCGACGATGTACGGGCGGCGATCGCCGATCACCACTGGGTTGGCGATCAGCTCGCTGCGCAATGCGTCCTCGATGTTCGACGGAGCGACGTTCTTCCCGCCTGCGGTGATGATCAGATCCTTCTTGCGATCGGTGATCCGCAGGTATCCGTCGCGGTCGAGCTCGCCGATGTCACCGGTGTGCAGCCAGCCGTCGACAACCGCCTCGGCCGTCGCCGCCGGGTCCTTGTAGTAGCCGGCAAACAAGACGTCGCCACGCATGCAGATCTCGCCGTCATCGGCGATGCGGAGCTCGACGCCCGGGACGACCTGTCCGACCGTCCCCAGGCGCGCATGTCCCCGCCGGTTGACGGTCGTCACCGTCATGTTCTCACTCATCCCGTAACCCTCGAGGACCTCCAGTCCAAGGGCATGAAAGAAGCGCAGCACGTGCACTGCGATCGGTGCCGCGCCGGTGATCAGCGTGTGCGCCTGGTCGAGACCGGTCTGCTCACGAACGCGGCGAAGTACCAGGCGATCCGCAACACGATGGCGCAACCGCTGCGCAGCGGTCAGGAGCTCGCCACGCTGACCACGATCGACCGCCTCTTCCCCGACGGCGATCGCCCACCGCGCAATGCGGCGGCGCCACGCGGGAAGTGCATCGATGGCCGCATTGATGGTCGCCGCCATCTTCTCCCAGACACGTGGCACGCCGACGAAGCAGCTCGGCCGGAGATCGCGCACCTCGGCGGGCATCTCCGCGATCGACGCCGCGAACCAGAGTGCGTTGCCGGCGCTGTAGAGGCGCACCTCACTGTTGAGACGCTCGAGGATGTGCGCGAGCGGGAGATAGCTCAACACGCGATCCCCGGCCGACAGGTCGACGATGGGTCCGAGAGCGTTGATGGCAGCGATGAGGTTCCCGTGGGTCGCCATCACCGCCTTGGGCGGTCCCGTGGTGCCACTGGTGTACACGAGGGTTGCGACATCTGTCGGTTGCACCGCGTTGCTGCGCTCGTCCAACTCGGCAGCCACTCCCTGCAGCGCGTCGCTTCCGCGTCGCATCGCCTCCGCCCAGGACATCACGAAGGCTCGGTCACCTTGCGGGGCTGTCCCCTCGATCAGCACGACGCATCGCAGCGCCGGCAACCGATCCCGCACGTCGAGCACCCTGGCGAGGAGTTCCTCGTTCTCGACGACGGCGATCGGCGCGTCCGAATGCCCGAGAACGTACGCCGCTTCCTCAACGCTCAGGGTCTGGTAGAGCGGCGCCGTGCACGCTCCAGCGAGCATCGTGGCAGCGCTGGTGATGATGAATTCCGGCCGGTTGAAGGACCAGATTGCGACGTGCTCCCCTTCCCGTAACTCCTGGCTGATGAACAACGCCGCCAGCCGGCGTGCTTGCTGCGCGTAGTCTTTCCAACTGATGGGCACCCACTGATCACCCGCACGGTGGAACATCGCCGGGTTGCCGGCCCGCGACGCGACCTGGCGCCGGAAAACCTCGACGAGGCTGCGTTCCTGAATCGGCGCGATCAGCTGCGCGGTGTCTGACCGCACAGAATGCCGGTCGCGCGCCCGATTCGGCGCTGGGGTCGCCGTTGCCATCGATTCTCGCCTCGATCCGGCGAGCTTTCGCAAGCCGCTGGTGAACCCCGAGTATGAGCCCCAGAGAAACCACAGATCCGCGGATTGCGATCACGCGACAGCCTGGGGGCAGGCCGGGACGGCGTCGAGACACTCGTCGATGATGGCGTGGACGAGGCGGTCGACACGTTGCGGCCCAAGCCGTGGCGCCCGCCGGGACACGCGGTCGACGATCTCGTGTTCACGATCGAGGTCCCGCTCGGGCAGCATCGCGGCGAGCTTGCGCTGCTGCACCGCTTCGACGATTGCCGCCCGATACTCGAGCAGGTGGAACACCGCGTCGTCGATCGTGTCGATCACTGCGCGGCACCCTGAGACCGAGTCGGCGACGGCGGGGCGCGTCATCGCGCACAGCGCCAGGGACGTTTGCACGATCCTCCACAGCACCTCTGGAGTAATCGCCTGCGCGGCGTCACACAGCGACTCCGATGGATTCGGGTGACACTCGATGAGCAACGCGTCAGCACCGGCCGCCAGCGCCGCCACCGCGAGAGAGGGGACCCACCTCGCAGTGCCGGCTGCATGGCTGGGATCGACGGCGATGGGGAGGTCGGTCATCTCGCGGAGTACCGCGATCGCGCTCACGTCCAGGGTGTTGCGCGTCGCCGTCTCGAAGGTCCGGATGCCGCGCTCGCACAGAATGACCTGACGGTTGCCTTCGGCGGTGACGTAATCGGCGGCTGCAAGCCACTCGTCGTAGGTCGCCGACATCCCGCGCTTCAGGATGACTGTCATGCCGCTCTGTCCAGCGGCGCGCAGCAGCGGGGTGTTGTGCATCGAGCGGGCTCCGATGAGGAGCGCATCCACGTGGCCGCGGAGCATCTGGATGTCGTCCAGGGCGAGTGGTTCCGCGATCACGGGCAGCCCGGTGATGCGCCGCGCCTCGTCGAGCAGCGGCAGCCCGGCGCTCCCGAGACCCTGGAAGGATCCTGGGCGCGTGCGTGGCTTCAAAACGCATCCCCGCAGGGCTGACGCGCCCGCACGATGTGCAGCCACCGCGTGCTCAACGTATCCAGGTTCGACGGCGCATGGCCCGGCAATGACCGGCACCGTGTCACCGCCGACTTCGACAGCGCCGATCTTGACCTGGTGTGTGTCCTGTCGTCGTGTTGCGCTGAGCAACAGCGGCTCGATGATCACTGCGTGGCACCTCCGTGTGGTGATGGGCCACCACACGGGATCCGGGGCTGACCCATCTCTGATGAACCAGCCCTGGTAACGACTGCGCGGTCGGGTTAGAAGACCCCCGGCAGCCTTACGGCTGGCGGGCCAAA
>PNBE01000124.1:0-6481 GCA_003135895.1 Candidatus Dormiibacterota bacterium
CAGCAGCCGGTTGCCGTTCTCGGGGGTGATCGACGAGCGCTGCAGCTCGATGTCCACCGAGGGTGGATGGCCGGTGTCGATCACCACGAAGATGCGCTCTGAGAGGCGCAGGCCGCCGATGCGTACGCAGTCGCGAAGGAAGGTGAATGCCATCGGACGCACGAGGTTCCAGACGTAGCCGCGGACGGCCTGGGCCGTATCGGCGGGCTCGAGCAGCGTGTCCACCGCGCGCATGCTTCGGTCCTGGAACGCCAGCACGCATACCTGGTCGGTCAGCTGCACCGGCGCCGTCCACGAGTACTGATCGTCGACGGCGAGGGAACCGACGATCCGATCCTTGTCGCTGAAGAGCACAAGTCGCTCGACGAGCAGGTGCATCGGACCAGCAGGTCCCTCGACAAAGAGGGGGATATCGCGAAGCGGCTCGCTGCGCTCCTGCGCCGGGTAGCGCGCGGAGAATCCGAGATCCTCGATGCCGCTGAACGGCGCGGGCACTTTGATGACCAGCTCGTCCATCAACGAGCCTCACGCAACAGGACGTTCACGTTGTTCATCACGTCGACCCTGTGCCGAATCTAGCACAGCGGTTGTGCGGATCGATGGCGTGGAGTGATTGCTACACTCGCGCGACCATGCTGGCACTCGACGACGTTCGAGTCCTCGACCTGACCAGGTTGCTCCCGGGACCCTTCTGCACGTTGCTGCTCGCGGACTTCGGCGCTGACGTCATCAAGGTCGAGGACACTGCCGGCGGCGACTACATGCGCTGGATGCCACCACTCGTGGACGACTATTCGGCGATGTTCCATCCGCTCAACCGGAACAAGCGCTCACTGGCGATCGATCTAAAAAATCCATTGGGGCGCGAGGCATTTCTCCGCCTGGCGGCCACCGCCGACGTGGTCGTGGAGAGCTTTCGACCAGGGGTGATGGACCGCCTCGGCATCGGGTTCGCCGCCCTTCAGGACGTGAACCCCCGGCTGGTGCTCTGCAGCATCAGTGGTTATGGCCAGGATGGACCGTTTCGCGACCGCGCCGGGCACGACCTCAACTACGCGGCTGTCGCCGGCGTGTTGCTGCTCGGCGGCTCCGCAGGGAACGGGCCGGCGATGCCTGGTCTGCAGGTCGGCGACCTCGGCGGCGGGGCGCTGGATGCTGCGCTCGCGATCATGATCGCGCTCCACCACGCAACTCGCACCGGGCGGGGGCAGCACTGCGACATCTCGATGGTCGACGGCCTGGTCAGCTGGACGGCCGTCCACGCATCCCAACTCTTCGCCACCGGTGAGGTGCCAGGTCCCGGCGACGGGATGCTGACCGGCCGGTATCCCTGCTACCGGATCTACGCGTGCGCCGACGGGTACCTCTCCGTCGGCGCCCTCGAGCCCAAGTTCTGGCGCGAGTTCGTCGAGGTCATCGGCCTGCCCGAACTCGCCGAGAGCGGCCTGATCGATGGCAAGGAGGGACAGCGAACCGTTGCGGCCGTCCAGGCCCTGTTGCGCACACGGACGCGTGCGCAGTGGGAGGAAGTGCTCGCCGGACATGATGTCTGCGTCGAACCGGTGCTCGACATCGGAGAGACCTTCGAGCATCCCCAGGTCCGCAGCCGGGGCATGCGCCTGGACGCCGGTGATGGCAGACCCACGGCGCAGACCGGATTCCCGATCCGCCTCACGGATTCTCCAGCCCGCTACCGTGGTGCCGCCCCCCGGTACGGTGAACACACCGACGAGGTGCTCACCGAGGCCGGCTATGGCACCGAGCAACTCGCCTCACTGCGCGCGGCCGGGGCAATCGCTTGACCCAGGCCGGCGAGCCGGCGCAGATCCCGCGCCACGCTTCGCGCACCACGCGCAGCGCCCAGACCCGTGAGCGCATCATCGCCGCCGCCACCGAGGTGTTCGCGCGGTCCGGCTTTCACGGTGCAAAGGTCGCCGACATCGCCGAGCAGGCCGGGATCGCGTACGGACTCGTCTATCACTACTTTCACAACAAGGAGGACATCCTCGCCGCGATCTTCACCGAGCGCTGGGCGCAGTATGTGACCTATCTCCATGAGGTGGGCGACATGGATATCGGCTTTCGCGAGCAGATGCGCAGGCTCGTGCACTTCTGGGTCGAGGTCTACCGGCGCGAGCCCGATCTGATGACCGTGATGATCAACGAGGTGACCCGCTCGTACGAGTTCCTTGAATCCCACGACATCGGCACGGTGATGGTGGCCTTCGAGGCCATCGAGCAGATCATCCGCAGAGCTCGCGAGCGCGGCGAGGTCGCAACCGGAGTCGATCCCCAACTGGCCAGCTACGTGGTGTTCGGGGCCGCCGAGATGGTGCTCACCGGTTACGTCATGGGGACGTTGCGCCGCGACGATCCGTCAGTCTTCGCCAGCGACGAGACCCAGATGCTCGAGGTGCTCCTCGACGGGCTCGCACCGCGCCCGGCTACCTGACTGCGGTCTCCCACCAGAGGTCGACGGCCCGCGATGTGGCGTCGAGGCCGTCGCTGTTGTCGATGATCCAGGTCGCGCGGTCGCGCTTCTCGTCGATCGGCAGCTGCGCCGCCAGCCGTTGCAGCGCGGCCGCCTCGTCGAGGCCGTTTCGCTCGCGCAGACGCCGGACCTGCACCTCGGGTGGCGCGTACACGAGCAGCACCCCCTCGAACATCGCCTCGCGTGCACTTTCGAACAGCAGTGGGATATCGACCGCGACCAGTGGCGCCGGCCCCGCGAGTGCGGTGGCGATGCGTTCGCCGATCAGCTCGTTGATGCGCGGATGGGTGATCCTCTCGAGGTCGCGCCGTGCCTCGGGGTCGGTGAACACGACCTCGCCGAGACGGCCGCGGTCGAGGTTGCCGTCGGGGAGGAGGACCTCGCGCCCGAAGCGCGCCGCCACCTCGTCCAGGGCGGGCTCACCCGGACGCACCGCCTCGCGGGCCAGCTCGTCGGCGTCGATCACGCTCGCCCCATGGGCCGCGAGGAGGCGGTCGACGGTGCTCTTGCCTGTGGCGATTCCCCCGGTCACGCCGATCAGTCGCATCGCCGTGGACCGTACTCCTGCGGCGGCACGAACTGAATCGAGATCACCCGGTGGGAGAGCCCGCGCACCTGGCCCCGCGTGCCCACGACGGATCGCCACGCAGCAACAGGAGCATGCCGTGGTCGTCGACGGTCTGCGTCCATCCGATCGAGCGGAGCTCGGCGGTGAGCGCTCCGCGTGGATAGAGCACGGCGGTGGTGTTGCTCGATGCCAGCAGCTGCAACGCGGTTGGCGTCATTGTGGCGCCGGCGGCGATGCGGTCGTAGTCGTCGAAGACCCCGGTACCGAGCGAGATCGATTCCCCGTACTCGTAGACGGATGCATGCGGCCAGAGCCTGTAGATGACGTAGCCCCCGGTGCCATAGGCGGTGAACACTCGCTGCGTGGTCGGGCTGCGCGCGAGCAGCGCTGTCGCGCATCCCGGGTACGCGGCCGCGATGCCCGGTGGCGATGCATTCTGCGCGACCCGTGCGCCGACCACGCCGACTCCGAACACGCTCACGGCGATGAGCGCGATTCCCATGACGGGCGCGGCGTGTCTCGATCGCGTGACCTGATGCTCCCGCGTGCGCCGCGCTGCGATCGACTGCGTCAACGCCGCGGCCATCGCCATCCACGGCGGGATCATCACCGCGACGCAGATTGCCGTGTTGCGCACCGACGTGAGCGCGAGCGCGCCACCGACGGCCGCGAGCGCGAAGTCGCGAAGGTCGAAATGACGTCGCAGCGAGGGCCGGGCAAGGACGGTGACGGTGAGCGCCGCGAATGTCAGCAGCAGTGCGAGGAGCACCCACATCGCCGGGTCGGCGAAGTTGGGCGACTGCCACTCGATGATGCCTTTCTGACGTTCGGTGGCACCGGTCGTGGCCGCGAAGACGAAGAGCCCCGGCCCGTACGGGTTGACACACGCCGCGAGCACCGAAGCGCCAACCGCCATAGCGAGGCCGGTGATGCGCCGGCGGGGAGCGACCGTGCCAATTGCCCAGCGGCGCTTGACCGCCTCCATGACGACGACGATCACGAGAAAGCCGATCCCGGCGATGAACCCGGCGTGGAGATTCGCCCAGAGCAGGAACAGCGGGGGCAGCAGCCAGTGGCGCCTGCCGCCGGAGCGCAGGTACGACTCGGCGATCCAGAGCGTCCAGCAGACGAGCGCGAAGGTGAAGACCTGGGGTCGGGTGCCGAGCACCGGCTCGGCCGCGCGCGCGCCAAGGGCCACCCCGATCGCAAGCACGACCGGCCCGGCGCCGCGCAGCCGCCCGCGCAGCACCGTCGCGGCCAGCGCGCTCCAGGCGACCAGTCCCATGAGCACGGACACAAGGAACAGACCGCCGATCGCCGCCAGCGCGGCGAAGATCGTCTCCGACAGCCACTCGTGCACAACCAGCGGATTACCCAACGCCGTGTACGCGAACAGTTCCCCGGCCGGGATCTGGTGGTGCGCGATGATCCAGTCGCCGAGGCGGATGTGCCACCAGACATCGGGGTCGCTCAACGCATCGAGGCCGACCCCGCCGGTGAGAATCAGGACGGCCGCGAGCAGGGCTCGTCGGGGATCCGAGAGCCACGCGAGCAAGCGGCGGCGCGGTGTGGAAGCCTCAGGCGCGGACGCCGGTGGGGCGGCGCCGATCAACGTTGCCATGCCAGCGAAGCCTAGGTGCCGCGCTCTCGCGAAAACCGTTCGCGGCCGGCTGGCGACAGATTCGTATACTCCACGCGATGGCCACCGAAACGCGGTCTCCCAAGCGTCGTCAAACGTCAGCGAGCACCAGTTCGCGGCAGACGCCCGCTCCGGCCGCGGTCTATTCGGGCCGTACGATCTCCTGGCGCCACTGCCTGATCGGCCTCGTCGCCGGCGAGATAGCCCTCCTGGTGATCAGCAACGTCGGTCTGATCGCCACCAACGCGGCCTTCGGCCCCACTGCGAACATCGACGGTGGTGTTGTCGGCGTGTCGACCCTCCTGGCGGTCATTTTCGGCGGCTGGCTCGGCGCCAGGCTCGCCGGCCGCTTCGGCCTGTATCAGGGCATCGTCGTCGCCATCGGCTTCATCGCCGTCGGTGCGGTCTACACCTTCTTCCAGGAGTCATCGATCATCGCCTCGTCGCTGGCGACCAACAGCCACCACCTGATCGATCTCGGCCCGATGAACCTGGGCAACCTGTTCAGCGGCGATCTGCTCGCCCTGTTCGGCGGCTCCGTCGGCGGCCTGCTCTCCGGAAAGCGTTAGTACCGAGCCTTCCGGGCGCGCCGAAGTAGTCCGGACACCCTCTGGAATCAGGCCCCGACGGCCCCCGCCTGCGCGGGCTGGCCCGCTACGGGCACCTCGCGATAGGACTGGCCGATGAGATCGACCCGGCCCAGCGACTGGGCGAACTCCAGGCACGCGGCGCGCGTGAACCGAAGGTGCTTTCCGGGCGTGTGCCAGGCGCGCAAGTGACCCTGGGCGACGGCGCGACGCAGCGTCGAACGGGACACACCGCAGAGTGCCGCCGCTTCGCCAGTTGTGAGGATCTCTTCCTCGCGCTCTGCCAATTCCTCCTCCTCCAGACCATCAAGCGTATGAAGACCCGGGTACGGATCCCAAGGTGCAGTTATACAACGGTTTGGCGGGGTCGTGTGGCTCATCCCATTGAGTGATGCTGAGAGCGTATCGAGCGACCGTATACTCCAGACGAGGTCAACTGACTCACCAACCCGGTTGAGAAGGGCGCGAGGATCACCATGAACGTCGATGTCCAGGCAATGGCACGGCGTCTGCAGGAGAGCCTCGGGACGGTCATCGTTGGGAAGGAAGCGGAGATCGAGCTTTGCATCGTGGGGCTCCTGTGCCGAGGTCACCTGCTCATCGAGGACGTTCCGGGCACCGGCAAGACGCTGCTCGCGAAAGCGCTCGCCCGCAGCAGCGGGTGCAGCTTCGAGCGAGTGCAATTCACCCCCGATCTGCTCCCAGGCGACGTGACCGGGGTGAGCGTCTACAACCCGCAGGCGCAGACCTTCGAGTTCCGNNCCGAAGACCCAGTCAGCGCTGCTCGAGGCGATGGAGGAGTGGCAGGTCACGGTGGACGGCACCAGTCATCCGCTGCCGGATCCTTTCATGGTCCTGGCGACCCAGAACCCCATCGAACTGGGCGGCACCTTCCCCCTCCCGGAAGCACAGGTCGATCGGTTCCTCCTCAAGTTGCGCCTCGGATACCTCCCGGCCGACGAGGAGGTCGCCATGCTCGACCGCTTTCAATCAGGAAGCCCTCTCGGCTCGCTCCAGCCGGTCACCGATGCCGCTGAGATCAAGGCAGCCCAGGAGGTGTGCCGCGAGATCTACTGCGACGCGACGCTCAAGGAGTACTGCGTGCGCATCGTCCGGCGGACACGCGAGCACCGCGACGTCTCACTCGGATCGTCTCCGCGCGGCACCCTCGGACTGCTCCATGCGGGACAGGCGCG
>PNBE01000124.1:6491-11986 GCA_003135895.1 Candidatus Dormiibacterota bacterium
GTGCCGATGACGGGCCGGCGCCTGGCGTGACCGGCATGGCGCCGTGCGCCCGGAGCGCGCCGTGACCGCGCGCGTCCCGCTGATCGCGTGCGTGGCGGTGCTCGCATTCTTTGCCGGGATCACCGGCGTCCGTCTTGCGTATACGTTGGCGTATGTCCTCGTGCTGCTCCTGGTGGTCGCGTACATCTGGTCGCGCCTGCTCGCCCGCAAGCTGCGGGTCACGCGGGAATCCCCGCAGGGGTCGTTCATGATGGGCGAGCCCTTCGAGGAGACCTTCACGGTCAAGAACGAGAGCGGGCTTCGCCTTCCGTACTGCGAAGTTCGTGACGGCACCAAGCTCCCGGGCTACGCGCCGGGACGGGCATTCGCGCTGGCAGCCGGGGGGACGGTGAGCTGGAACGCGCGCGGGATGTTCACCCTCCGCGGGGTGCATCGTTTCGGACCGCTCGAAGCACGTCTCGGCGATCCATTCGGGCTCTTCCCGCGAAGCATCCGGGTGGCGCCGGAGAATGAGGTCGTCGTCTACCCGGCGATTCACGCGCTCCTGCACAGCGTGCCCCAATGGAGCGGCAACGGAGTTGCGGAGGCGCACCGCGGCCAGCCGGTGGACGTGCCGCCGGACGTGTCGACGATCCGCGATTACGCGCCCACCGATGGTCTGAGCCGTATCCACTGGGCGTCGACCGCGCGCACCGGCCGGCTGATCAGCCGCACGTTCGACACCGGGCAGAGCGCCGACCTCCTGATCGTCCTCGACCTGCAGCGTGGCGTGCACGCCGGCTCCGGCATCGAGTCGTCTGTCGAGTACGCGATCTCGATCACCGCGTCGGTGGCGCACGGCGCGATCCGGCGGGGTCAGGCGGTGGGCCTGGTCACCAACTCTCGTGGCCTGACGAGCTTCGGAGCGGGGCGCGGCGAGGTGCAGCGGCTGCGACTCCTCGACTTCCTCGCGCTTGCCAGCGACGACGGTGTGCGCAGTCTCGCCGAGACGATCAGCAAGCACGGCGACGGTTGGCGCGGACGCGGCGGGATGGTGGTCATCACCCCCAACCGATCGAGCGAGTGGGTCGAAGCGCTGGTCGACAGCGCCACTCGCGGCCAGCGCCATCTCTGCATCTTCATCGAGCCCACCTCCTTCGGCGCGAAGGGGCAGGCACTGCGCATTCCGGCGGCATGGCGCCTTGCCCTCGACTGGTGGGTCGTCCGTCGCGGTGACGTGCTCGGTTCGGGCGAACGAACCTCGGCGACCGGCTGACAGCATGGACGCGTACGTCGACCGAACCATCTCGCTACGCGATGCTTCCAAAGCCCGCGCCGCTTCAAAAAGAAACTACAGCTTTGAGATTGCCGCGGTCCTCTGCGTCGCCCTGATCGCCGCGACCGCGTGGGCGGTACTTGCCGCGGGCTGGGTGCACGGTGGTGGCGGCGCGATTGTGGTTGCGGTCACTTCGGTGATCGAGGCGGCGCTCCTCGCCCAGGCGCGCGCCCCGCGCTTCGCCACAGCCATTGCCGCACCTTTCCTCGGTCTTGCCGCGATCGTGCCGACGACGCTCGCGGCGATGCCGGCAGTTCCAGGCCAGACCGCCGCCGACATCGCCGGTCACTACCTGCGGGCGATCTTCACCGGTCTCGCATCGACCCAGGACTGGGACTTCACGGTCGGGTTGTGCGCGATCCTCTTCCTCTGCGGGTACTGGCTCGGATGGATGGTGCTCCGCGAGCATCGAGGCGTCCTGGCGGTGATCCCGGTCTTCTCAGTTCTTGCCACAAATGTCGTGAACGCGGCGGATCCGGACCCGGTCGCGCTGCCAGAGACGATCGCGGTGGTGCTCGCGATCGCGGTGGTCGCAGCCGCATACATGGGATCGCTCGGCGAGCGTTGGGCTTCGTCTCGCATCACCGCGCTTGACGGTCTTGGCTGGCGGTTCGGGAGCAGCGCAGCCGGGGTTGCCGCCGCGCTGACCGTCATCGCGCTGCTGCTGCCGCCCATATCGACAACGGACATCTCAGCACGGCTCTTTCCGCATGGGCTGGGTATCGGGTCAAGCGCCAAGGGTGGAACCACCGTCGTGGGAGGGGCCGATACCATCGGCTTCAATCCGTCGGTGACCCTCGGCGGCCGGCTGATCAGCCATCCGCAGCTGGTGCTCACGTATTTCGTCAACACCACCGCTCCCCTGTACATCCGGGTTGTCAACGACACCCAGTTCGTCGGCGGCAGCTGGTTTCCGCAGAGCCCAACCGGCGCCGCCGGTGATCTGTGGAATCAGATCCAGTTTCCGGTGGGCCTGCTCCCCCGGGACATCACGCCCGCGGACGGTGGCATCGGCAAAGACGAAGCAACCGTTACGGCAACGCTCACCATGCAACCGAAGGCGACTGGTCAGACGCCGCTCGTCCCCTTCACCGGGGATCCTGCGTCGGTCAACCTTCCCGGGATCGCGTCTGGCACGACCGTCGGCCCCACGGTAAGCGACCTGCTCACCGTTGACGAGGTGCAACTCGACCAGGACATCGTCGCGGGGACCACGGTGGCGACGACCGCGTATGTCTCCACCGCTACCGAGGCGCAGCTGCGGGCCGCCGGCACGAACTATCCGGCCTGGACGGGACAGTTCACGACCATGGACGACGATCTCAGCCAGGGCGTCGAGACGATTCGCAACCTCGCCAAACAATGGACCGCGGCAGGGCCCCGCGACCCCTACGATGAGGCGATCCAGATCGAGGACCACCTGCGCGATCCAACGCTCTTCCAGTACACGCTGAATCCGCCGCAGGACCCCAGCCCCAACGTCTGGCCGGTCGTGTACTTCCTGACCACCAGCCACAAGGGGTACTGCCAGTACTTCGCGTCGGCGATGGGATCGATGCTCCGCAGCCTCGGCATCCCCACGCGCCTGGTGAGCGGGTACGGACCTGGGACGGCGCGGGCGCAGAGCGGGCGATCCGGCCAGCGGCAGCAGCAGGTGACCACGAGCGACGCGCACAGCTGGGTCGAGGCTTACTTCCCCGGGTACGGATGGATTCCCTTCGAGCCGACGCCGCCGTCCAGCCAGGGTAACTACCAACCGATCCCGAGAGGCAATGCCGCTATCAGCATCCCGCCGCCGATACAGGGGCCGACCGCCAAGCCCCGCCCGACGGTCAAGCCCGGCAACCTCGACCAGGGCAACCCGCTGGTCTCCAAGACGCCGAAGGCGCACGCGTCGGTTCCGGCGGCCGTGGTGATCTCGTTGGCGGTGCTCGGCGCCATCGTGGTTCTGATCGTCGCGGCGCTCCTGTGGATGCTGCTGCCGCGCTCGCTTGCGGGCGCCTGGAGGCGCGTCGAGGCCCTGGGTGTCATCTCGGGGGTCGATCGCCGAAGAGCCGAGACGCACAGGGCATTCGCGAACCGGCTCGCCCGGGCTCGACCCCGGGCTGGGTCCGCCCTCGGTGAGCTCGCCACCGTGACTGCACGGGCAGAGTTCAGCGCGTCGGGTGCCTCCGCCCCCGAGCGAGCTGCGGCCCTGCGAACCTGGCGCCGAGCACTGCTGGCTACGTTGCGTCCGGGGAGATCTCCAGGCTGAGCATGTCGTGCGCGATGAGCGCACCCGGCAGGTGGCGGCGCGCGCTCAGGTGGCTCAGGAGAAAGCGCGTGCCCGGATTCGAGGCCATCAGGCTCGCGACCTCGTCCCGCCACAGGTGGCCACCGGGTGTCGGGCCGTCCCAGCCCGTGCACTCGCACACGTAGAGATCGCAACCCGCAATCGACCGGCGCAGGCCGCCGCACATCTCGCTGTCGCCCGAGAAGCCGATCGAGGCGCCGGCGGCGTCGGTGAGGCGGTAGGCGAGCGATGGTCCGGTGCTGTGTACGACGGCATGGCTCTGCACCCGATATCCGGCGAGCTCCACGTCGCTGCCATCCTGCAGAACGGCGTACTCAGGCGCCACGCGCGTGTCGACCTCGTGCCGGACGTACGACCCGTAGCCGTCGCCGAGCAGACGCGCAACGTACTCTCGGGTCCCGACCGGGCCGCCGATCACAAGCGCCCCGGGCGCGGCCTCGTCGGCGAAAGCTCGAGCACCGAGCACGGTCGGCAGGCTGAAACTGTGATCCGCGTGGAAATGCGTCAGCAGCACCAACGTGATCGCATGGATCGACGTGGCGGCACGGCGAACCAACGCGGGGACCGGGGCGCCGCAGTCCACCAGAACCCGTCCATCGACGAGGTACCCGGCGTTGCAGCCGCAGGTGCTGAACGCGCTGCCACTGCCGAGGACGGTGAGTTTCATCTCACAAGGTTAGCCGCCCCCGGGCGGTGGTATTAACCGGCCGTGCGACTGGATAGGTTCACGGAGCGTTCGCAGGAAGCGCTGACCGCCGCGCAGCAGGCGGCGCAGCAACTCCAGCATCCGGCTGTCGAGCCGGAGCACCTGCTCCTCGCGTTGCTCGAGCAGGAGGAGGGTCTCGTCCCCGCGCTCCTCCGCCGCCTCGAAGTGGCGCCTGAGCCGATGGCGGCGCGTCTGCACGCCACGCTCGACAACCGCCCCAAGCAGGTCGGCGTCACCGACCCCTCGGTGAGCAACGCTCTGCGAGCCGTGTTGATGGCCGCGTTCGACGAGATGAGCCGTCTGAAGGACGAATACGTCTCGACCGAGCACCTCCTCCTGGCGCTCTGCACCAAGCCCGAAGGCGAGGCCGGACGGCTGCTCCAAGCGGCTGGTGTCACCCCCGATCGCGTGTATGCGACGCTCGCGGCGGTACGCGGCTCGCAACGGGTCACCGATGCGAACCCCGAGGCTAAATACCAGGCGCTCGAGAAGTACGGTCGCGACCTGACCGAGGCCGCCCGTCGCGGCCAGCTCGACCCGGTGATCGGCCGTGATGACGAGATCCGCCGTGTCATCCAGGTGCTCTCGCGACGGACCAAGAACAACCCGGTGCTCATCGGCGAGCCCGGAGTTGGCAAGACCGCGATTGCGGAAGGGCTCGCCCAGCGGATCGCATCCGGCGACGTGCCCGAGGGTCTGAAGGACAAGCGCGTGATAGCTCTCGACCTCGGCGCCATGGTCGCCGGCAGCAAGTACCGCGGTGAGTTCGAGGACCGGCTCAAGGCGGTGCTCAAGGAGGTCACGTCGTCGGATGGCGCGGTGATCCTCTTCATCGACGAATTGCACACCCTGGTCGGCGCCGGCGCAGCCGAAGGCGCGATGGACGCGGGCAACATGCTCAAGCCCGCGCTGGCCCGCGGCGAATTGCGCTGCATCGGCGCGACCACGCTCGACGAGTACCGCAAGCACATCGAGAAGGACGCGGCGCTGGAGCGCCGCTTCCAGCCGATCATCGTCGACCAGCCGTCGGTCGAGGACACCATCAGCATCCTCCGCGGCTTGAAAGAGCGGTACGAGGTGCATCACGGGGTGCGCATCACCGACGCGGCGATCGTCGCGGCGGCGGTGCTGAGCAATCGCTACATCACCGATCGTTTCCTCCCCGACAAGGCGATCGACCT
>PNBE01000013.1 GCA_003135895.1 Candidatus Dormiibacterota bacterium
CACTCCCTGTCCTCGGTCTCCGCCTCGCTGTCCTGTGTTGCGTCCTGCTCGGCGTCCGGCGCCGGGCCGCTGTCGTCGCGAGACGTCTTTCGCTTGCCGCCACGCTCGGAGCGATCCCGGGCGGGCTTGGCCTCCGCTATCGCCTCAGCCACCGCGCCCTTGGCACGTTTCTTGCCGTCGGGCTTCGCGGCCGGCTCGCGCGGTGTGGCCGGCCGGGCCAGGAGTTCCGCGCGCGCGACCACAGCGTCAGCTCTGCGCTTGGCTCGCTTGCCGACCGGTTCGGCGCCCTCGGCGGCGGGCTGGGGGCCGAGCAACTCCACCGAGCCGCCGGCGCCCTCGACGGCGGTGCGCGCTGCAGCCGAGATCCTGTGCACGCGGAGTGTGAGCGCGTGACCGAGGTGACCGGCCGCCAGCACCTTGACCGAGGACGATGCGCGGGGGATCAACCCCGCTTCGGTGAGAACGTCGGGATCGACGACGGTGTCCTTCTCGAAGCGAACCAGCTTGCCGAGGTTGACCACGACGTATTCGCGACGCCAGCGGTTGTGGAAGCCCCGAAGCTTCGGCAGGCGCTGCTTGAGCGGCATCTGGCCACCTTCGAAGCCGGTTGGGAGCCCGACGCTCGACCGCGAGCCCTGGCCCTTCTGGCCGCGACCGCTGGTCTTGCCTTGTCCGGCGCCCTGGCCGCGACCGACCCGCTTGCGCGGCCTGCGGCTGCCTTTGGCGGGGCTCAGCTCATGAAGCTTCACGCGGCGTTCTCCGAGTGCGAGGCGAGATCCTGGAGCAGGGCGACGCCTTTCGGCGAATCCGCCGGCTCGCCGTTGACCGCGACCAGGTGGCGGACCTTGTGGACCATGCCCCGGATCGAGGGTGTCGCCTCGTGCTCGACGGTGTGATTGAGCTTGCGCAGGCCAAGAGCCGCGAGGGTCGCCTTCTGGTCCCAGGCGTAGCCGATCGCGCTCTTGCGGTAGGTCACGCGAACCGTGCTCATGGGGCCGCCACCTCGACGTTGGGGATGTCCACGGTGGGCGTCCGGCCGAGCATGCGGTCGGCCATCTTGCGGCTGCCGACGATCTGCTCCGGGGTCCTGCCCCGAAGCTCGGCGACCGCCGCAAGGGTGCGCAGGCTTGCGAGCGCCGAGACGGTGGCGCGCACGACGTTGATCGGGTTGTCGGTCCCGAGGCTCTTGGTCAGGATGTCCTTGATACCCGCGGCCTCGACCACAGCGCGCATCGAGCTGCCGCTGATGACCCCGGTCCCAGGCACGCCCGGCTTGAGCATCACCTTGGCGGCGCCGAGCTTGTAGCGCACCTCGTGAGGGATGGTCGTTCCAACCATGGGGACGGTGATCATGTGTTTCTTGGCGTCGTCGACACCCTTGCGGATCGCATCCGGCACCTCGCCGGCCTTGCCCAATCCCGCGCCGACACGGCCCTTGCCGTCACCCACGACGACGAGAGCGCTGAACGAGAAGCGGCGTCCGCCCTTGACCACTTTCGCGACGCGGTTGAGGGAGACGATCTTCTCCTGGAACTCGCTGCCACGATCATCGCGGCGATCCATGCGCATACCCATCTAGAACTTCAACCCGCCCTCGCGGGCTGCCTCGGCAAGTGCCTTGACCCGTCCGTGGAAGAGGTAGCCGGCACGGTCGAACACCACGGTGTCGACGCCCGCGGCCTTGGCGCGCTCGGAGATCGTCCTGCCGATGGCTGCCGCCCCGGTGGTGGTGCAGGCGTTGGCGTCACCGAGAACGGCTCGCAGGGCCGGCTCGGTGGTCGATGCGGCCACCAGGGTCCGGCCGGTGTCGTCGTCGACGAGCTGGGCTCCGATGTGCCGCAGGCTGCGGAACACCGCGAGCCGTGGACGCGCGGCCGTCCCGGACACGTGCTTACGCACCCGGCGGTGACGCCGAGCGCGGGCGGCGCGTCGATCGTGCTTCGTGAACATGCTGATCAGCCTTCTACTTTGTTACTTCGATCCGTTACTTGGTCTTGCCGGCCTTGCCGGACTTGCCGGCCTTGCGGCGGAGCTTCTCGCCCCGGTACAGGATGCCCTTCCCCTTGTACGGCTCGGGCTTCCTGAAGGAGCGAATCTTGGCGGCCACCTGCCCGACCACCTCTTTGTCCGACCCGCTGATCGAGATCTGGGTGGGCACCGGAACCTCGATGTTGATCCCCTCCGGCGGCGTGTACCGGATCGGGTGGGAGTAGCCCAGCGTCAGGATCAGGTCACCCCCCTGGCGGGCGGCACGGAAACCGACGCCGACCAGGTCGAGCTCACGGGTGAAGCCGCCACTGACGCCCTGCACCATGTTCGCGACCAGCGTCCGGGTCAGACCGTGCAGGGAGCGATGGAGGCGGGCGTTGGAGGGACGGTCGACAGTGATGACCCCGGTCTCGACATTGATGAGCATCGACGGCGCGAAGGTGCGCTGCAGGGTCCCGCGCGAGCCGGTGACGCTCAGGCGGTTGCCCATCTCGAGGGCGACCTGAACTCCATCGGGAACCGGAATCGGCAGCTTGCCGATGCGCGACATCAGCGACTCACCACACGAAGGCGACGACTTCGCCGCCCAATCCGGCGCGCTGCGCCGCGCGACCGGTCATCAGCCCGCGCGAGGTCGAGATGATCGCAACACCCAGTCCGCCGAGCACGCGCGGGATCTCGGATTTGCGCGCGTAGACACGGAGTCCGGGGCGGCTGATCCGGCGCAGACCGGAGAGCGCGCGGCCGCGCGGGCTCCCCGGCTTGAGCGTGACCGTGAGCAGCTGCATCGGCGCCTCACCGGTGACCTCGTACCCGTCGACGAAACCTTCCTCGGTGAGCACGCGCGCGATCTCGACCTTCATCTTCGACACCGGGATCTCCACGGTGCGGTGATGGGCTTGGTTGGCGTTGCGGATGCGGGTCAGCATGTCCGCGATGCTGTCACTNNCTGGCGAGTTGGCGGAAACAGATCCGGCACATGCCGAACTTGCGCATATAGGCACGCGGGCGACCGCAGACGCCGCAGCGGTGGTGGGCCTGCGTGGAGTACCGGGCGGGGCGGTTCGCCTTGGCGATCAGCGACTTCTTTGCCATCGGTCAGTTCTTCCTGAAGGGCATGCCGAGCCCGGTGAGCAGTGAGCGGCCCTCCGCGTCCGTACGTGCGGTGGTCACGATGCACACCTCCAGCCCGCGAAGCTTGTCGATCTTGTCGTAGTCGATCTCCGGAAA
>PNBE01000079.1 GCA_003135895.1 Candidatus Dormiibacterota bacterium
GCTAGCATCTACGAATGAGGCGCGTCGTCACAAATATCCTTCGAGTGGCGTCGGCGCCCTTAGGGGTTGGAATCGGCCTCTGGACAGCGCTGCTGACGACGGGGTTACCGTGCCCAAACCACTTCAACGGGCAACTCTCGGCCTGCCCTGAGTCCTTCCCTGTGGCGACCTTCGCGGTCTGGCAGTGCGCTCTCTTCGGCGCGGGTGCGGCGGTCGTCCTGGCTCTCCTCTCGCTGGCAGTCGCGCGACCGCGTTCGTCAAGCTGAGGCGTCGCCGTCACCCCAGCTGACGGTGGTTTGGGACGTCGCTCGCAGAACCGAGGGGCGCTAGCATTTCTGAATGACGCGCTTCCTCGCCATTGCCCTGCGAGTGGCGGCGGTGCCCATAGGGGTCGGCGCGGGTTTCTGGACGGCGAGCCAGGTGGGCCCTCCGGTTTGTCCTCCCTACGCCCGTTGTCCCAACCCTGCCTTCTTTGTTGCGGAGCCGAGATTCGCCCTCTGGGTGTGCGCTCTGTTCGGCGCAGCCGCAGCGACGGTGGTGCTCATCATCTCTGTGGCCCTGACGCGACTGCGTCCCGTGGGCTAAGGCATCACCCTCAGCCCGCTCACGGTGCGGTTAGGTGGTTATTCGGCTCTCGATCCGGGATCGCGTCATACGCGTCACGAGCTGCGCCGAGCTTCAAGCGTATCCGGAACTCGCCGTAGAACGTTTGGATCAAGTGGCGCTGCTCCTCTGCGCCAGCGGAGCCGGAGGACGTTTTGACCTACCGAAAGACATTCGGGATCGTGGCGGCGCTCACCGCAGTATTTCTCGCGGCGTGCGCCTCCGGTAACGTGAATCCGAGCCCGACAGCGACCACGTCGCCAGCGCCGTCCCCCCAGACCACACAGTCGCCTGTGAGCATCCAAACGCCCCTTCCCAGTCCCACTTTCACCCTGCTGCCGGAGGCGTTGTCATGGACTGGAGCGACGCGCGGCACCCTCACCGCAGCGGATGCAACCTGCGACCTGCCAGTGGATACGATTGATCTACATACCGCGGACTACTCGGCTGACTTTTCCCTCCCCCGCCATGCACCAGGGATCGTGGCACAGTCGTTCCCTAACGAAGGCGCAAGTCTGCATTTGCAGCCCGGCGTCGGTGTCCACTCCTACACTCTGTTTCTCGGAGCCTCAGGATCGGTGACCTATTCGCCCGACGGCGTCTCAGGGTCCATAAACGCGTGGCTTGCTCCGCAGAGTAACGTGCCGACCTTTCCATCGATCCACATCATCGGGCGGTGGAGGTGCGGCTGAGAATACGTGCTATAGCATCGCTGGAGTCGCAGAACCCACCCCCCTCGCCCCGCTGTAGGGGTCTTGGGGACGTGTCTCGTTAGCCGGGCAGGCCGCGATAGCATCGACAGGTTGAAGCTCACTCTACAAAACGCCCTCAGAGTGCTCGCGGTGCCGTTAGGGTCGGCGTCGGACTCTGCACAGCACTGCTGAGCAGCCACGCCTGCTATATCTTTCGCAGTCTTAGGGGGAATGGGACCGCTTGCCCATATCCCACTGCGATTCCTCACGCCGACGTCGCTCTGTGGACCTGCGCCTTGTTCGGCGCTGCCGCAACCGCCGTTGTTCTCCTGATTTCCATTGCAGTGCGTCGTCCCGCCCGCCACTGAGGCAGCACCCTCACCCCCTGAAAGCGACGCTCTGTTTTGAGCTTAGGCCCCCTGAAGGTTCTGGGACGCCGCGGAGTCGCGATGAAAAACCGGGGCTGGGTTCACTACAGGAGCCTCGCGGTGCGAGTAGGACGCAGTTCAACCGTTACCTTCGGGCTCTCGGAAGGGTCTATTAGGTAGCAGACCACTGTCCCACCACCACCATAGACGGTCATCAAAGGCTGAGGCAGGCGATTGAATGACGACGAGGCGGCGTTCTCCGCGGCGCTCATCGCGGCGTCCGAAGCGGCGCTGCGAGTGATCCTCTCCCTCGGAATTGCTCCAGGCGAGGCCGACGACGTGTTACAGGACGCCTCGATTCGCGCGTGGCGCCATCGCGAGCAGCGTCGTGGCGATTTCCGTCCGTGGTTCGTGTCCATCGCATACCGCGAGGCGCGCCGTCCCCGGCGACGCTGGCTCACGATCCCCACCTTCTGGAGCGCGCGCGCCCACGCCACGGAGAATGACGATCAGCTACACGAGGTTCTCCGGCTCCTTCCGTCTCTTCCGATGCGTCAGCGGTTGGTGCTGTCGCTTCGATGCGACGCCGAATTGTCAACGAAAGAGACTGCAGACATCATGGGCATCAGTGAGCCGGCGGCCAAGCAACTTCTCGCGCGTGCCCGCGAATCCCTGCGTCGAGCCCTAGACCGGTCCAGGGCGGAGGCCGCGTCATGACGCTTATCGACGACGCTGACATCGACATCGCGGTGGCCGACCGCCCACTGACACAGCCCGAACTGGAGGCCCTGAGCAACGCCCGGTCCTTCATGGAGCGCGGTGGGTTCACCAGTGAGCGACCGTCACGATCGTTTGCCATCGAATTGCTCGCCGGCGGAGCGGTTGCCGTGCTCGTTATTGGGCTGATCCTTGCACTCCTTCGACCGATGCCGGCTCGGCCGCTGCCCGCTGGTTCGCGTCCCACGGCATCGCCCACTGCAACGCCGGAACCCTCAACCAGCCCAACGCAAACCACCGTTCCACTGGACATCATCGCGCAACTCAATCTCGGCTCCTATTACGTCAACGCAATGGCGGTTAGTCCTGACGCTGTTTGGCTCGCGATCCAGGGAGTCAACTACGGCGACGCAGGGACACTCATTCGCGTTAATCCCAAGACAGCGCGCAAGACCGCCAGCTGGACGATCGGCGGCGATCCTGCAGCTGTCGCGGCAGCCGGCAGCTTCGTCTGGGTCGCCAATGGCTTCGGCGACGGCTCCGAGGTCTTACCAAAGCAGAACACGGTCGAGCAGTTCAACGCGATCACAGGGGCGCTCGTGCACCTCTACCGGGTGAACGACCCCCGAGGCCTGGTCGCCAACCTTGACTCCGCACTCGTGATCTCGGCGTCGACGCCGGAGCAAACGGCGATCAGCCTGCTTTCGGGCGGCTCCAGCCAGGCAATCGCCAGCCTTCCAGGGGTCTTGCAGAGTTCCTCCACCACCGCCGAATCAGAACTTTCTGTCTGCGGGCATCAGGTGTATATGGCACTGAGCATTGCATCGCCCACCGGGGCGAGCGCCGCGATCTATTCGGTGCCACCGACTGGAGGGGCCGTCCGCGGGATTGCCACGGTGCCATCCGACTACGCGCCGGCCATGGTGTGTGACGGTACGTCCCTCTATCTCCCCGCCCCCTTCGGCAAAGCCGGCCAAGGCTCGGTCGTTCGGGTCAGCGACTCTACGGGTGCGGTTACAACGTTGTGGCAAGGACCAGCTCCCCAGGCTCTGGCAGTCGCCGCGGGACGTCTTTGGATTACCTCTTTCGCCGATATCCCCACTGACGAATCGGTATTTCTTAGCTCGCTTGATCCGATGAGCGGAGTCGAGTCGTCGACCCGCTGGTTCCTGCCTGCAGGGCCCAACCGCGGCGACCCGGACCTGCTCGTCCCCGGCGCGTCCGGTTTCTGGACGGTAGCCGGCGGCGGCAACCTACTCTTGCACATCGCCGTCGGATGATTGTCTTACGGCAGAACTGGATTCAGCGTGCACTAGCCTCGGGGATCACCCGCGTGGATCTTAGGACTGCCGTCCTCGTGAACTGGCCGAAAGCGCACCTTGCGGTTTTTGAGTTCGTCCCCGGCGACCCCGGGCGTGATCGTCTACGTCCGCAATGTATTCAGAATGAGGGGCCACACGGGTTCCGTCCGCCGGAGTTCGGACCTGACCGCGCCATACGGTGTCACCTAGGGTGTCAGTCGGCTCAAGGCAGATGAGGCTCGCGTGTACCACCCTCACCCCGTCGGGGCCGCTCAAACTGAGAGAGCAAGCGTTTCACCCGATGGAGCCGCGTATCTGGAATTCGGGTTCAGACGTTCCACCAAGCGCCGACTGCGCGCACCTTGCGCTGACACAATTGGAGGCTGCTTATGGCCCACCGGGAACGGGTTGGGATCGTCGCGACGGACCGACGATGAAACATTTCGGCGCTCCGTGAGTATTGGTAGGCAGAGTGTCCACGATGGTAGTTACCACGAAAGAGATCGACTGGACCGCGGTTGTCCAGGCACATCACGACCGCTTAGCCGGACTCGCCTTCGTAATCGTCGGCGACCGGCAAGATGCGGCTGATGCTGTTCAGACGGCGTTCGAGAAGGCATATCGTGCCCGCGGAAAGTTCGACGCCCGCAGACCGATTGAAGGCTGGCTCATTCGGATCACGTGTAACGAAGCCAAGAGCTTGGTTCGGCGTCGGCGTTCGGTGGTCTCCCGCTCGCTGACTGGTCTCGAGGCGTCCCGATCGACGACAGACCGCATCGACGACCGACTTTTGGTTGAAATGGCCCTGGCGACGCTGGACGCCAAGCATCGGGCAACGGTCGGCCTCTACTACTTGTACGGCTATGGAGTCGACGAGGTGGCGCAAATCTTGCACGTACCCCGAGGCACAGTTGCTTCGCGCCTCCACTATGCACGACTAACCCTCGAGCGGCTGCTGGACAGTCAGCGGGAAGGAGACTCTCAGTGAGCGAGAATCACAATCGTAACGATGCAGATGACCTTTTCCGGCGGGAAATCGCTCGGTTGGCGGCGCCTCCATTCCCTGAGCCACGAACAGCCCGCGGTCGGCGATTTGGCTCGCTTGCTGCGGCCGCGTTCGCAACCCTCGCGCTGGCTGGCGTGGGCGGACTCATGGCCGCCATCATCATTAACGGCCATGACCAACCCGCCTCCCCGCCTCCGGGCGTCGGTTCTGCGAAGGTCGTGCCATGGGCTGCGCTACCGGCGACCTCAACGCCCACACCGACACCAGCCTCGGGTGTCCCGTGTGACGCGAGCGCCTTGACAGCGACCCCATACACGTTCGCGGGATTCGCGGCGGGCACAGTTGGCTTCTCGGCAACGGTCAGTCTGAGCGGCACCTCGTCGTGCTATGTACCCGAGACTCCTTCAATCGCCTTTGTAAGCGCGACGGGGGCACCAATCACTTTGTCCCCGAGTGAAGCCGCCACGTCTACAACATTAGAACTCTCCCCGACTCAACCCCACATGTCCGCGTTCTTAGCGATTCATGGCTGGTGTGCAAACACGCTGCCCGCATATGCGACTGTGACGTTGGCCGATGGAAGCACGCTCTCGATGGCCGTCCCTAAGCCGCCGGCGGCGGCGCAATCCTGTCCGCAACCTGGGTCATCCAGCTATAGCTTCGATCTTCAGGCGCAACCTCAATCCCAAACCCCGACACCTGCACTCACCGCTGCCCCCGTGTCGGTTGCAGTCAACGGTCTCAACACGGCGACCCCCGGGGAGCACTTTAGGTACGAGGTCACACTAACAAATTCCAGCAACGCGTCATATGCGCTGACACCATGCCCGGCGTACGACGAGGGGTTGAAGACACCGAACGGATTTAGCGTCACGTACGAGCTCAATTGCGACGCGGCCATCGCCATCCCGGCGGGGGGTAGCGAGAGCTTCGAGATGTATCTAGACATCCCGGCATCGATTCCCGCCGGAACCTTCGAACTCACATGGGGCATCGAAGGAGTGCCGTGGGTTGTTGCAGCGTCCGCACCGTTGACCGTGGTGTCGTGAGGACTGGACCGGCACGCCGAATCGACCCGAGGACCGCTTGTTGAAGGATTCCCAAATAGGGCTGAGGATGTCGTGTTGAAGGCCTGCCCGGGTTGGTCGTGCCGGCCGACCGTCGCCCCCTCGGTCCCGGTCGCAGTGCGGCAGCGCATGCATGCGCTCAATCGCTAGCGACCACCTCGGGCAACGCCAGCCCTCCCCGGCCAAGCACCTCAGCCCTCGCC
>PNBE01000134.1 GCA_003135895.1 Candidatus Dormiibacterota bacterium
AAGCGGATCTTCCCCGGCTACATCCTGGTCAACATGGTGATGTCGGACGAATCGTGGTACGTCGTCCGCAACACACCGGGCGTGACCTCCTTCGTCGGCTCGGGCAACAAGCCCGTCCCGTTGCAGGAGCACGAGATCCGGGGCATCCAGAAGCAGGTCAAAGCCGAGGCTCCGACCAAGGTCAACGTCGAGTACGAGGTCGGCGAGAACGTTCGAGTCATCGACGGACCGTTCACCGATTTCCACGGCAAGGTGACCGAGATCAACGTCGAGAAGGGCAAGCTCAAGGTGCTCGTGAACATGTTCGGACGCGAGACACCCGTCGAGCTCGACCTGCTCCAGGTCGAACGGCTCCGTTAGGCACCAGTGCAAGGACACTCATGAGCAAGAAGAAAGTCAAGACCGTCATCAAGCTGCAGCTCCAGGCCGGCAAGGCGACTCCCGCTCCGCCGGTCGGCACAGCACTGGGTCCGCACGGGCTGAACATCATGGAGTTCTGCAAGGCGTACAACGAGCGCACCGCCAACCTGTCCGGCGTGATCCCAGCCCAGATCACGGTGTACGAGGACAGGACCTTCAGCTTCATCACCAAGACGCCGCCCGCCTCCGAGCTGTTGAAGAAGGCCGCGGGCGTCGAGAAGGGGTCGGGAAACCCGAACCGCGAGAAGGTCGGCTCCCTCTCCAGGCAGCAGCTACGCGAGATCGCCGAGGTCAAGCTCGCCGACCTCAACGCCCACGACCTCGAACATGCGACCAGGATCATCGAGGGGACTGCGCGATCCATGGGTCTGAACGTCAACTGAGCCACTGAGTGGGAGGACGCTCGAGCGTCCGCCAACACCACGGAGAGAGTGCAATGCCCAAACCACACGGCAAGAAATACCGAGAGGCCGCGAGCGCCATCGAGGAGGGGAAGTTCTATCCCCCGTCCGAGGCGGTGAGCCTCGTCCGCCAGACCGCGGTCACGGCGTTTGACTCGTCGATCGAAGCACATATTCGCCTGGGGATCGATCCACGCCACGCCGACCAGGTCGTCCGCAGCACCGTGACCCTGCCCCACGGCACCGGGAAGACACGGCGCATCGCTGTCTTCGCAACCGGCGAAAAGCTTCGCGAGGCCGTCGAGGCCGGGGCGGATGTCGTCGGCGGCGAGGACCTCGTCAAGAAGGTGCAGGCGGGCGAGATCGACTTCGACGTCGCGCTGGCGACCCCCGAGGTGATGGGCATGGTGGGGCGGCTGGGCAAGATTCTCGGGCCGCGTGGGCTGATGCCCAACCCAAAAGCGGGCACGGTCACGTTCGACATCGCCAAAGCGATCCAGGACGTCCAGGGCGGACGTGTCGAGTTCCGCAACGACCGCACGGGCATCATCCACACGGCAATCGGCAAAGCATCGTTCGACGACGACAAATTGCGCGACAATTTCGCCGCCTTGATGGATGCGATCGTTCGAGCCAAGCCTTCCGGCGCGAAGGGCACCTACGTGAAGACCGTGACCATCGCCGCGACCATGGGCCCCGGTATCCCGGTCGACCCGGTGCAGGCAGCACGTCTGACGGTGGGCTGAGGTCCAGTTCGATTTGATCCGGCTCCTGATCGTCGACGACATCGCGAGCACGCGAGACAACCTGCGCAAGTTGCTCGGGTTCGAAGAGGACATCGAGGTCATCGGCACTGCCGGCGATGGCAAGCAGGGGCTCGAGGAAGCCCACCGCTTGCTGCCCGACATCGTGCTCACCGACGTCAACATGCCGATCATGGATGGGATCCAGCTCACGGAGCGGCTCGCCCAGGAGTTGCCGGCGTCCCCGGTGATCATCATGTCGGTGCAGGGCGAGCGCGACTACCTTCGCCGCGCGATGCAAGCCGGCGCCCGCGAGTACCTCATCAAGCCCTTCAGCCACGATGAGCTGGTCGCCGCCATTCGCCGCGTCCATCAGCTCGAGGAGAAGAAGGGGACCTTCGCGCGGGCGGCGGCCCCGGACGGGACCGGTGTGCCACGCGCAGCGGCGCTCGGCGAGGTCATCGTGCTTTTCTCAGGCAAGGGTGGGGTGGGCAAGACGCTGCTGGCGACCAACCTGTCCGTGGCGCTTGCCGTCGAGACCGAGTCACGCGTGGCGCTCGTCGACCTCGACCTGCAATTCGGGGACATCGGCGTGATGCTCAACCTCGACCACAGCCGGAGCATCACCGACGTCGTCGATTCGGAGTCCCTCGAGCCCGAGATGCTCAATGAGATCATGGCCCACGGCCCCAACGAGGTTCGCGTGCTGCTCGCGCCGATCAGCCCGGAGCTGGCCGACCTGATCACCAGCGACCACGTTCGGATGGTCATGGCGGAACTGCGCAAGACGTTCGATTACGTGATCGTCGACACCTCGTGCCACCTGGCCGATTTCAACCTCGAGGTCATCGAGTCGGCGCAGCACATTCTCGTGGTGACCGCGCTCACCATCCCGGCCATCAAGGACGCGAAGCTGGCGCTCAAGGTGCTCGAATCGCTCACCGTCGACCCGAGCTCTGTGCTCCTGGTGGTCGATCGAAGCGATTCGCACTCCGATTTCAACAAGGACTCGATCGAGCAGAACCTCCGCCACAGCGTGGGCGCCCAGATTCCGTATGACCCCCGCGTGGTGGGGGACTCGATCAACCGGGGGATCCCCTTTGTGATCTCCAGCCCTGAATCCGACATCAGCCGCTCGATTCGCGAGCTCGCCGGCGCCCTGGTTCCGGGAGGCGGTCAACCCGTCGGTGCCGGGGTCGCCGCGGGGAAGGCCGACGACAAACGCAAGCGGCGCATCTTCGGCCGCTGAGCGCGGGCTGAGCTAGTCGCGGGCGAAGCCGAGCCGGCGCCGGCTGCGCTTCTTGCCGGGTTGCTCACTGGCGGATTCCGGTCCGGTATCGCCGGTGAGGGCCGACGCAAGGCGTTCGAAGGCGGCGGTGGCAGGGGAGGAGTGGCCGCCGATCACGACCGGGACGCCTGAGCTGACGGATCCACCGATTGCCGTTGCGTCGTGGGGGATCTCAGCCGCAACCGGATGGCGAAGAAAGTCCTCGATGCGCGCGCGGTCCATGCCGCCCGCGAGGGGGGCATCGCGGTGGTTTGCGACCACGACGATGCGCTCGGGATCGACCTGGAGGACGCCGATCACGGACATGATCAGGCGGGTGTTCTTCACCGACGTGACGCTGAAGTCGGTGACCAGCACGATGTGATCGGAGTTCTCGAGCGCCTCGAGCGTGATCTCGGAGAGTTGCGAGGTGGTATCGGCGACCACGAGCTCGAACGTGGAGCGGAGCTCGGCCACCAGCGATCGCAGGTGTGCCGTGGTGACGTAGTCGGCGAGCTCGGGGCTCGGTGGAGCGGCGAGCACGGTGAGCCCCTGCGGCCCGAGGGAGAGCGCCTGCTGGATGACGTGGCGATCGGTCATGGCCACGTCACTGGCCGCGAACTCGGCAATCGATCCGTCCGGCGTCATCGCCAGCAGCGCCGCAATGTCGCCGAACTGGAGCGACAGATCGACGAGCACGACGCTCCCTGGATGCGGTCGGTTGAGCACGAGTGCGAGGTTGGTGGCGATGATCGATTTGCCGACGCCCCCCTTTCCCGAGACGATGGTGATCATCCGTCCGTCCCGCCGCCGCGCCCCGTCCGGCGTCGTGGGTCCGCCATGTTCGGGCTGCCGGACCGCCTGCGCAGCGCGTTTGCGTGCCTGGAACGCGTGCACCCGGTGGATGGCGGCGACCAGGTCGTCGCCGGCGAAGGGTTTCTGGAGGACCTCGCGAGCACCGGCGAGCATCGCCCTGCGGAACAGCTCGCTCCCGCTCTCCATCGACATCAGGATCACGCCCGCCTGGGGCGCGTACTCGGCGAGCATCTCGGTCGTCTGCACGCCGTCGATGCCGGACAGGCCGGCATCGAGCACGGCGATGTCCGGCACCAGGTGCAGCGCCTCCTGGAGTGCCTGCTCACCGTCGGCCGCGGTTCCGCAGACGGTGATGTCTTCCTCGGCCGCGAGACGGCGCAGCAGGTTGGCGCGAATGCGCTCGCTGGCGTCGGCAACGAGAACCCGGATCACGGCGCCACCTTACCTCCGGCCCAGGCTGAATCGCCGGCGGTACGTGGGCGGCTCGAGCTCGGGGATCTCGATCGCGCCGGCATCGGCGGGACGGCGTGGGACGGCGATGAGCTGTGCCAGGGCGATCAACCGGCGGGCGAGCTCGGCGCGGGGCTGCGCCAGCACGATCGGCGTTCCGGAGTCAAGCGACGGGTCGACCCGCGGGTCGTATGGGAGGTCCACCAGGATGCGCCGGCCGAGAATCTCCTCAATGTCCTCACGGCGGTAGTTGGTGCGCGACCGCGTGTGGTTCAGGACCACGTCGACGCTCTCCATGTCGACGCCGAGTGCCTCGAGCAGGAGGAGCGTCGACTTGGTTCCGCGCACCGAGCTGAGGTTGTAGCTGGTCACCAGCAGGAGGCGGTCGGCGAGCTCGAAGGCCTCGAGCACACGTTCGTCGACCTGCGATGGGGTGTCGATGACCACGAACTCGCGCCCTTTGGCTGTCGCTCGGATGATGGATCGCACGGTCGCGCCGCTGACGGCCTCGGCGAGCTCCGGGCTCGACGGGGTACGCAGCACCCGGACGTCCGCGGGCCCGGTGGCGAGGACCTCGTCGAGCAGGGCGCTGTCGATCTCGTCGCCGTGCGACGCCAGGTCGGCGATCGTCAGCAGGTGGTTCTCGACGTGGAGCATTCCCGCCGCGTCGCCGAACTGGAGGTCGATGTCGACCAGAGCCGCGTGTCCGCCGGCACCCTGCGCGAGCATCACCGCGAGATTGGTCGCGACCATCGACGTCCCGGTTCCGCCCTTCCCGGAGAAGGCGACGACCACCGTCGCCCGCCCCTTTGGGGCTCGAATCTCGGGTCCGGTGAATCCGATCTCGGGGTCGGCGTCGGGCGGGACCACACCGGCTGCGATGCTGATGGCTTCGAGGAGTTCCGGCGCTGTGGCCGACTCGCTGATCGCGCCGGCGGTCCAGGTGTCCGCAGCCACGGGCGCCGCTCCTGACGTCATCAGCACCACCCGCGTCGCCGGGGACACGGAGGCCAGGTGCGCGGCGAAGTCCGCTCCCGGCAGCTCCGCAAAGCGCTCGTGGAGCACGAGCACATCGGGCTGGCGCAGCCATGCTTCCTCGATGACCGCTGACGCCTGGTGCGCGACACCGCACACGTCGACGACGTCACCGTAGGCCTCGAGCTTCTCGAGGTCGCCGACGATTCGTGCGATCTCGTCCGCGATGAGTACGCGGATCACATCCGCCCCCCGCATGCCCAGTGCATCGAGCGCATGGTACGGCGAATTGCAGACATGTGGTTGCGCTGCACCGCGATGCGACACAGGCGTTCACAACGGAAATAAAAAGAGGAGCCGACCCGATGGGCGGCTCCTCTTGACTGTCCTGGTTGCTTGTAAAAGCTACGAGCTCAGGCCGTTGCTGATGTTCGAGAACACGTTGTTGACCTGCTTGCCGACGACTTGCAGGATAACGATAACGACGATGGCGATAAGGACGAGGATGAGCGCATACTCAACCATGCCCTGGCCTTCCTCAGCCTCCTCACGCTTGCGAGCGATGAACTCTGTTGCGCGAAGGTACAGGGTGCTCAGCATATCCATTCCGTTTTTCACCTCCTTTCGGGTTGTATTTTCGAG
>PNBE01000074.1:0-37041 GCA_003135895.1 Candidatus Dormiibacterota bacterium
TCGTGGCTCATGTTGGCCAGGAATTCGCTCTTCAGCCTCGAGATCTCGGCGATCTGTGCGTTGGCCACCTCGACCTCACGCTTCTGGGTCGCGATCTCGCCGAGCTGTGCGCGCTGTGCCGTGTACAGCCTCGCGTTGTCGATGCTGATCGCGGCCTGGCTCGCGATGATTCGCATCAACGCCTGCTCGATGCTGGTGAACGGCTGCACCTCGCGGCGAGCAAGGGTCAGGGCGCCGACGAGTCGCTGAGGTGACTCGAGCGGCATCACCAGGCACGACCGCGGCGCATACGCGAGGCCGAGGGTTTTGAATCGCCGGTCCTTGGTGGCATCCGCGACCGAAACGAGCTTCCTGCGCTGCGCTGCCCACCCCACAATGCCCTCACCGAGCTCGAACCGGGCGACCTGCCCGAGGTTGTCCGTGAATGGGTATGTCGCGATAGCAGACAGGGCACGGCCGTCCTCATCGAGCAGGAAGACCGTGGCAGCATCGCAGTCGACGAGGTCGGCTGCGGCCTTGAGCATGAAGTCGATCGTCTCCTTCAGCTCCAGACTCGACGTGAAGAGGTTTCCGACCTGGCCCAGAAGGTCGACAATGACCTTGTCGTCCATCGCAGATCCGAGTATACCTGCGAATTTCGGCGCCAGCGGACTGTCGGGCAATTGCAATCGATCGAGCGCAGTGCTCACGACCGACGCCTTTGCAACTCTTCGACGAGTGCCGGGAGGATCTTCAGGGCGTCGCCGACGATGCCGAGGTCGGCGAGTTTGAAGATTGGCGCGTTCTCGTCTCTATTGACCGCAACAATTGCTTTCGCGCCCTTCATCCCGACTGTGTGCTGCATCGCTCCGCTGATGCCGAAGGCCAGGTAAACGGCAGGTTTGACAGTTTTGCCTGTTTGCCCGACCTGCATCGCGTAGGGCACCCAGCCCGCGTCGACGACTGCTCTGCTCGCGCCGACCGCCGCGTTGCCGAGCACCGCGGCCAGCTGGTCGAGCAGCTCGAAGTTCTTCGGATCGCCGAGGCCGCGGCCGCCGCTGATGACGATCGGGGCCTCCTCCAGCTTTGGGCCGGCCGCGACGTCGGCGACCCGGTCGGTCACCCGGGCCGTCTTGTGCTTCTCGTCGATCGGGGACGTGACCTGGCTCACCGCGGCGGCACCGCCACCGCTCGGCTCGGCCACGAACGACTTGGGCCGGATGATCGCGATCGCGGGGCCGGCGCTCTCGAAACGCGTCGCGACGTTGAGGGTGGCTCCGAACACGGAGGAGTTCACCGAGATGCCGTCGCCATCGGTGACGTCGAGGCCGTTGGCGATCACCGGCACACCGAGCCTGGCCGCCAGCCGGCCCGCCACATCCCGGGAGTTGTACGTCATGCCGAAGAGCACGAGATCGGGCTTGTGCTCCTCGATCAGGCCGCCAAGCGCGTCGGCCGCCGGGCCGCCGAGGAGCAGCTCGCCCCAGAGCGGATCGGTCCCTGCGTGGAGGGTCGTGGCACCGTGAGCACCGAGCTCGGTCGCGGCGTCTGCGGCGTCAGGCGCGAAGGCGACGGCCTCCACGGTCCCTGCCAGGGATCGCGCCTTGGTGAGCAGCTCGAGTGCGACCGGCGCGGGTTTCCCGCCCGCGATCTCAGCGAACACCCAGATCTTGTCCAGCGCCATCGGTCAGATCACCTTCTTCTCGGCGAGGAAGTCGGCGATTCGCTTGTAGCCCTCACCGTCGTCCTTGACGATCGACCCCGCCGCACGCTGCGGTGCGGGTTCGACGCCCGTGATGCTCTGGCCGGCCGTACCGCCGCCGGCACCGTCGAGCCCCAGGTCGCCCGCGGTGAGGCGGTCGAGCGGCTTCGACTTTGCGCCCATGATTCCCTTGAGAGATGGGTAGCGGGGTTCGTTGACCCCGGCGGTGACGCTCACCACAGCCGGGAGCCCAGCCTCGACGAGGTCATAGCCGGCCTCGGTCTGCCGCTTCACTTTCAGGGTCGTGCCGTCAACCTCGAGGGTCTTCGCGAAGGTCACGGCGGGGACGTCGAGGAGTTCGGCGATCATCTGGGAGACCACGCCGGTGTACCCGTCGGTCGATTCGGTGGCGGTGATCACGAGGTCGAACCCCTCGCGGCGGATCGCCGCAGCGAGGACTCGAGCAGTGGTCAGGGCATCCGAGCCGCGCAACCCGTCGTCCGAGATCAGGACGCCCTTGGCCGCACCCATGGCCAGGGCCTTGCGGACCGCGTCCATGCCGCGCTCCGGCCCCATCGAGACGACGGTCACCTCGCCTCCGTGCGCTTCGACGAGCTGCAGCCCCGCCTCGACTCCGAACTCATCGCCGGGATCGAGAACGACCTCNNTTGTCGCCTCGGGATCGAAACTCTAACGCACCTACGCCCGAATGCCCGGATCAGGGCGCCCGAGAACCTTCGCCAGTGCTCCGAGTTCGGCGTCGCCGGGCACCTGGACCCGCACCGCCTGCGGCTGGGCGGCAGTCATCAGTCCGTGCAGCGCGCCTTCATCCCAGCGCGAATCGGCCACGGCCACGATCCCATAGTGGTAGCGCCGCCCGGCGAACCACGCCTCCCAGGACGCCCCGCCAGTCACCGCCTCGATGCCGGCGTCGCTGAGATCGTCGGGCCTCGCCACCGGGTCGCCGTCGAGCGAGGCGACGGTCCAGCGTGCGTCTGGCCAGCGCCGGGCTGCGGCGATAACCAGCGAGTGCAGACGGCGCTGTTCCGGGGTCCCGCCGGCGTCCGGTCGTGGCCCGCTCAACACGAGGATGCGCTCGCAGGTGATCGCATCCCGGCCTCCGGCGATGGCGCTCGGCTCGACACGCCAGCTCTCGGGAGGACGCCGGTCGAGGACTTGCCGCCAGCGCGCTCGGAGCAGGCGTCGATTGCGCTCGACCCGCGTGCTCTGCACCCCACCGATTGCCGACGCCCCGCGCACGTGCTCGACAACTGACCGTGGCTGGTAGACGACGTGCCCGGGACCTGCGGCCAGCGCCAGGCACAGATCCACGTCCTCGCAGTAGACGGGGGCGAATCGTGGGTCGAAGCCGCCGACCGAGATGAACGCGTCGCGACGGACGAGCAGGCATGCCGCCGATGCGTAGTCGACGGTTCGCCGGAAGTTGTACTCGGGCCGGTTGGGCACATCGCCGTCGCCGTACTGACGCACCCTCGCATCACGCCAGACGATCGAACCGGCCTCCTGGAGCCTGCCGTCGGGATAGAGCAGCTTCGGGGCCACGGCGGCCACGCACGGATCGGCATCGGCGACATCGATCAGCGGCTCCAGCCAGCCTGGTCGCACCCACGCGTCGCTGTTGAGGAGCACCAGATGCCGGCCTCGAGCCAGCGCGGCACCCTGGTTGGTGGCGGGGCCGAACCCGAGGTTGCGCGGATTGCGCAGGACGCCGGCACCGCGGATCTGAGCAAGCTGGTCGACGGTGCCGTCGGTCGATGCGTTGTCGACGATCACGACCTCATAGCACGGCTCGGTGACTTCGGCGAGCAGACGGAGGGCCTCTTTGGTGAGGTCCCAGCGGTTGTAGGTGACCATCACCACGGTCACGTCCGGCCGCGCAACTGCGGGGAACGAGATCACGTTCGGCGCCGCTGCCACCGTCGATACCCCTCTCGGATCGGCCGCGCGATGCGATGCTCGGGCGAGCCTCGAAGGTGGTCGAGCTCCGACTGGAGCCGGGACAGCTCCGCCTGCAGCGCGGTGCGCTCATCGACGAGGCGTTGCTGGAGGATGGTCAGCGCCGACACGACTGGGTCAGCATCGCCGGCACCTCGCGGCGACGCGGCGCCACGCGGGAGCCGCTCGGCAAGCTCGGCGAACGCGCCGTCGAGGGTCTGAATCGCCTTGTCGATGGTGACCGGGTGCTTGCCGGCGAGCAGTTCCCGGATTGCGGAGAGAGGGTCCCCGGTGAGCACCGGGATCGCGGCCTCGAACCGGTCACCGAGCCCCGTGTCGATCACCGCGACCGGAACGCCCAGGGATGCGGCAAGGTGCGCCCCCGCTGACGATGTGGCGACCACGGCTGCGGACCCGGACATGGCGGCCGCGATGTCATTGAGCCCCACCCACGCGGGAAGGTGATGGACGCGCTCTGCGATCAGTCCGGGCACCTGGATCATCGAATCGCCGAGCCGCCGGGTGGGGTCGAGGCGCAGGACGACTGCCGAAAGCTTGGGGTCGGCGCGCAGTGCCGCCGAAACCGCATCGACGAGACCTTCGCCGGAGCCGGAGGCAGCGAGGCTGGGCGCTGTCTCGATCACGATCCGGCGCCCCGTCGGAAGTGCGCCGCAGATCCGAAGCAGGTCGGCGCGACGGCGAAGCGCGTCCGCTGAGAACAAACGACCGCCCAGGAGCAGCGGATCCCCTGACTGCACGGCAGTCCCGCCGAGCAGTTCCTGGGTCGCCGGGTACCTCGCCCAGACGTCCTTGCCTGCCAGGCCGCCCACCTCCGCGCTTCCCGCAACAGGACCCACCGCGAACCACGTCACTGCAGGGGCGGCGGCGCGTCCCCCCCGGGTTCCGGTGAGGGCCAGCGTGGAGACACCGCGATCGGCCATCTCTTCACCCGGCGCCGGGTAGCGCCCGGCCCAGTCCTCGTCGTCACCGAGCACGTCGCCGGAGATGATCAGAGCGTCGACACCGAGCGGATCGGTATTCGCTGTCGGGGGGAGCGGCTGCGCAGGCCGACCCTCGTCGCCGGGAATCGGGCGTTCAGCGCCGAATGGGGCGAGTGGTATCAGAGCGATGTCGGGACGCCTCCGGCTGAGTTCCAACTCGAGGACACGGCGCAGGGCGACCTCGCCGAGTTCGCCGGTATCGAACGCTCCGAAGAGCCCGACCAGCGGCCTCTCAGCGGCACCGTCCACGTGATGCCTCCGTGTAGCAGGGGGATCGGGGGCGATCCTCACGTCTCAGGAGTGGCTCAGGGAACGCGCGCAACTGCCGGCGAGAATGAGGACACCGCCCACCATAAAGCAAGTCGAAAGCAAAGGAGCATCAGGATGTTCGGGAATTTCTTCACGAAGAGGGTCGCGATCAGCGCTGCGGCATTTGCGGTCGTCGCGGTGGCGGGGATCGCAACCGTCTCGATCATCCCCGCGCTGGCGGCCGGAGTCACCGGTGGCAGCGCTTCGACGCTTGCGACCGCGCCGGCGCCGGGCACCGCCAAGACCGGCCACGCGGGTACCAGAGCGGTGGCGGCGAGGCGCATCGCCCTGGCCCTGTACCGGGAATCGGTGAAGGAGACCGGGCTCAGCCGGACCACCGTTCTGAAGGACCTTCTCAACGGTGAGACGTTCGCGCAGATCGACGGATCCAAGACGCAGGCCGTTGAGCGTGCCGTGACGGCCAAGCTCATCACCCGCATCAACAAGGCGGTCACCAACGGCAAGATCACCAAGACGCAGGCGACCGCACTGAGCAGCGCCGCAACGGCGAGCATCAGCAAGCTCATGAACATGAATCTCAGCACCTACATCCGGGTCCGCTTCGGCGGGTTCGCGACGACCCCATCAACGTCGACGCCCCCCACGTCGACGGCCTCCCCCGCCGCTGTGACGGCATCGAGCACGGCGCTCTGATCCGTCCGGCGGTTCGGCAGTCTACCCGGCCACCCCGGGTAGACTGCCTCGATGCCCAAGAAGTACACAGCCGCTGAGCAGGTCATCGATCCTGCGAAGCGCTACACCGCGACAATCACGACCGACCGCGGCGACATCGTCATCGCCCTCGACCCGGCGCGCGCGCCGAAGTCGGTCAACAACTTCGTGTTTCTTGCTCGAGACGGCTTCTACGACGGCCTCACCTTCCACCGCATCGTCGATGACTTCGTGATCCAGGGCGGTTGCCCCGAAGGGACCGGACGCGGAGGTCCCGGATACCGTTTCGAGGACGAGCCCGTGGTGGGTGAGTACGAGTCGGGAGCAGTGGCCATGGCGAACTCCGGCCCGAACACCAACGGCTCGCAGTTCTTCATCTGCACCGTCGACGACCGCCACAAGCTGACCAAGGCCTACAACCTGTTCGGGCAGGTCGTGAAGGGCATGGACGTGGTGGGTGCGATCCGCAAGGACGACGTCATGCGGTCGGTGACGATCGCTGAGGAGTGATGGCAGATACCGAGCTGCGTCTCATGGCGGTGCACGCGCACTGCGACGACGAGACGATCACGATGGGCGGCACGCTCGCCACCTACGCCGACCGCGGTGTGAAGACCTGCGTCGTGTGCTGCACCGACGGCAAGCTGGCGACCATCGTCGACCCGAACATGCCCGAGGAGACCACGCGTCCACGCCTCGCCGAGATTCGCGAGGCCGAGCTGCGCGAAGCCTGTCGCATCCTCGAAGTCGACGAGGTCGAGTTCCTCCGATATGGCGACTCGGGAATGGCCGGCACGCCCACCAACTTCCTTCTGGACGCCTTCTGGATGGCGCCGATCGACGAAGCGGTGGGCAAGATCGTCGCCCAGATCCGCCGATTCCGTCCACACGTTGTGGTCACATATGACGGCAACGGCGGCTATGGTCACCCGGATCACATCCAGACCCACCGCGCGACCTTGCTCGCGGTCGAAGCAGCTCGTCTCGTGCCCATGTACAAGGACGCGGGCGAACCCTGGCGCGTGGAAAAGCTCTACTACACGGCGTTTCCACGATCCCAGTTCGAGCGCATGGTCGAGATGGCACAAGAGGCCGGAATCGATCCTCCCTTCGGCGAGGCCAACGCCGACGAGATGGCATTCCTCACGCCGGACGAGGATGTCACCACCACCATCGATTGTGTCGGCGTGATCGGGCGCAAACGCGATGCGCTGCGCGCGCATCGTAGTCAGATCTCCGAGGACTGGCCGCAGCTCTCCATGCCGGATGACGTGCTCAAACAATTCGCCGACGAGTACTTCCAGCTCGTGATCTCGCGCCGGCCGGCGGCGCTTCCGGAGACGGACCTCTTCGCGGGGATCACTCCGCAGGGCTAGATCCGAAGCCCCTCCGTGTTTTGGCCACCCCTGCACATAACACTTGAGACGTGCCGCGTTCGGGTTGGCATGAGGACGAATACCTCTGGTGCACGCGTGAGCTAGCTCAGCAGGGCGGGCAAAGCCCGTCGAGGCGCACCGGCTGCGCGTAGACTTGGCGGTTCAATCCGGCGGATCCACCACCTCCAGAGAACTGCGCATCCACGCGCGATGAGAGGAGCCCGATGACGTCGACGTCAGAGCCCGTACATTTGAACCATCATCATCGCGACACGTTGTCCCAGATCTTCACGCACCCGCTCAGCCACAACATCGAGTGGCGAGCGGTTTTGTCGCTACTCGATGCGCTGGGCGCGGTCGAGATCCGCCCCGACGGCAAATTCGTTCTTACCCTCGGTCCCGAAACCGAGACAATGGAGCGACCCAGAGACAAGGATCTCGACCCTCAACAGGTGGTGGACCTGCGCCGGATGCTGCGTGACGCCGATTATGGGCCGGAGACCGAGCGGCCGGGCGGTTTGACGGTGACCGAACACTCAGCTGACACCGAACGATTCCGCGGCAAGCAGGTCATCGCTGCAATCGACTTCCATCACACCGTCATCTCTGCAACCGACGCCGCGCCTGATCAACGGCCGACCCAACTCCTGGCTGCTGATCCACGAGGTCACTTCCACAAGATCTCCCATCGCGCTGGGAATCCCGACGGCACGTACGAGGATGACAGCTCCGAGTACTGGGAGGAGGTCGGTGACGCGCTTGCTCCAGCAGGGGCGATCCTGCTCCTGGGTCACGGGAAGGGCAAGGCGAACGCCTCGCACAAGTTTGTCGCGTACGCGGAAGAACACCGCAAGGACGTCGCTGCCAAGATCGTGGCCGACGTACGAGCTGATATCGACGACCTGACCAATGAACAGGTGCTTCGGCTGGCTCAACGCTATTTCGGTGAGGCGCCTGCACGAGACTTGGGAGACAGTCGCTGGGGCGCGCCAGACGACGCGACCACGCAAAAGTAGCGACGCGCTCCCGCGTCACTGTTGAAGGCTGCGCTACTGGAATGCCCGCGTGACAACTCCGCCGGTTCAACGGTAAGGCTGCCTAGCTGCGCTCGAGCACCATCGCTATTCCCTGGCCGCCGCCAATGCACAGGGCTGCAACTCCGAGGTGGGCGTCGCGTTTGGCCATCTCGTACAGCAACGTCACCAGGATTCGCGTCCCGCTGGCACCGATGGGGTGGCCGATGGCGATTGCTCCGCCGTTGACGTTGAGGCGGTCTTCGGGGACGGCGAGCTCGCGGCCGACGGCGACGGCTTGTGCGGCGAAGGCTTCGTTGAGCTCGAAGAGGTCGATGTCCCGGAGCTCGACACCGGCTTTCTGGAGGGCCGATCGCACCGCGGAGACTGGGCCCATGCCCATGATCCGGGGCGCGACTCCGGCGCTCGAGTAGCCACGAATCCGAGCCAGGGGAACACGATTCTCGGCCTTCGCGCGCGATGCGCTCATGACCACGACCGCAGCGGCGCCGTCGTTGATACCACTTGCGTTTCCCGCGGTGACGGTGCCGTCCTTGGCGAAGGCGGCGCGCAACGCGGCGAGCATCTCGGCGGTGGTACCGGGGCGAGGATGCTCGTCGGTGTCGACCAGGATGGTCTCCTTCTTGCGCTGCACCGGCACCGGAATGATCTCGTCCTTGAATCGCCCACTCTTGATCGCGGCTTCAGCCTTCTGCTGCGACCCCGCGGCGAACGCGTCCTGATCCTCGCGGCTGACCTCGTATTCGCGCGCGATGTTCTCGGCGGTGCTGCCCATGTGACAGTCGGCGAACGCGCACCAGAGACCGTCACGGATTATCTCGTCGACCAGCTGCCCGTGGCCGAGCCGGTAGCCGTAGCGGCCGTTGTCCATGAGATACGGCGCGCGCGTCATGTTCTCCATGCCGCCGGCGACCAGGCATTCCGCGTCGCCCGCGCGGATCGCCTGGGCGGCGAGCGCCACGGTCTTGAGCCCGCTGCCGCAGACCTTGTTGATGGTCGTCGANNGCCTGGAGCACGTTGCCCATGAGCACCTCGTCGACCGAATCTATGCCGGCGCGGCGGAGCGCCTCCTCGACGGCGATCGAACCCAGCCTGGTCGCCGGCACCTCGGTGAACGCACCGCCGAAGGTGCCGACCGGCGTCCGCACAGCACTGACGATGACCGCGTCTTCCATGCCGCTAACTTTACGCCCCGACGTCGGAGCACAGGTCGAGGCTGGCGCCGAACGACTCGGCATACCGTTCGTGGAACGACGCAAGGTCGAACCGGTGGCGCTGCGGACCGCGCTGTTCAACGACGTACGCCGCCGCGAGCGACCCCATGCGGCCCGCCACGTCGGGTGACGCTCCGGCCCGGAAACCCGTGACCACACCCGCGATATAGGCGTCCCCTGCTCCGGTCGGATCGACCACCTCGGTGACCGCCGCCGCGGGAATGGCAGACACACCATCGGGGGTATGCAGTTCGCTCCCGGCCGCCCCGCGCGTCACCGCGACCATGCGAGACGCGCTGAGCGAGTCGATGGACAGACCGGTCCGGTCTCGGATCATCTCGAACTCGTAGTCGTTGCCGCCGACGAGCCAGGCCTGGTCGAGACCGCGCCGCAGCACAGCATCGGACATTGCCGGTATCTGCTGCGCCGGCACGAACACCAGAAGGGCGCCGAGCGACCCCGCCTGCTCGACATGCAGCGCCATCGCATCGGCATCGTCAGCGCCGACCACGACCTCCGACACGCCTGCGAGGCCACCCAGGTCGACGCCGGCGGCGCGCGCCATCGCACCGGGGTAAAACGCGGTGATCTGGTTTCCGTCGCGGTCGGTCGTGATGAACGCGGTCGCGGTGGTGATGTCATGGCAGGTCAGCACACCCGAGGTGTCCACACCGTCGGCCTCGAGCGCCGCCGCGTAGTCGACAAAATCGCCCCCGCCCACCGCCGCGCACAGCACCGGCCGCTCGCCGAGCAGCGCCATCGAGAAGGCGATGTTCGCGGCCGTCCCACCTCGGCGCTTCTCGAGCCGCTCGACGAGAAACGCGACGTTGAGCTCTTTGATCTTCTCGGGCAGGATGTGATCGCCGAAGCGTCCGGCGAACTCCATGATCGTGTCGAACGCGACCGACCCGGTGACAGCGATTCGTCCCATAGCCGGGGCAGGATAGCCAGCCCGATGTGCCCGGCGTACGGCAAGCGGCGACAATGGGACTGATGGTGCTGCATGAGCTGGGACGCGGGCCTGTCCCGCAGGCTCCCCTCTCAGGCCTGTCCCGGGCAGAGCCCGCGCCCGAGGAGACCGCCCTGGTCGATGCGGTCGAGGTCTACCACCGGACCTACACGACCATTCTGCGGAGCAGCGGCGAGACCCAATTGCGGGTATTCGAGCACTCCCACAAGGCGATGGGGTCGAGCCTGCATCCGCTTGCCGGGTCGATTGAGCTCGATCTCGGCGCCCTGCTCTACGCGGTCAGACGCCTCCCCGACGCGATCTTGCGGGCGCGCCTGGTGGTCATGGGCCAGTCCGCCGAGGTCTTCGCCCAGCGGGGATTCCGTCCGTTCAGCGAGTGGACCGAAGTCAGCGCACCAGGCCGGCGACGACGCTGGTACGACGACGGCGATGGCACCCTCGCCGTCCTCATCGCCAGCGCCTCGGACGTCGACGACCTGATCCCGACGATGGTCGCGCTCCAGATCGAGGTGAACAAGCTCCGCGTTGCCCTCCACGGAGCGGGCATCGAACGCATCGAGGATGCGACCCCGGGCGAGGCCGCCACCGCATGCGGCGGCCGTGAAGACGACTGGCTGCAGCTGTACGAGATCTGGGGCGCGGCATTCGGTCCCCGGCTCGCAGAGATCGCGAAGAAGGGCATGGCGCTGCGGGTGCGCATGCTCGGCGGCACGCAGGTCGGCTACGCCCGGGTGACTCGCCGGTGGTGGCAGCAGGTGACCGGGCTGATGCGCTCCGAATCGCTCCTCGACCGGCCCGTGTACTTCGTCAGCAGCAACTCGCACGCGATCGCCAACCTGCTCACCGGGGTCGCGCCACGCCACGTCGACGAGCTCGCGGCGGCTGTCGATCGCGAGGGTCGGGGCGAGCTTCGCGACGAGCTCCTCCGCTTCCGCGACGGCACCGCGCAGGGCAACTGGAACAACTTTCTGTATTACGCGGCGCGCGAACGCCTCCGCCTTCTGCCCGACTCCGAACGCGCCGCGCTCCGCCGCGAGGAGCGCGAGGCGGGCTCCTTGAGCGTGACCAGCCGGACCGCGCTGGACATCGCCGCGCAGGTCATCCCGCTTGACCGGGTGAGCCCGGAGCATTGCGACGACCGCGTGCTGCCCATCGACCCGGTCGCCCTCGCCGCGAGCCGGGCGGTGATCGTCAACATCGATTACCCGCTCGGACTGGCCGCGTACAACATCCTGCGCGAGGTCGCGGAAACCGTCGATCTTCGCGGTGTCTACATCCTCGGCAAGGCTGCGACGCTCAATGCCGACGTCGGCGATGTGATGATCAGCAGCGTCGTCCACGACGAGCACAGCCGGTCGACGTACTGGCTCGACAACGCGTTCTCGGTCTCGGACATCGCCCCGTATCTGCGCTTCGGCAGCGGTCTGGACAACCAGCGCGCGGTCAGCGTGAAGGGAACATTTCTGCAGAATCGCGGCTATCTCGACTTCTACTACCGCGAGGCGTTCACCGTGGTCGAGATGGAGGCTGGTCCATACTGCAGCGCCGTGTACGAGATGACCCAACCCACCCGATATCCCACCGGCGAGCCGGTCAGCTTCTCCAAGCTGCCCATCGATTTCGGCGTAATCCACTACGCATCCGACACCCCGTACACGCAGGCTCGCACGCTCGGCGCGCGCGGGCTCTCGTACTTCGGCATGGACTCGACGTACGCATCGTCGGTCGCCATCGTGCGGCGCATCGTCGCCCGCGAGGGTGCGACAGGGCAGTAGCCGCTTGTCCCTGGTGAGTCTCCGCGACGTGAGTGTCGCCTTCGGTGCCGAGAGTGTGCTCGAAGGCGTCACGTTCCGCGTCGAAACACGCCAGCGCATCGCCGTCGTCGGCGCCAACGGCGCGGGCAAGACCACGCTCTTGACCCTGATCAGCGGAGCACGCGAGCCGACCCAGGGTGAGGTTGAATGGCAGCGCGGATTGCGCATCGGCTATCTCCCCCAGGATGCTCCCGAACCGGTCGCCGAGACGATCCTCGACGAGGTGATGGCATCCCGTGAGGACCTCGCCGCGATGCACCACGAGATGACCACGCTGGAGCCGCTGCTCGCCGACAGCACGCGGCCCGACGCGCAGAAGTTGCTGCTCCGCTATGGTGATGTCCAGCACCGCTACATCGACCAGGGTGGCTACGAACTGGAGGCGACCGCGCGCGAAGCGCTCGGCGGACTCGGCCTCGACACCGAGACGCAGCAGCGCCACCCGTCGCAGCTGAGCGGCGGACAGAAGCGGCGCCTCGAACTCGCCAAGCTGCTTGTGCAGGACGCGGATCTGCTGCTCATCGACGAGCCGACCAACCACCTCGACCTCGCCGCGATCGAGTGGCTCGAAGACTTCATGCGCGGTGTTTCCACAGCGTTCGTGCTCGTGTCTCACGACAGGCGATTCCTCGACAACGTCTGCACGCAGGTCATCGAGGTCGCCGGCGGGACCATCGAGGAGTATCCCGGGAACTACACGCAGTACACCAAGCTCCGGGTCGAGCGGCGTGAACGTCGGCGCCGCGAGTTCGCGGCGCAGAAGGCCTACATCGACCATCAGGAAGAGTTCATCCGCAAGTACAAGGCCGGCCAGCGTGCACGCGAGGCACGGGGCCGGCAGACGCGGCTCAACCGCCTCGAGCGGGTCGCGCCCCCGACCGTGGACAGGAAGCCGCGCCTGCGCTTCAGCAGCGCGCCGGCCTCGCGGGTGACGCTGAAGGGGGTCAACCTCATCATCGGGAGGGATGCGCCCCTGTTGCTGGTGCCGCCGCTGACGATCGTGCCCGGCGAGCGCATCGCGGTGATCGGGCCGAATGGCAGCGGCAAGTCGACGCTGCTCCACACCCTCGCTGGCGACCTCCCGCCGCTGGATGGAACGCTCACCCTCGGTCCCCGAAGCGTGCGCCGGCTGTACCGGCAGGACCTCGGTCAGTCCGTCGAGCACGGCGCCGCCGACGTGCCCGCCGGTGAGGACGACCGGACGGTGCTCGCGGACCTGCTGGCGACGCACCCGGTGGGCGAGGAACGGGCGCGGACCCTGCTCGGCTCGTTGCTCTTCAGCGGCGACGACACGCTCAAGCTCGTCGGCGATCTCAGCGGCGGCGAGCGGGCGCGCCTGATGATGGGCAAGCTCGCCATCGAGGAGACGAATCTCCTGCTCCTCGACGAGCCGACCAACCACCTCGACATCCCCGCCCAGGAGGTGCTCGAAGCGGCGCTCGTCAAGTACCCGGGCGCGATGGTCCTGGTGACCCACGACCGCGCGCTGATCGACGCCGTCGCCACCCGGACGTGGGCGATCGAGGATGGCGGTATCCGAGAGGTGCTCGGCGGCTATTCGGCGCTGCAGAAGGCACGGGATCGCGAGCGTCACAGATGAGCGTCGCGGCGGCGCGCTCGCGCACTCCCTCGCCGGGGTGGGCGCTGGTCGCAGCCACAGTCGCGGTGTCCTTCTCGGCCATCCTCATCAAGACGGCCGGCGACGACCCGGCAACGATCGTCTGGCTCCGGATGGGAATGGCCGCTGTGCTGCTCGCTCCGTGGGTCCTCCGGGACGCCCGGCGCGGCGTGCTGCCGAAAGGACCGGCGCAGTTCGGGTTGGTGATCGTGAGCGGCGTGTTCCTGGCGGGACACTTCCTGCTCTGGACCGCGTCACTCAAGTACACATCGATCGCGGCGAGCGTCCTGCTTGTGTCACTCCATCCGATCATCGTCACCCCCCTCGGGAAACTGCTGCTGGGAGAACGGGTTTCTCGTCAGATGCTCGCTGGCGGCGGGCTCGCGATCATCGGCACGATCGTGACCTGCGCCGGTGACCTGCGCGTTGACAGCACGGCGTTCGGTGGCGATCTCCTGGCAATCGCAGGCGGCCTGTGCCTCGCCGGGTATCTGCTCATCGGACGCAACGTCCGGGCCAGTCTCGGCGTCGCCGGATACTCCGCTATCGTCTACGCGGTGGTGTGCGTCATCGCGGCGCTGACCGTCGCGGTCGCCGGGGTCGCGCACCTCCCATCGCCGAAGGTCGCCCTCGCGTGCCTCGGGCTCGCCGTCATCTGCACCATCGGTGGGCACACCGTGTACAACTGGGCACTTCGCCATGTTCCGGTGCTGCTCGTCTCCGTCTCGTTCCTGGGTGAACCGCCGCTCACCGCTGTCCTCGCGTTCCTCATCCTCGCATCCGTCCCATCGCTCGCCACGGTGCTCGGAGGAGTGCTGATCCTCGCCGGGCTCGCCCTGGCCCTGGTCGAGCCCGGAAGACGCTCGCAGCGCCGCGGCGACATCGCGATCGCGCAGTGACCGCGTCGACTGCGTGCGGCCACCCGAGCACGGAGGCCGACAGCCTCTTCGACGCGAAGGACCCCGCGACCGGCGACGCCTTCACGATCGTCCGCTGCCGCCGGTGCGACCTGGCGCAGACCGCCCCGGCACCCTCCGAGGAGGCGCTCGACGGCTACTACCCCCAGGGGTACCACAGCACCACCAAGCGGTACCGCGGCGGCATGGACCGCGTCCTGTCGATGGTCCACCGAAGCCGGATCCGGACCCTCGAGCGCCTGGCCGGCGGCGCCGGGAGCGTGCTCGACATCGGGTGCGGGCCCGGCGTGCTGATCAACCAGATGCGGGCGCGGGGCTGGCGGGTGCGCGGCACCGAACGATCACCCTCCGCCGCCCAGCAGGCGCGCGATGTGTTCCATCTCGACGTGAGCGCGGTGGATGTCGATGAGCTCGTGGCCGCCGGCGCCACCTACGACGCGGTGGTGCTCTGGCACGTCGCCGAGCACCTCCACAAGCCGCAGGAGACCATCAGCGGAATCGCTCGGCTGCTCCGCCCGGGAGGAGTCCTGCTTGTCGCAGTGCCGAATTTCGGGTCCCCGGAGGCGCGGTTCGGTCGCGCCGGCTGGTTCCACCTCGACGTGCCGAGGCACCTGGTGCACTTCACGCCCTCGACCCTGAAGGCGATCCTCGAGGCGGCGGGTTTCCGTCCCGCCAAGGTCAGCTACCTGGTGCCCGAATACGACCTCTTCAGCTTCGTGCAGACCGTCGAGAACCGGCTCGGCCTACCCCCGAATCTGCTCTACGACGTGCTCCGCCGACCCGAGGCGCGGCTGCGGCGGCAGCAGAGCGGTGGCGTGCTCGCGGGCCTGGCGGTGGGCCTCGCGGTGCCGCTGAGCATCGCGGCCGTCGTGGTCGCGCCGCTCGCCGCGGCCACGCGGCGCAGCGCAACGATCGCTGTGTACGCGGTCCGGAGCCCGGATCAGCGCGAGTAGCGGCGCGAGCGGAGCCCGAGACGGTGGAGCACGAAGCGGTTGACGGTCCAGACAGTCTTGAGTCCGTAGACCAGCGAGACCCGGAAGTTCACCGACGAGGCATCCTCGAAATACTTGGTCGTGACCGGGACCTCGGCCACCTTGAACTTGAACGACGCGGCCTGCGTGAGGATCTGGGTGTCGAACACGAAGTCGTTCGAGTTGCGCAGAAATGGCACGGTCGTGAGGAACTTGCGGCTGTAGGCGCGATAGCCGGTGTGATACTCGGTCAGCCCGAGTCGGAGCACGCGGTTCTCGTACCCTGTGAGGAAGCGGTTGGCGAGACGCTTCCACCACGGCATGCCTCCCGCACGTGCACCGCCGGGGTTGAGAAAGCGTGAGCCGAGCACGACATCGGCGCGCCCGCTGCGGATGACCTCGACCATGTCGTCGAGGATCGCGGGGTCGTACTGGCCGTCCGGGTGGAGCATGACGATGACGTCCGCGCCGTCACGGAGGGCCTCGATGTAGCAGGTCTTCTGGTTGGCGCCGTAGCCCGCGTTGTGCGGATGCGAGATCACGACGAGATCGAGCGAGACCGCGAGTGCGGCGGTCCCATCCCGGCTGCCGTCGTCGACCAGGATGATGGTGTCGACCACGCCCGGAGGGATCTTGGCCAGCGTTGTCTCGAGTGTCTTGGCCGCGTTGTACGCGGGCATCACGACTACGGTTCGCAACGACTCGATCGAACCCCGGCCTGTTGCGAAACCCGAGCGTTTCTTTTCAGCCGTGTCTGGCACCTGCGTCCATCCCTTGGGGCCAGCACCAACGCGGTGTTGGCGCGTTTGACCTCTTTCGGCATTCGATGATAGCGCATCGGCACCACCCCTCTGGCGAGGGTCAGCCTGCCTGCACCGGCTTGTAGTTGCGCTGGTAGAACTCCCAGAACTCGCCGGACTTCAGCGGTCGCCACCATTCCTCGTGCTCCACGAACCAGGCCACCGTCCGTTCCATGCCCGCGTCGAAGGTGACCTTTGGGCGCCACCCGAGCCCCTGGAGACGCGTCGAGTCGAGGGCGTAGCGGCGGTCGTGGCCGAGCCGGTCGCGCACGAATTGCTTGAGGGAGCCGGGCTTGCCAAGCAGACGCAGGACGGTGTCGGCGACGGTGATCCCGTCGGTCTCACCGCCGGCGCCGATGTTGTAGTCCATGCCGGCGACACCATGCCGGAGCGCGCGGTCGATACCACGCACATGGTCCTCGACGTGGAGGTAGTCACGCACCGCCCCGCCATCTCCGTAAATCGGCAGCGGGCGGTCGTCGATCGCGTTGGTGATGAACAGCGGAATGATCTTCTCCGGGTACTGATACGGGCCGTAGGTGTTCGAACCGCGCGTGACGATCGCCGGGAATCCGTACGAGGTGCGGTATGCCTGGACCTGCAGCTCACCGCCCGCCTTGCTGGCACTGTACGGGCTTCGGGGTTGCAGCGGATCACCCTCGACGCTCAGCCCGCTGGTGATGTCGCCATACACCTCGTCGGTGCTCACCTGGACAAAGCGTTCGTGGCCATGCTCACGCGCTGCATCCATGAGCACAAACGTCCCGTAGACATCGGTGAGGATGAACTGTCCCGGCGCTTCGAGTGAGCGGTCCACGTGCGACTCGGCGGCGAAGTTGACGATGACATCGACCTCTCTTGCGAGACCGCGAACCGTCGCCGCATCGCAGATATCGCCACGCACGAAACGGAATCGCGCGTCGGAGCGAACGCTATCCAGGTTGCGCTCGTTGCCCGCGTAGGTGAGCTTGTCGAGGACGACGACGGAGTCATCGGGATGCTCGCGGACCGTCATGCGGACGAACTCGCTGCCGATGAAGCCGGCGCCGCCAGTCACCAACAAGCGCACGTCAGATGTTCTCGATCGTCCAGTCGAAGCCGATACGAGGATCGTTCCAGGCGATACGGCCCTCGTCCGGATCCTGCGCGCTGTATGGCTCGGTGACGTAGTAGTTGAGGATCACGTCTCGCATCGAGAGGCACTGGTACCCGTGGGCGACGAGCGGGGGGATCGCCACCATGCGCGGCGCATTCTCGCCGATCATCACCGACTGGATCCGACCCGCTGTCGGCGAGTCGTGGCGCAGGTCGACCAGGACCACTCGAGCGTCGCCCTGCACGATGTCCCAGTAGTCCCACTGCCGCTTGTGCCAGTGGAAGGCCTTGATCAGCTCGGGTGGATTGCCGCCACGCGCATAGGCGAGGCTGCGGGACATCTGGGCGAACTGCTGGTCCGGCAGGAATGGCCGGCCCTCGTCGTCAAGATCTCCCCGCTTCAGCTGCTCGATGAAGTACCCGCGCTGATCGGCCCACTTCTTGAACGTCTTGATCATGACGCCATCGATCGCGCCGAGCCGCTCGCCGAGCGGGCGCGAGGCCATCGTGTTGAGCACCCCGTCCATCTCGGGGAGCACTGCCATCCATGCCACAGCTACTGGAACCAGCCCTCGATGTCGATGATCGCGTTGACGCTGCCGGCACTGTTATACAAGACAAACGGTGCCACGGCCCGGCCGGTGCCGATCCGCGCATGGCGCACGCGTGATCGGCGCATCGGCCTGCCGTCTGTCCGGCACGAGGTCTCGGTTACTGGAACCAGCCCTCCAAATCGATGGTCACGTTGACGCTGCCCACTGCGTTGAATAGCTCCACGTCACCGGGGTGCGGGTCGGAGCCATTTGTGTCGATTCCAACGGCCGCCAGGTTGTTCACGACCGTGCCTGCCGCCAGGTTGAGGTCCGAGAACCCCGGCGCGTGGGTCAACACCGTGGGTGACAGCGTGAGGTATGTCGTCGCAGTGGGGGTGATTCCGGTCAGGTTGGCGATCATCGCCGCGACCGTCGTGCTGCTGCCAAAGGCCGGCACGCCGGCGTGCCCGGCAACGGTGATCAGCCGCTGCGATGCGGTGCCCGCACCGATGGCGCCGGTGCTGCAGGATGTCGAGGCAACGCGCGTGTCGCAGATCCGGGTCGGACCGAGCGCTTGGTACTGGAATCCAGCAGGACTCGCCGTCGCTGTCGCGCTCCCGTACCAACCGTTTGCGTCGACGATCACATTGATCGACCCGGCGGCGTTGAACACACAGAGCGCATCGGTCGGACCACCAAGGCTCGTCGGACCCAGCTGGACCATCACCCGGTTCCCTGCAACCGCACCCGGCAGGAGGTTGATCGTCGATGTTCCGGTGGGATGGCATTGACCATTCGCGTCGGTGGGAAAGAGGCTGAGGTAGGTCGAGGCGCTCGCGACCACGCCGGTCAGGTTCACCACCACTGCCCCGGCAGTCCCGTCATTGGGGACCTCACCGGCGGTGTTGACCGTCACGACGATGGACTGCCCGGCACCCACGGCGCCGTGGCCGTCACAGGATGAGCGTGTATCGCAGACCCGTACCGGCGCGATCGGGTGGAAGAGTCCCTGGAAGGTACTCGCCGCTTGCGGGGTGAAATATCCCTCGACGTCGACGACCACATTCACGCTACCAAGCGCGTTGTAGACGCTGACAGCGCCTCCGACGCCGAGAGCAACGGTGACCAGGTTCGAGATCACCTTGCCCGGCGGGAAATTCAGGTTGGAGACCACCGGCCTCAAGCCCGAGCCGAACGGATACATGGTGAGCAGGCTGTTTGCGGTGCCCGCCACCTCGGTCAGGTTCAGCACCACCGCGGTGGCATTGCTGGGAATCGGATCAGTTACCTTGAGCCCGGTCACGCCGGTCAGTTGCAGCTTCTCAGTAACGCCCGGCCCGAACGTCGGGTTGGTCGAGCACTGGACGCAGGTGCTTCCGGCGCGTGTGTCGAGGATCCGGAATGGAGGGACCGACGTGTAATTCGAGAGCCCCAAGTACGTGTACAGCGATGCTGCGTCCTCGGTGCTGGCTCCCGCAACGTCGGTTGCCTGGACCTGTACCGTCGTCGTTCCGACCGAGCCGCTCGACGGGGTCACCAGCCTGAAGGAAGTCGGCGTCAGATTCGTGATCGGGATCGAGGACCCATTGAAGGTGGCCGTGGTGTCCAGACCGAAGTCGGTCCCGTCAACGGTCACCGTCTGGCCACCGACCACCGGACCGTACGCTGGGTTCAGTGAGGTGATGACCGGTGGCGCAACCGTGAGCTGGGCGATGTCGCTGCCCCAGCACTCGCTTGGAGACGGACAGGCGCTTGACGTCAGGCCGTCCTCTGCCTCAGAGACCACCCACACATGCTTCGGATTTGAGGGGTCCTGGGCAGCGCCCGAATAGTCACCCCACCGGCACGCGTTCGTCGACGCGATCGTCTGGCACGCGAACGAGAGTGGATTGTAGAAGGTAGAACTCGCATGCACGGTCTGAAAGGCGCTGAGGGTCGATCCCCCTACTGGAATCGTCGCGCTCATGATGGTTGGGAACGTCGAGCTCGACGACTCATCGAACACCGTGAAGACATTGCCGGCGGAGTCGACGCCCACCGACGGGTAGAACAGGTAGCTGCCGTTCACTCCGACGTTGTTGATCTGGGTGATGGTGGCGTTCACCACTCCGGTGTTGCTTGCCGTGACTCCGACGTAATCCAGACACGACCGGGGTGTGGAATCGAGTGCCGGAGTGCACTCGGTGCCGTCGGCGGTCCAGATGTGGCCGTTCTCCCAGACAGCGTTGAGGAAGCGATCGTCATCGGTGTTGATGGTCGTGCTCGTGCCGCTCTGTTGGGCAGGCGGCGTGCCGAAATACGTGCCGTCGACCAACGTTGGTGTCATGGCCGGCGTTGCCGTGAACCCCGCCACATTCTGGCCTTCAGGTGTTCCTGTGAACGAGTCCACCTCGATGACCGGCGAGGCGCACACGATAGGCGCGCAATCCGAGTCGTTGACGACCACGTACTGCGTCGTCATCGTCGATCCGCCTCCAATCGACTCGACCGGCTGCGGCGCGAAGCTGCCGTCAGTGAACGGCACGTCGGAGTTTGCTCCAACGGTGCCGATTTCGAGATCGGTCCTCTGCAGGATGTCAATGTCGCTCCCGATGAAGGTGCCGCTGCAGTTGAAGTCGGACCACGAGACCGCGACCGTGTTGGCCGAGATCCCGAGCCCCGGTTGATCGCCAAGGAAGGTTCCCGGCGTGACGAACGGCAACTCATAGACGATCCAGCTGCTGAATGGGAGCGGATTCGACGATGCCGACACCGCGATGAGCACTGGCGCCGCGACTCCACTGCAGGAAAAGTTGTTGGCGACTTGAGTGATGGAGAGCCACCAACGCTGTGACCACGCGTCATAGATGACACGCGGATCGGCAGTGTAGTGTGTGCTGTCGACGCTCAGGAATGTATTGAGGTCGTTCGAGCCCAAAAGCGCGCCCGTTCGGCTGCGAACCTCGATCGTGGAGTTCACCGTCCTCACGACGTCGCTCGGCCCGACAGCAATGTCTGTGTCCGGCGGCGCCAGGTCCTGGTCGCTACCGTGGGCGGCGATGTCACCCACCTGAGAAAGACCGGCAGAGGTAGCCAGCACCGCGGGTGGTGTCGATGCGATAGACGGCGATGGGTGCGAGCTCGCCGCATGACTGCCGGCGACGGCAGCACCGACTTTCCCCATGGCGCGCTTGGTCACCGGTTCGCCCTTGGCGCGCTGGATGACGTGAGACCTGGAAGACGCCTGCGCCCGCCCCGTGTCCGGCAGGAACGGCTTGAGGTGTGGCGTCACCGCCGCATGCGAGGCCAGGGCCGCGTGCGAACCAGAAGATGCCGGGCTCGCCGCCGCCGCATTCATCGATCCCATCACCGGCAGCGCAGCCACGATGCTGGCGCAGAAAATCCAACTAGTCAGCCGACGTCCAACCTTCACGGTCCGCCTCCGTCCTGTCTCGATCCCCTCGGATGCAAGAGTGTACGCTGGACTGGTGAGAGTCCCGGAGATTAGGCGAACTTAACTCAGTGAGCCGAGACTCGCATAGCTACGCGCGGTTCACTCGGGGACCTTTGGGGACGAAGCAAGCTACAACGGCGACGAGAGCTGCCGTGACGCGCCATTGCAGCTCATGCGAACCCCAGGCTTTCGTAAGCCGCCAGCCGAGGATTCAAGCCCCCGTCGCCTAGGATCCGAATCCCGGTCTCGGTGGCGGCGGCAGGCATCCACATTGAGGCCCTAACCCTGGTAAGGCCAATCATGGCTCGGGTGTCGGCCCCGGTGGGGTCGCGATCGTGACAACGCCGTAGTACAGTGCTTCGTCCTTGTTGACGAAGTACTTGGGGTCATCAAATAGCTCCTCGAGGCCTGTGTGACTGAATACGCCGAGGTCCTTGTAGTCCTTGATTGTCGGCACTACCACTGAAGACACTCCGCCGAGATGGGCAGCCGTTGCCGCTTCAGCTTGCGCATCCTTCACATTCGCGTACGCCTCCAGGGCGGGCAGATCGCGATGTAAGGAGGCGAGGCTGGCGATCGGTCCGATCATCACCGCCGCGCCGGCGAGCACGACGGCTCCAGCCACAAAAGCGCCGCGGAAGCGAGCAAGTGATCCCATTCGTGGCCATTGGGCCTGGATGAAATACCGGAGGCACCGACCGCCTACCCAGCCAAGGGTTGCGATGGCGCAAACGCAGGCATAGACGGGAACGACCTGGTCGTAGAGCGGAGGCAGAATTCCGTACTCACGAGCTGAAGGGGCCAACGCCGATAGCAAGACGGCCCCGAGGCCGAGCGTGGCGAGAGCCACGGCGATCAGTGCCAACCTCGCGCTGGATCGGCTCACCGCGCCCGATCGGACGGCCAGCATCCCCGTAAGAATCGCCAACGCCACCATGGTGTGCCAGTGGGCGTCGACCATTACGTGAGCGAAATGGAGCATCTTGACGAAGGTGAAGAGGGGCAGGCCAACCAAGGAAGGACGCGGCGTGACGACGAGTTTGGAGATCGTGGCGCTCCGAATCGCGTTTCCCGGTGATAACAACTCGACGGCAAGCCCCGAGACTGCACCGATCCATGCGGCGGCGATAGCCGTGCGCTGCCGTCGCCAGCCCACCGATATTCTTGACAGTGCCACCCCAAAGGCGACCGTGAGCGCGACCGCCTGCGCGACCGTGTACGTCTCGGCCTCGCCTGCAGCGACGAAGGCGACTACTCCGGCGCACGCGATCACGAGAGCGCCGCGCCGACCGCTCGCGGCGGGCCGCGTGATGAGCCATACGAGCAGAGCGGCGAGGAAAAGCGGCACGATGAAAGCAAGGGACGCCGTCATCCAATACAGCGTGAGAAATGGGCTCGGTGTGATACGGATCGTCGCGTACACGATCCCTGCCGCGATCAAAAGACGCCCGAGGCGTCCAGCCGCAGGCACTAGATGGCGCAGCCCGAGAGTCGCGAAGCCGAGCCACGCGGCCACCAAGACCCCGGGGAGGACTTGGACGACAACCGGGTTCAGCAGAGCCGCGCCTGTCTGGAGCGCGGTTGCGACAAAGTGACCGTCTGACAGGCGGTACGCGGCGATCTGCTGCGCCCAGAAACCGCGAAGCCGGACTGCGATGACGGTACCGAAGTCGTCAGCAACGTACCGAGTGAAATTCCCCATCAGCATGTAGGCTGCGAGGGTCACCAACAGAGTCGCTGCGACCAGATACTCGACAACAACGGTCGGCCCCCGCCCCCGGATGCGGAGGGATGGCTTCACCCGCGCATCCTAAGCTTAGTCAAGACGAAGACTCAACGGAGCGGGCCAGCGCACGTTCTTGTTGAGATACGGATCCTCGATCTCGTCGACGCCGCCCCACGGCTGTGCGAACGTCCTTGCATCCTTGCCGGCGGTGCCGACGCCGACCGCCCGGGCTGCGTCGCCCCAGGTCATCTCCGCGAGCGGGGTGCAGAGCACGCGATGGCCGAGACCACGTATGCGAATGCAATAGTCCACATCCCAAAAGGTGCGTGAAAATCGCTCGTCAAGGCCACCCGCGGCTTCGAAGACCTCGCGTCGGGTCATCAAGCACGCGCCCGACAACGCGCTCATCTCCTTGATGACATGGAGGTGCTGATCGACACAGTGCGCGAGTCCAAGTCGCCCGCACACGACGCCCTCGTGCGCCACGCCACCATCGGGATATCGCAGCCTGATTCCGACTGCGCCGATGTCCTTGCGCTGGCTCAGCTCCAGCATGACCTCGATCCAGTCCGTCGTGATCACTCGATTTGACGCATCGAGGAGCACGACGTGGTCGCCGCTCATCGCTCGGACGGCAGCATTGATCGCCGCCGGCGTGTTGTTGTCGGCGACGACGGACGTGACCACACGCCGAGAATACGTGGATGCCCGCGCGACGCTCGCGATGCAGCCAGCCACATCGCGGCCGTCGATCCGCGCCACGACCACCACGTCGACCGACGGCGTGCCGGCGACGATATAGCGCGGAAGGTAGAGGCCGGGGCTCGGACCCAGATCGACGCGACCCTCGAGGCCGCGTCGATGGAGCGCATCCGCAACCGCCCGGCGTCCCGCATCCTGCGCGAGTGGCTTGAAGCTCGCCGATACCGCCGTCGACCCGTGCACCATTCGCCACGCGTACAGCACATCCGATACATGGCCGACGTGCGCGGCCTGTTCGGTGACACGCAGCATCAAATCGTGGTCCTGGCTGCCGTCGAAGCCTTCCCGGAAGCCGCCGACCTTGCGGGCAACGCTCCGGCGCACCACGGTGAAGTGGTTGATGTAGTTCTCGGCAAGCAGGCGATCCGGTGAGAAGTCCGGTTTGAATGTCGGTTTGCCCAGGCTCCCGTCGGTGAGCAGCTTGTCCTCGTCGGAGTACACGACGTCCGAGTCGGGACGCTCGCGTAGATACGCCGCCATCGAGTACAGAGCGTGCGGTCGCAACACATCGTCGTTGTCGATGAACCCAACGAACTCGCCCGTAGCCAGGTCCAGCGCCGAGTTCGATGCGGCCGCGATACCGCCCTGCTGGTCGCGGTACACGACACGGACGCGAGGGTCGGCAGCGGCAGCGTCGAGCACAGTGCGCACCTGGGGCTGCGTCGACGCGTCATCCGCGATGCAGAGTTCGAGGTGCGGATACGCCTGCTCGAGCACCGATGCGATCGCTGCTTCGAGCCAGGCACGCTCGGGATTGTGCACGGGCATGACCAGGCTGAACACGACAGCACCCTCGTCCTTCTCAGCATCGCGGCGCATCCTGGCGAGCTCCGCCGCACTCGGTGTGTGCAACTCCAGCCAGCGGCGATACTGCCGCCGGCGAGCGGCGGCGGTGTCGGCCACGCCGATCGCCCTGCGAAGGTCGCGGTCGCGGCGGATCAGCCCGGCCAGAGCGGAGGGACCTCGGTCGACGAGTGTCAGCGTCCTGGACGCCGCCTTGTGCAGGGTCTGCTGGCGGCGCGACTCCGGCGGCACCACTCGTCGCACCTTGCGGACGACCGCTACGGCGATCCGGGCGGAAGCGCTCCCTGTGGCCTCGGCGAGGTCGGCCCTCAGCCCCTGGAGCTCAGCCTCCAGCTCGGTGATGTGACGCCGCGCAGCCCGCAACTCATCGGCGAGCCTGTCAATCTCGTCGCGAGGCGCGGTCACAGGGCGGAACCCGGCGGTATCGCCACGACCAACTCAAGGTGCATCGGACGAAGATGGTAGGCGGGGCGCGCGCGATCCGCCGCCGCTTAGTATCCTCGAACTCAACCGGGCCGCCCGCCACCTGCCATTCGTATTGGAGATTCCGACATGACCGTCGTCGCCCAGGGGAGCGGCACTCTCGAGGCGATTCCGCGGCCCGGGAGCGTTTTCCAGCGGAATCTCAACCTCGTTCGCGAGCTGTCGATCACCAGCTTCAAGCTGAAGTACACCGGCTCCGCGCTCGGCTACATATGGTCGCTAGTCAAACCGCTGATGCTCTTCGGGATCATGTACCTCGTCTTCAGCCTCCTCCTGAAGGTCGGCAAGGGTGATATCGACTTCCCGGTGCAGTTGCTCATCGCGATCGTCGCCTGGACCTTCTTCACCGAGGCCACATCGACGGCGATGAACGCCGTCGCCGGCAACGGCGACCTGATCCGCAAGGCGTACTTTCCACGCTGGATCCTCGTCGTCGCATCAACCACCAGCGCGCTCCTGACGTTCGCCATCAACACGTCCCTGGTTTTGGTGGTCACCCTCGTGCTCGGCCACCTCGACCTCACTCTGAGAAGCCTGCTCGCACCCCTCTACTACCTCGAGTTGATCGTCCTGGTCCTCGGCCTCTCGTTGTTGTTGTCGTCACTCTTCGTTTTCTTCAGGGACCTCGGGCACATCTGGGAGATCCTCTCGCTCGTGCTGTTCTATGGATCGGGAGTCGTGTTCCCAATCATGCTCATCAAGTCCACAACGCTCCTGGACCTCGCCGGGTTGAATCCTGTAGCCCAGATCATTCAGGACCTGCGTTACTCGCTGGTCCAGTCAAGTCCGCTCAACCATTCGATGGCTTCGATCATCGGACCCCTCGTGACCATCCCGATCGTGATCAGCATCCTCGCACTCGTCGTTGGATACCTCGTCTTCACCAGGCTCACCCCGAAATTCGCGGAATCACTGTGAACCCAGTCGTCGAGGTTTCTCACGTTCGGAAGCGCTTTCGCCTGCCGCTCGACAAGAGCACCACGCTGAAGTATCGGGTCACGCACTGGCGAAGCTCGTCGCGATACCGCGACCTCATCGCGCTCAAGGACATCTCGTTCGACATCCCACCGGGACAGTTCCTCGGCATCGCGGGGCCCAACGGATGCGGCAAGAGCACGCTGCTCAAGATTCTCTGCCGTATCTACAAGGCAGATTCTGGATATGCCCGCGTCAACGGGGAGTTTTCGGCATTCCTCGAGCTGGGCGTCGGGTTCAATCCGGAGCTCACCGCTCGCGAGAACATCTTTCTCGGTGGTGCCATGCTGGGCCTCACCCGCGCGCAACTGCGCAACAAGGTCGACGAGGTGTTCGCGTTCGCCGAGCTCGAGGATTTCGCGGAACAGAAGCTCAAGAATTTTTCCTCGGGCATGCAGGTCCGTCTCGCATTCAGTGTCGCCATCCTCGCGCAGACAGATCTGCTGGTCATGGACGAGGTGCTGGCCGTGGGCGACGCGAGCTTCCAGGAGAAGTGCTTCGACACCTTCAGCAGATACAAGCGCGAGGGAAAGACGATCGTGCTGGTCAGTCACGATCTGGGCTCCCTTGAGGAATACTGCGACCGCGTCCTCCTGCTCAATCACGGCGAGATCATCGCCGACGGCCCCGCAGCAGAAGTGACCGCCGCATATCATCGGATGGTCGCCGACCATGCGATGGCGGCTGAGCGCGACGCGCCCTCCCAGCTCTCGCGCGGCGACCCAGGTCAGTGGGGATCACGCGCTATCGAATTCGCGTCGGTCACCCTCCTCGATGGAAACGGCCAGAGCAGCAGGCGCTTCGACACGGCTGCTCCAATGACCATCGACATGCAGTTGCTCGTACATCGCGACGTCGGCGACTTCGTGATCGGCGCGGCCATCCGCCGCGCGGATGGACTCCTGGTCTCCGGCTCCAACACCTCCCTGGACCACGTGACCGTGTCGAGCCACGCCCCGGGCGAGATGGTGTCGGTGCGATTTGTGATCGACTCGCTCCCGCTTCTCGCCGGCGGCTACTTCGTTCAGGTGTCGGTGCACGATCTCACCGGGTCCGAGGTCTACGACCACGGCGATCCTGCCGCAAGCTTTCACATCAACAACATGGGTGGCCACGTCGGCATGTTCGAGATGCACGGCCGGTGGCAGGTGGAGCATGAGAAGGACGTGCCGACCAGCGCCGTCCGCCAGACCGCCCGGTAGGCACGGCGCTGGTCGGTCCCAGCCGTTCCACGACCTCGCGCGGGCGCAGCGCGTGGTCCAGCGTCGGTGTGCTCGGCGCCATCGCGCTCGGGTTCGTGGTGCGACTCGTCCTCGGCATGCGGACACCACTGGACGCGAGCGAGGCGACACTTGGGCTCAGCGCCCTGCACATCCTGCATGGGCAGCTCGTGCTGATGGATCCCGACGGCCAGTACCTCGGCGCCACGGATGCATACCTGGTCGCCCCCTTTGTCGCGATCTTCGGGACGAGCCTCGCCGCCATCCGGGTGGCGCTGGCTGCCGTCGGGGCGCTGACCGTTCTCGGTGCGTACTGGTTCGGTCGTATCGCCTTTCGCCGCAGCGAGCACGCCGTGGCCGGCGCCGTTGCGGTCGCCGTCTTCCCGCTCTTCGGCGTCTTCTGGTCGACGCGGCTGTATCCCGGCGCCGGTGAGCTCCTGCTGTTCGAGACCGTCTGCCTTGCGGTCGCGGCGCTGATCGGATGGGGGCGTGGGCGCAAGAAGCGGTGGTGGGCGCTGCTCGGCCTGGTGGCGGGCCTGGCGCTGTGGTCCGATCTGCTCTTCGTCTGCGTGGTGGTGGCAGTCGCCCTCGGCCTGCTCCTGCGCGCGCCGCGAATCGGATGGTCGGAGGTCTTCGGGGGTGTGGCAGCGTCGCTTGCGGGAGGCGTCGTCGGCATGCTGCCGTGGCTCGCGGTCAACGTTCCCAACGTTCTGTTCAGCCTCCGTGCGATCCCGAGGGAGACGGTGGGCCTGAGCACCAGCACCGGAAACCTGATCCGGGAGCAGCTGCCGATCCTTGCCGGCGGCTCGGCGAGTTGCGGACATTCTGTGGTGCCGGCCGTTGTTGCGGACGCCGCAGTGGCGGCGTTGCTGCTCGCGCTGCTCTGGACCAGGCGCCGGACGCTCGAGTACATCGTGTCCGGTCACTGGACTGGCATCTCGCAGATCGACGTGGCGCTCCTGGTGATCCCGGTGACCGCCGCTCTGGTGGTGCTCGGGAGTGTCAACGCCAATCCGTGCAACGCTCAGAGCCTCCTCCCAATTGCCGTGCCGCTCGCTCTTGGGGCGGCGTCGATCCTCGTCGAGCACACGCGCTGGCGGGTTGTCGCCGTCGCTGTGGCCGCGGTGTGGCTCGCCGTCAGCGCGGTCACCGCGACGGGAACCCTGGAGGACTCGCAGCCCGTGACCACGTCGAGCGCGCCGATCCCGACGGACCTCGCACCGGCCATAGCACTCCTCCAGGCGCATCACGCGACCGTGCTCTGGGCCGATTTCTCTCTGTCGCGTCTGCTCTCCTACTACAGTCACGACACCCTGGCCATCGGCGAGTACGGCGGGTATGCCGGTTTCATCCACCGTCAGCAGCAGGCCGAGACGGCGTTGAATCCGAGCTGGATATTCGTCGCCGGCGACCCCGACATAGCGCCCTTCCTCAAAGCATGTGCGGCCAGGTCGATCAAGTACACCGAATACTTGGGCGGCGGCGTGGATCTCTACAGCGGTCTCACCGGCACCCTCGAACCGGGCGACGTGTTCACCGGCTCGGAGGCACAGACCTCCTGATCAGATCGGCGCGCCGGTCACGAAGAAGAGCAGGTGCGCCGGGACGACTCCCATGACCACGCTGATGATCAGCACGTAGAGCATCGCCGTCGCGGGTTGGTTGGCGCGGATCCGGGCGAAGTGCCGTGTCAGGAGCGCCACTCCGGTGGTGAAAACGATCCCGGACCCGACCACGAGCAGCCAGAAGGGCACGGCATCACCCGACCAGATCAGCTCGCCGCGAACGGTCGAACCCGACGTCAGGATCACCAGCACGATCACAGCGGCCTGGAGCGCCACGGCGATGAACACGATGTCGATCGCCCGTCGCAGCGGGCGGAAGGACAGGTTGGGAGCAACCAGGTACCAGTGACCCAGGAGCATCCCCGCCAGCGCGCTACCGGAGAGCAGCGCGGCAGGGACGAAGGCGACGACGGCTCTGTCAACTCCGCCGAGTGAGGGTCCGAAGGCCGCCGCCGCCTTGGCGATCGCCATCGCGCCGAACCCGATGGTGATCGCGCCAACCACCCGGCGTGCCACGTCGGTCATCACCGAACAGAAGAAGGCATAGCCCAGCAGCGCGACCGTGAACGCGATCGACCAGTGGAAGAGTGACGCCTGCGCGCCCGACGGAAGCGGTGTCCCGAGCAGGGCGGTGCCTGTCGGCAGCAGCGCCTCGATGAGCAGGTCGAGGGCCATGAGCCCGGCACAGATCAGCGACGTGGTTCCCACGAAGCCACGCCCCACCTTGCCGACCACGTCGATGGCGTACGCCGCGACGGTCGTGCCGGCTGCCACCTCGAGTACCACCACGACCGTCGCGATCGGAGCAAGCGCCGGCAGCGAGATGGGATCGGGCACCGACCGATCCTACGGTTGTGGTGGTGCCCACCGAGGCGCGAGCCGGTCAGGATGCGGGCGGACGCCGTCTGAACCAGTCGACGATTCGGATCGTTCTTTGCAGGGCTCGCCGTCTCGAGGTGCCCTCGGGAGCAGCTTTGATGACAGCGCCGTCCACCCTGATCGCGAGCCGAACGGCCCGGCGCTCGCGCCAGGCCATGGTTCTCTCGAGCGTGTCAATGCGTGCCTGCAGCTCCTTCAACTCGCGCATCTGGTCGAGGACGACGGCATTGCGCTCATGCAACTCGTGGAGCATCCGCGAGTAGGCGCGGTCGTAGTCGGCGACCACCCGATGGATGGGAGCCGAGGAGCGCCGGTAGCGCGCGGCCCAGGGCGCGATGAAGGCGCCGTCGTAATCCACATCGCGGATGAATCCGTGGCGAGCGAAGCGCTCGGTCCAGTACTCCTGCGGGTGGATGTTGGTGTGGGTGGGATCGCGGTAGTGCATCGGGGTCGAGGTGAGGATCACCTCGTCCGTGAAGGAACAGAGATTGGCGATTGCGCGATCCGCGTCCCCGGGTGGCATGTGCTCGACGACCTCGAAGCAGGTGATCAGGTCGTAGTGCCTGGCGAGCGGCTCGGTGATCGATCCGACCCTCAGGAATGGCTGGATGTCCTCGCGCGAATGGCTGATGGCGAATTCGCTGAAGTCGACCCCGTCGGCATCGACACCGCGATCGCGCAGGGCTTCGACGAGCAGGCCGATCGCGCACCCGGCGTCGAGCGTCGTCTTCGGGCTGAAGTCCTCGATCAGGCGGTCGGCGATCTTGCGAAAGAAGTCGAGCCAGAACGCGTTTCGCTCGTAGCTGACCCCGTCCGCGGCGTAGTGGCCGTAGTAGTCAGCGCCGTAGTCGGTCGCCATCGTTCCCCCGCCGGCGACCGCTGCCTCGCTCCCACCCGGCGTCGATTCGTCTTCGCCCGATTCCGATGCGCTCCTCACCCCGGCGCATGCTAGCACCGGCTCCAACGGCTGGATATCCCTGAGGTGACGGTTTCGCACACCGGGTTCCAAGTCGATTTAGCTCTGCTAGGTTGGGTCGCGGATGGTCAGCGCACCCTCGAGGTGGCGATGGGTCATCGGCGCGGCCGCCGTTTGCGCCGTGTACCTGGTGGTCAGATCCATCGCCGACCTGCACACCGCGTTTGGCGGCGGCTCTGCCGTCGACTACCTCGCGATCGCGTCCGCCGGGCGCGTGGTCCACGGGGGCTCGTCGTGCGTCTATTGCGCAGGTCCGCTCGGGATCGCCCAGGCGCAGTTGCTCGGGTACACCCCGGCCGGGAGCGCCTCGTTTCCGGTGCCGTTCGTCAACCCGGCGCTGATGGCCTGGTTGATCCAACCGCTCGCGGTGCTGCCCCTGCAGACGGGGACTGATGTGTTCGTGGCGCTCAACGTCGTGGCCATGGCGGTGTCTGCAGCCATCCTCATCCGGCGGGCTTCCCCTCGTCTCGGCGGCCCGCTTGCCGCCGGCCTCGTGGTCACCGCGGTATTCTCGCTCGAAGCTGGCACCGGAATCCTCCTCGGCCAGTCCGACGGGCTCCTGCTGCTCGCCGCGATCCTCGCCATCGAGGCGCTCGACCGGGGGCGGCCGGCGATCGCCGGGCTGGTGCTGGTGCCCTTGCTGCTCAAGCCGCAGCTCGTCTGGCTCGTCCCGCCCGTGCTGGTCGTCGCTCGTGAGTGGCGGATGCTCGGAGCTTTCGCTGCTGGGGCGGTGGTCGTGCTGCTCGGTTCGATAGCCGTCGCCGGTCCGGGCCATCTCCTGGATGCGGTCGGGCTCGTGACCGCTCCGTCCTATGCGCACCTGGACCTGCAGAGCAATTCAATCCCGGCGATCATCGCGCGGCCGCTGGCCAGCAACCCCGCAGCCTGGGCGGCCGCGCTCGCGCTTGCTGCGGTCGCCATGGTGGCCATGGTGGTGATGCGCGACGCGCTGCGAACGAACGTAATCCCGGCCGTCGCGATCGGCCTGGGGCTGTCGGTCATGCTCTCGCCGCACCTCGGCGACTACAGCCTGATGCTCCTCGCCGTTCCGGTCGCCGTCCTCGCACCTCGAGCTCCGGCGCTCGTTCTCATGCTCGCGGCCGCGTACACGGCGGCATCATTGTTCAATCCGCTGGTCCCACTCAACGAGAGTTCGGTCGCGCTCGTGCTGCTCGCCGGTCTCGTCGCTCTCGTATGGCGCGCCACGCACCCAGGATCCGGCGACCTGGCGATGCATCTCCCGATGCGCTCAGCAGCTGGTGTGAGCAATGCCTGACCAGCGCGCGCTCCTGCTCGGCCGTCTCGCCAGCGCCATCGACGGCGTGGCCGACGTGGCCTCGCGCCTCGGTCCCCCCGCGACTCAGGCAAAGGCCCCCGCGCCACCGCCGCCACCGCTCGAGTCGGTCGGCCGCCCGTGGACCCTTGCGGCGGCGATGGAGCCGGTTGCCTCGCCGATTGTCGAGAGCGGCGCGCAACCAGGGGGATCCCTCCTATCGCGACCCCCGGAACCCCCGCCACCCCTGGAGCACCATCGGTCGCGCATCCCGCTCGCGGTCATCGGATCGAGCTTCCTCGTCCTCGTCCTGATCGCCGCGATCGCCGGCCGCCTCATCGGTGCTGGTGCGCCCGTGCAGGCGCCGGCGCGTCCAACCCAGCAGATCTCGCTCACGGGTATCCGTCCGGTGGCCTCGGCACCGGCAGGAGCCGGAACCCTGCCGGCCACCCAGGTGTCGTTCCCCGCCAGGACGTCTGTGGTCGACATCGAGGTGAACTCGGGGGGAGCCGCGGGCCAGGCGCCGGTGCACATCGTGGTCACCCTGGGACAGCCCGAACAGACCGTCATCCAGAACGACTACGTGCTCAGCCAGTCAGGGGCCACCGTCATCCCGCTGACTCCGCCGGGAGGCAACTTCGCGCCCGGCGAGTACGAGGTGACAATCACCTACAAGGGCGCACTCCTGGGCTCGACGGCCTTCGCCGTCCACTGACGACCTGCGGGTTCAGTGCTCCACGGGCAGACCCGCGTCCTGCCAGGCGTCGATTCCGCCGGTGACGTTGTACGAGTTCGGCCGGCCGAAGGTGCGCAGATAGTCGACGGCGCGAGCGCTCCGCCCACCCATCCGGCAGTGCACATAGACATCCCGATCGGTGGGCACCTCGGCGAGCCGCGCCGGCAGATCCCCAAGCGGGATCAGCACCGAGCCGGGAATGTGGACCTCGTCGTACTCGGACTTTTCGCGCACGTCGATGAGCATCGCGCCGCCGGCAATCGCCTCGCTGGCCGCTTTCGGGGCGACCTCGGCGCTCTCGGACATTCGCGGCAGTATAGAGGTGGTGATGGCGCGGGCCACGCCGCGTCCAATCGCCCGTGAGCCTGCTAGGCTCGTGCGCGTGAGCACAGTTGCCGCGCCGGCGGTGGTGGACTCTCCCTGGCTGAACGCACAGCGCCAGTTCGACAACGCCGCTGAGATTCTCGATCTCTCACCGGGGTTGCGCGCGGTTCTGCGTGAGGTTCGACGGGAGCTCGTCGTGCGCTTCCCCGTGAAGATGGACGACGGCAGCGTTCGCATGTTCGAGGGATACCGAGTCCAGCACAACGTGACTCGCGGGCCGGCCAAGGGCGGCCTCCGATTCCATCCGGCAACCGACATCGACGAGGTCAAGGCACTCGCAATGTGGATGACCTGGAAGTGCGCACTTGCGAACCTGCCGTACGGCGGCGCCAAGGGCGGCGTGGCAGTCGACCCCAGGACGCTCAGCCATCGAGAGCTCGAACGTCTCACCAGGAGATTCGCCGCCGAGATCAGCGTGCTGGTCGGACCGGAGTCCGACATCCCGGCGCCGGACGTGAACACCAACGCGGAGATCATGGCGTGGATCATGGACACGCTCTCGATGCAGGCCGGCTACTCGGTGCCCGCATCGGTGACCGGGAAGCCGCTCGAGATCGGCGGGAGCGAGGGCCGTCCCAGTGCGACCGGCCGCGGCGTCAACATCATCGCCATCGAGGCCTGCAAGCGTCTCGGGATCGAGCCGTCACAGACGACCGTCGCGGTTCAGGGCTTCGGCAACGTCGGGAGCTGGGCGTCCCAGCTGATGCACGAATCGGGGTTCACGATCTGCGCAGTTGCGGACGTGACTGGCGGTATCTACTCGCGGAACGGGCTCGACATCCCGGCACTGCTCGCGTACCGGCAGGAGCACGGCGGCGTCAACGGCTTTCCGGGCACTGAGCCGATCACCAACAGCCAGCTGCTCGAGCTCGAGGTGGATGTCCTGGTCCCGGCTGCAATGGAGAATCAGATCACCGCGCGCAATGCGGGGAGGATCCAGGCGCGCCTGATCGTCGAGGGCGCCAACGGGCCGACGACCCCGGACGCGGACAGCATCCTCGAGCGCCGCCGGATCACGGTCGTACCCGACATCCTAGCCAACGCCGGTGGTGTGACCGTGTCGTACTTCGAGTGGGTCCAGGACCTGCAGTCGCTGTTCTGGGAAGAGGATGAGATCAACGTCCGTCTCAAGAAGATCCTGCAGAAGGCATTCACCCAGATGTGCGAGCAGGCTGATCGCCACAACGTATCGCTCCGACTCGGCGCTTACCTCGTCGCGGTGAAACGCGTCGCCGATGCGACCGCGGTGCGAGGCATCTATCCGTAGGGGTGTCCCTGCCCCCAGCCTGGCCATGAAGCTCCTCGATCGGCTGCGCGCACTGCCCTTGCCGGCGGGGACGATTCCGGTGGCCATCGGGCTCGGGCTGGCGGGGCTGATGCAGTACGGCTTCCTGGTGGTCGCGGCTCGCGCGCTCGGCACCGCGAAATTCGCGCCCCTCTCGGTGTTCTGGGCACTGCTCTTCGTCTGCGGACCGGGGTTCTTCCTGCCGCTCGAACAGGAGACCGGGCGAGCAATCGCGGCCAGGCGGGTCCGCGGGGAGGGAGGGCGTCCCGTCTTCCTCCGCGCCGCCATGCTCGGTGGGGGCCTGGCCGTGGTGCTGATCATCGCCACGCTCCTGGCTGCGAGCCCGCTCGACCAGCACATCTTCAAGGGCGACCCGGCGTTGCTCGCAGGGCTCGTCGGCGGGTTCGCCGCGTATCTCTTCGAGTTCCTGGCCCGGGGTGCGCTGGCCGGCAACGCTCGCTTCGGCGCGTACGGCGTGCTGCTCGGTGGCGAAGGCGCTCTCCGGGTCGCCTTCGCAGCCATCCTCGCGGTCATCGGCGTCAAGACAGCCGGCCCGTACGGGATCTCGCTCATCGTCGCGTCCTTCGTGGCCATCGTTCTCGCCACGGCGGGCCGGCGCGGACTGCTTCGCCCCGGCCCTCCCGCCCCCTGGGGAGAGATCACCCACGCGCTCGGCTTCCTGCTCATCGCATCGGTGTTCACCCAGGTGCTGCTCAGCGTCGGCGCTGTCGCGGTCCAGCTCCTCGCCACCCCGCAGGAGGAGACGGCCGCCGGACGATTCCAGCTCAGCCGCATCGTCGCCTATGTCCCGATCTTTCTCTTCCAGGCGGTCCAGTCAGCGCTGCTGCCCAAGCTCTCGACGCTGGCCACCGGGGGAAGGCATCAGGAGTTTCAGGCGCTGCTGACCCGCCTCCTGCTGCTCATGGTCGGCCTGGGTGCCGTCGCGATCGCGGGGTTCACGCTTCTCGGTCCGACCCTGACCCGGATCCTCTTCGGCCACGGATTCGAATTGAGCAATGTCGACTTCGCGCTGCTCTCGGCCAGCTGTATCGGGTTCATCTTCACCCAGATCTTCGGCTACGTCCTGATCTCGCTCTCCGGCTACCGGCGGGTCGCCGTAGGGTGGGCCTGCGGGGCGATCGCGTTCTTCGTCGTCACCGCCGTGGGCTCGTCGCTCTTCCTCCGCGTCGAGCTGGGACTGCTCTGCGGCGCGCTCGTCTCGGCTGCGGTGATGGCCGCGCTGCTGGTCCCGCTGTTGCGAGAGCGCGGCGCTATCGAAACGGAGCTGCAAATTTACGATTTGGGCGGTCCTCCAGGCTGAGACTGCGGCCATGGGTGCTCGTGCCCGGATTGCGCTGGTCGGAGCCGGGGCGATGGGGGCCAACCACGCGCGCGTCATCTCGGAGGCCGACGGCGCCGACCTCGCGGTGATCATCGATACCGATGCGGAGCGGGTTCGCCCGCTTGCCGAACGGCTTGGGTGCGCCTTTGCCGAGGATCTCGACGCCGCTGCAGGCTGCGACGCCGCAGTGATCGCGACCCCGACCGCGTTCCACCAGGGTGCCGCGCGGGCCCTGCTCGAGCTCGGCAAGCCGATCCTCGTCGAGAAGCCGGTGACGCCGGACCTCGAGACCAGCAGGGCTCTGGTCGCCTGCGCGGAGCGCCGGGGGGTCCCGCTGATGTGCGGCTTCGTCGAGCGATTCAACCCGGTCGTCGCCACGATGCGCAGCCTGCTCGACGAAGAGCCGGTCCACATCGTCGGCCTTCGCCACTCCCCGGAGACTCCTCGAAGCACGCTGAGCGTGGTCTTCGACCTGCTCATCCATGAGATCGACCTCGCGCTCTGCTACATGGGCGGGGTCAGGCCGTCTCGTGTCTCCGCGGCCACCAGCACGGCGGGGCGCGATTCGATCATGGAGGTCGCCGATTGCCTGCTCCAGTTCCCGGACGGGGCGATCGCGACCCTTTCGGCGAGCCGGGCGAGCCAGCGCAAGGTGCGCTCACAGCTGGTCGCGACGTCGACCGCACTCTATGACGTCGACCTCCTCCGCCAGGACCTGACCGTCTANNTACCGGCATCGAGCCCACGCCCAGGGGGTGGGCGCCGGGCAGGCAGCCGGGTATCGCGCTGAGACGGTGATCGATATCCCCTTCGTCCGGCACACCGGCGAGCCCCTCGCCCTCCAGTTCGCCCACTTCCTCGACCTCGTCTCCGGGCGGACCGACGCCTGCGCCGAGCGCAACTCGATCCTCCCGGCTCACGAGGTGGCAGCGGCCATCGAGGAGTGCTCATGAGCGACCCCAGCGTCAGTTATGTCATCCCCGTTCACAACCAGATCGCGGAGTTGCGCAGGACCGTAAGCCTCCTGGCNNGAGATCATCCTCGTGGAGAACGGCTCCACCGACGGGTCGGGCCCGCTCTGCCTGTCCCTGGCGGCGGCCTTCGACAGTGAGGAGGTCGCCGTCCGGGTCACGACCTCGGCCAAGGGCCTGGGTTTTGCCTGGCGAAGGGGTATGGCCTTGGCCCGAGGTGACACCCTCATCCTGACCGCAGCCGACCTGCCCTTCGGCTTCACCGA
>PNBE01000074.1:37074-37222 GCA_003135895.1 Candidatus Dormiibacterota bacterium
CGCGCAAGCCTCATCGGGCTCGACATCGACACCCAGGGATCGGTGCTGATCCAGCGCTCCCTTGCGCAGGCATTGCTCCCGCGTCTGCGTGCAGGCGATTACCTCATCGGCGCCGAGATCAACGTGTGGGCGGTGCACGAGGGAGTCA
>PNBE01000169.1 GCA_003135895.1 Candidatus Dormiibacterota bacterium
GAAACGCTTGGAGGCGGCCCTCTCTTTTCGTTACGATCGAGGTGGATGAAGAGGCTGGCACGGGAGTTTCGCGCGCTGCTCGTCGTGCCCCCTTCGTCGGCGGCCTGACTGGGAACGCCGCGAGCACGAGAGGAGCCGCCGNNGCCGCCTCCGAGGCCTGGAGGCGGCTCCTGCTTGCGGAGCGACCTTACGGCTCGCTCAGTCGGAGGCGCGGAGATTCAGGCCGGGCTCGGTCGCCCGCCATGAGACCGCGTTCCGAGCACGCACCACTCGCCGTCGAGTCAGCACGCGCCAGAATGCTCGGATGCGGTCGGTGTTCGGCACCGCGATCATCCCGATCATCACCAATGCGGAGGTCGCGGCTGCGAGGTCGATGTTGAGAAGGATTTCCGTCGTGTTCATGTCAGTGCTCCTTTGTCAGCTGTTGTGATTCGACACTGACGACACTGACGACCGGCCCTCCAGCCTTTCTGGGAGATTTGTGGGATTCCTCTCAGAGTTTTCTCCCTGATGTGACTCCGGCTTCGGGCCCGAGGTTCACCCTCAGGCTGTGGGTCGTGTCCCCGCGAGCCTTTGCATACTGCGGTGACGATCGTGTGACCAGTTCAGGAGCACTGGAGTTGACGGAGGTCGCGTGGCTCCACCCATGGAGCGGGTCAGCCTTGCTATTACGGATAGGCGCACTAGCAAATAAGGTCCAGGGGTGCGGGTGGGTTTAGCTGGGAGCGCATCGCGACCGGGAATGCTTGCCAGGCTCGAAGGGCGGCCGGCCTGATCGAATCGTGGACGCAAGCAGCGACGCCTCGGGCGCTCCGAGGCGGCGCTCTTTGTGCGAGGGTTGATGACTCTTGGCCGTGTGGCCGCGGAATGTGACGTGACCTGCTCAGGCCATCCGCAACAAGGCGCTGTTCCCGCGCGTGCAGCACTGGGCGCCGAGTGAGCAGGCGCCGGAAGGCTCGGATGCGGTCGATGTTCGGTAGAGCGACCATGGCGATCGCCACCAATGCGGCGGTGCCGGCTGCCAGATCGATGTTGAGGAGAATTGTCGCCGTGTTCATGTCAGTGCTCCTGTTTCAGTGGTTCTTGTTGACACTGACAACACTGACGCCGGGCCCTGCGAAGCTTCTTGGAGGTTGCTGGAAGTTCTCTCAGTGTTCCTTCGACCGCTGGCGCACCGTTGCTGATCCGGTCTCGTATGCGGTCGGATCCGCCACATGGGCCAGCGCAAACGCCTCGCGACGTTCGAAGCATGTCCCGCACAACCCGCAGTGCAAGGCGCCGCCCTTGTAACAGGACCAGGTTCGCTCAAACGGAACGTGCAGCTGATCGCCGAGCTTGACGATGTCCGTCTTTGTCATCGACAGAAAGGGCGCGAGGATTTCGATGCTCGCCAGCCCCTCCACCGCGACGTTCACCATCGACTCGAATGCACGCACGAACTCGGGACGGCAGTCGGGGTAGATGAAGTGGTCGCCGGTGTGTGCGCCGAACGCAACCGCGCCGGCCTCGCGCGTCACCGCGAGCGCGCACGCGATGCTGAGCATGATCGCGTTGCGATTGGGCACCACGGTGATCTTCATGCTCTCGTCGGCGTAATGACCGTCGGGAACTGTTATCGTCCCGTCCGTCAGCGCCGACCCGGTGAGGACGCTCGTCAGCCCTGCCGCGCGCAGATCGATCAGCGTCCAGGGGGCGTCGAGCTCGGCTGCTATCCGTTCTGCGAACCCCAGTTCCTTGCGGTGCCGCTGGCCGTAGTCGAACGAGATCGCGCTGAGCGTGTACCCCTGGGCTCGAAGCGAGTACGCCATGGTCGTGGAGTCGAGGCCACCGGATACGACCGCGACAGCTCGCCGCCCGGCCATCACGCGACGTCTTCAGAGTGGGGATGCACGATCGTCGGATTGTCTCCGATGCGATGCGACCGACGACCCACATCCGGTCGCCGGCCTGCTTCGCCCGGCTGGAGTGAACCGACGTCCCCACATTACAGGCCAACTATCATATAGTGCGATAGTTGAATCCGTACGCGGTCGATTCGCCGCAGGAGGTTGAGGCTCTGTTGACATTGATCCTGATCATCGTTCTCGTCGTGCTCCTGCTCGGAGGCGGCGGCTATTTCCGGCGGGCACGGTGACGAGCGCACCGACGAGCGTCGCATGAAGCGCCTGCTGCGAGGCGCGCTGGCCGGCGGTTTGGCGACGGCGCCCATGAGCGCCGTGATGATGGGCGCCACACAGCTCGGGCTCGTTGGCGGGATGCCGCCCGAGAAGATCACCGCGAAATTCCTGAATCGCGGCGGCATTCGCCGCAGCGAGGTGCAACAGGATGTGCTCGCGACGCTCACCCACTTCGGGTTTGGCGCTGCCGCGGGTGCAGCCTTTGGTGTCGTCGCGCCGAGGCGTCTGATCGCTCGCGTGCCTCTGGGTATGGCGTATGGCGCTGGGATCTGGGGTGTGAGCTACATGGGATGGGTGCCCGCGCTGGGCATCATGCCGCCGGCAGACCGCGATCGCCGCGATCGGCAGATGGTCATGCTCGCAGGCCATCTCGTGTACGGAACCGCACTCGCGCTGTTGGTTGGTGCACGGCAGGAAGAGGCATCCGCGGATCGGTGAAGCGCGACATGACCGGTCGGCGCGATCGATGACGCGATCAGTGACTCCGTCGGAGATCTACGGGGACTCTCTCGGGCTCAGATCCAGCGGCGTCGCCGGAAGAAGAACAGCTGCGTGAGGATCGAGATTGCCATCAGCGAGAGGCCGATGGCGAACGCGTAGGGGGTGCCGATGCGCGCGACCAGCCATCCGAAGTTCATGCCAAAGAACCCGGTGAGAAATGTGAGCGGCAGAAAGAGACTCGCCACCACGGTCAGCGCTTTCACCGTCATGTTCAGGCGATTGGAAACGGTGGAGAGGTAGACGTCCATCGCGCCGGTGAGCAGGTCACGGAGTGAATCGACGGTTTCGTACTGACGGATGATGTGGTCGTAGACGTCGCGGTAGTACGCCGTCGTCTCGCGGTCAGCCTCGAGTGACAAAGTGACCAGTCGCTGGAACATGTCACGTTGCGCGCCGAGGACGCGGCGCATCTCAACCGCGGAATGCTTCATCTCCTGCAGGAGCGCGAGCTGGGCGCTGTTGGCGTCCCGGAGCACCTCGTCCTGCAACTTGTCTACGTGCTCGTCGAGCGTCTCGAGCGCGACGAATGTCGTGTCCACGAGCGAGTCCATGACCAGGTATGTCAGGAACGATGTCTTCCGACAGACGTTCTCTGGTGATTCCGCAATTCGCTCGTTGAGCTGGTCGAACGACGGCTCAGGTTGCAAGTGGACGCTGACCAGGTAGTTCGGCGCTATGTAGAGGTGATGCTCCCGGAATGACACCTCCTCGCGGGCAAGTGCGATGACGAACACGACCGCGAAGGCGTATCCGTCGTACCCGTCGAGCTTCGGGCGCTGGTTCTGATGCTTGACATCCTCGATCGTCAGCTGATGAAACTTGAAGGTGTCGCTCAACAACCGGTAGTCGTCATCGTCGGGCGCTTGAATGTCGAGCCAGAAAATCGCATGCGACGTCGCAAGCAACTCTTGCACCGCACTCGCGGCGACCTCACGTTTGTGTCCGTCGGCGGTGAAGAGCGTGCGCATCGCCCGACGATCCTACGGTGTCGCCGCGGCGACACGGCCCGGAAGGGCTGCGCGGGTCACCCGGATCTCCGGCAAGACGGTGGGGCCGACCGGGCCGCTCACTCGGCCCGGCGACCCCTTCCGTCGCTCACCAGCGGTTGTTTACCAGTAGTACCAGCGTCCACCGCTCG
>PNBE01000002.1 GCA_003135895.1 Candidatus Dormiibacterota bacterium
CCGTAGTCAGACGCTCTATCCAAGGGCTACGACGTGAGCCTTTTCGATCTCGGTTGCACATGCCGCCTACGTTCTGCTGGTGCGCAGCACCCACTGCCTAATGCAGCTCAGGGATCGTCGTGACCTCGACGAACGGGGCCGGGACGCTGCCGGTCACTCGATGAGCCGCCGCTCCTATACGCGCCTTGAGGGCCGCGGCGGCCGGGACGAGCTCCGACATCTCTAGGTCAAGCGCCGCGGCTTGGGCACGAGCCTGCTGGTAGGCGGCGCTTTCAAGCAGCCGGCGCTCGGTCTCGGCATCGAGCTCCTCTTGGGGCAGCAGCGAAGCGATCAAGGGCGCGATCCCGCACCCGAGCGCCTCAGCAATAGCAGCTACCAGGTGGAGCTCCACCGGTGCCTGGCCGGCTTCCAGCCGCATGATCGTCCGGCGCTCAAGCTTCGGTTTCATCCGTGCTGCCAGCCACTCCTGGCTACGCGAACCGCGCAGTTCCCTCAGACGACGTCCGAATTCTTTGCGCTGATCCGTTCGCGACGTTGTCACTGTTTTAGGACTCATTGGCGTCAGTGTACTCGTACTTGCACTCCAGGTGGGAGCGCCGTACAACAGATGCATGACTGCTGTACATCCTCCCGCAAGCCCCCGGGCACCCCTGCGCCTACGTGCCGATCTGCTCCGCACCGAGCTCGCGCTGCGCGGCATCAATCAGGAGCAGTTCGCCGAGATCGCCGGCCTGGCCCCGCCGACCGTGTCGCACGCGTTCACCGGCCGGCCGATCAGCGCACAGACGCTGCAGAAGATCGTCGTCGCGCTCGAGCGTCTGCCGAAGACGCCTGGTGCGGCTGAGCTCGTGGCGGGTGCGCCTATCGCGAGCTGAGCACGCCGAATCCCGATCTCGACTGCGACACCCAGTGATGGCCGGAGGCCGAAGCCCCCAGCCGATCACCAACCAACCAACAACGGTAATCCTAAAGGAAATCCAACCATGGCAAAGCGAATCCCCAAAGAGGGACGGCAAGCCGATCTCAAAGAATTCACCTGGTACGACGTTCGCCTCGAGTCGCTCGAGGTTCAGCCGGCATCGAAATTCGGCACCAGCATCAAGGCGGTGTATGCGATAGCCGATGGGACCGTCTGGGATTTTTTGAACTACATCGACACCGATGGCAACGCCAAGCTGGGCAAGAGCCCTAATGGCGGTGTCTCGAGATTTCGGAGTTGGTGCAACGCACTCGGCGGACGTCCCGAGGCCACCCGGGTCGCCTACTTTGACGATGAGACGATGCTGATCGTCTGGCCTGACGGCGGCGATCTCACGCTCGAGCCCGGCCTGGAGTTGCGCGTCCTGGGTGAGCTCCGTGACCGTGGCGATGACGACGGCAGTGTGTTCCGGGTGACTAAGTATCGGCCCGTAGAGCCGAACGACACGCCCGAAATCGCGTTCTGATAGGAAAGCAGAGGAGGCATCCCCGGGAAGGCTCGGGGTGCCTCCTCAATAGACATGATCCCGATGCTGACTATCGCCTTGATGCCGCTTCGATGACTGTCTCGGTCTCGGCTGCGCTGGCTCTTGCAGGTGACGGGTACCGCATCTTCCCACTTGTGCCGGGCGAGAAGCTACCGGACACGAAGAACGGGTGCCTTGACGCCACTCAAGACGAGGATCGGATTCGTCAATGGTGGAGTCGCCGGCCGCTTCCCAATGTCGGGGTGGCCACCGGTCACGGCGGCCTGGTGGTGCTCGATGTCGATCACAAGGATGGCCGCGACGGTCCGGCCAGTCTCAAGCTGCTGGAACAACGGCTCGGCGAGCTGCCACTCACCCGAACCGTGACCACGCCGGGTGGCGGCACGCATTACTACTTCCTCGGTGGCGTCGACGTCCACAACAGCGCCGACACACTGGCCATAGGCGTCGATGTTCGTGGCAGTGGCGGCTATGTGGTGGGTCCAGGATCCACATTCGGCGGCAAGCCCTACGTGCTCGAGGATGGCTCACCCCAGGAAGCGACGCNNGAGCCGTGGCGGGAAGCACTGCTGCTGGCTTCTCGTACTCGCGACGCCATCCCTGGGCCGGGTGAGCAGATTCTCAAAGGTCGGCGCAACGACACCTTGTTTCACGTCTACGCCCGCGGATTGCGCGATCTGAGCCTCACTGAAGTCGAGATCCGTGACTGTTTGCGGGTGATCGAGCATGCCCGCTGCGAGCCGGATCCCGATGAGACCGAGGCCGATCGCGAGAAGGAGATCGCCAAGATCGCCCACAGTGCGGCCGGTCGGGAAGGCCGTGGCAAGGTNNCTGCAGGGTTGCTCGATGAGGTGCGCACCATCCTGCGCCGCTACCTGGTTCTGCCTGGCGACTACTTCTTCGACGTCGTGGCGCTCTGGGTGCTCCATACCCATGCCATCGCCGCCTTCGACATCACCGCACGGCTGATCTTCAAGTCCCCTGAGAAGGAGAGCGGTAAGACGAGATCACTCGAGGTGCTCGACCTTCTCGTACCCGCGCCACTGTTCACGATCAACGCCTCGACCCCGGCGATCTTCAGGTTGCTGAAGGAGGAGCTGGTCACCCTGCTGTTCGACGAGTGCGACGCCATCTTCAACCCAAAGGGCAACTACGAGGATCTACGCGCTCTGATCAATGCCGGCTACCAAAGGAGCGCGCGCGTCATTCGAGTCGTGGGTGAAGGCAAGAAGATGAAGTCTGAGCGCTTTCCGGTGTTTGCCGCCACCGCGCTCGCGGCCATCGGTGACTTGCCGGACACGGTGGAGTCGCGCGCGGTGATCATCCCGATGCGGCGTCGAGCACCTAACGAGCACGTCGAGCAGTTCCGGCGCCGTCGGATCGTCGGCGAGATGACGAACGTCCAGGCGCAACTGCAGCGCTGGGGCGTCGAACACGGCGACGAGCTCAGCCACATCGACCCCCCGATGCCTGAAGAACTCTCGGATCGGGCGCAGGACTGCTGGGAGCCGCTCATTGCGATCGCGGACCTGGCTGGCGAGGAATGGCCAGCACGAGCCCGTGAAGCAGCTGTCCTGATCGTCAAAGGCCGGGTGGCTGAAGATGCCAGCACTGGCGTCCGCCTCCTGTCCGACATCAAGGTTGTGTTCGGTGATCGTGACCGCATGCCCAGCGCCAACCTGTGCTCCGCTCTCAACGAGCTCGAGGAATCCGGGTGGGGTGGCTGGAATGACGGTAAAGGCGTCGGCCAGCGTGACCTGGCCAGGCGACTCAAGCGCTACGGCATCGAGTCGAAGGTGATCAAGATGCCTGACGGCTCGACGGCACGCGGTTATCTGTCGAGTGCATTCACCGACTCATTCGCTCGATATCTGCGCATTGCCTCTCCGTCTGTAGAGAGCGTAACTAGCGTAACCAACGTAACCCAAACTCGAATTGCGGTTACGGAAGTTACGGACGTTACGCCCTTACAGGGGGGGCACTGATGAGTGACGACGTTCTTGCACGGGATGAGGACGCCGCGCGCGCCAGCGACCTCTGGGATCTGGTGGACAGTCTCTTTCCCGGCGCGCGATTGACGGCACGCCGTACACCGCAGGAGTTCACTCGCTACTGGAGCGGGCTCGGCCGACATCATGCTGATCGCAAACAGTCCGAGACGATGGCCGCAGTGCGGCTCGAGCAATTGCAGCAACAGCAGCGACAGACACCTGTCGCGACCACAGTGAGGAATCCATGACCACTGACGAACCGATCCACATCCCCGTCGACAAGGTTCCGACGATCTGTCCGATGTGCAACGAGGTCGTATTCAACGGGTACGTCAGACACACCATCGACGGCGCAGTCATGGCATCACCCGAGATGCAGGTAGTCGCTAGTCAACTCATCCTCGAACACGAGCGGACCTGTCGTGGGAACACATGAAGGGTGGCATACCAAGGGGGGCGATACCAAGGGGGATGGTGTCAAAAGGAGTGCATGCACACACACACGCACCAGCAAGGCACGGCGAGCGCCCCGGCTCGGCTCGACGCGCACTTGCGTCCGAACATACACAGATGGGTAGGGCAGGGCATGTTCGCGGGCCAGAGAATCGTCGCCATGACCAGATCCATGTCTAATCGCACGCGCTCGGCTCAAACCTTTCCGGAAATAGCGAGGACGTCCCTATGAACTGTGAAACCTGTGGGAAACCGCTCCCGGTGACTGGACGCGGCCGTCCCCGCCGATTCTGTGACGACAGCTGCCGCAAAGCACCACGCGTACTCACGCTCCCGACCGGCGAGCTCGGGATGGGCAAGGCTGCTGAGCGCGTGGGCGCAGAAGCACGGGCGCGCCGCACCCTGGACGCCACCGATGAGGCCATCCTGGCTGCGCTGCTGGCGGTGGGCGCGGCGCTGGACACGCAGCCGGCGAACGCAGCGCTGCACTTGCAATGGCGGGGGTTGTTGCACGATCTCCAACTGAGCGCTCCCGGCCAGGTCGACAGAGACATGGCGGAGATCCTCAGCGACTTCCGGCTGAAGTTGCACCCGGGCGGTGCGGCATGAGCATGGCGGTGCTCGCCCGAGACGAGATCAAGGAGCGGCGCGAGGGCCGACGCTTCACCGCGACGGTTATCGAGGCGAGTAGGGCGCTGGTGGAACGTGCTCACGCTGTCGACGAGTTCNNACGAACGCCTGGAGCACGACGAGGGCGCCTGCTGGGAGGCTCTGTACGTCGCCGCGGTGGCCTTCGACTCGCTGGTCGCCAACGTCGCGAGCCCCTTTGCCGGCCAGGTGCTCTTCTACGCGCAACTCTTCGGTCCATTGGAGGCCGGATGGACGCCCTACGCGAACGCGGACGGCACGCGGTTCTACCAGGACGGACGCGGCAGACCGACCGCTGTGCTCACCGCAGCCGGCGAGGTGGTCGCCACCGGCTGGGCGTGTCAGCGTGAACCCCTGCCGGATCCGCCCGCGTGCTGATTCCGCGAGTGGATGGTGCTACGCTTGACGTGCTGGACCTCGGCATGCAGGGCGGATCGCCCGATGTCCGAGGATCACGGTGCCGACTAACGCTGAGCGGATCGCTCCGGGTCGGATGTGAACGTTGCATCCACGCACACCTGGAGATCCCCCGATGAATCGACACAGCGACAACCTCGAGAACCTGACCAAACTGCGCCAGCGCAAGGTCACCCTCGAAGCCGAGATCCGGACCCTCGCCGCAAAGGACGCCCTCACCGTCGACGAGGANNTCCTGGCCACCAATGAAACACGCTCGGCCCTGGCCGGCGACTCCAGCCTCAAGGGCGCAGCCGGCGCCGATGGCGCGCCAGCACAGTGGCACCAGAGCGACCGCCGTTCCGCGTTCGAGTCCACCGACCGATCCGTTGACGCCAGGGTGGGACATGCGATGCGCGCCATCGAGGGCAACCTCACGGCGGCCGAGAAGCTGACCGGCGCCCGGGCCGACATCGCCTCCAGTGTCCGCGAGACCATGGAGCACCATCCACGGGCTGCCGATGCGGTGATCGCCCGGTCGGATCCGGCCTACGCTGCCGCGTTCGCCAAACTGTTCGCCATCGGCGATGCGGGACGGGCGTACGCGAGCTTCACCGAGGAGGAGCGGGTCGCATTCAGTCGGGTGGAGCA
>PNBE01000189.1 GCA_003135895.1 Candidatus Dormiibacterota bacterium
TTCCACCTTCCTGCAGCGCGCCTTTGACCAGATCGCATGCGATGTCGCGTTGCACGCCCTCCCGGTGACCTTCGTCATCGATCGCGCCGGGATCACCGGCGCCGACGGGCCATCCCATCACGGGTTCCTCGACCTCGCATACCTGCGTTGCATCCCCGGTATGACCATCTCAGCCCCCAGCTCACCGGATGAGCTGCGCAGGATGTTCGCGACGGGGCTCGCATACGAAGGGCCGTTCTCCTTGCGCTTTCCCCGCGGCGCGGCACCGTCGGCGGGCACCGCTGNNGCCGTCGGCAAGATGGTCGGCGTGGCCATGCAGGCACAGGAGAAGCTCAGCGCTCGCGGTATCTCGACGACTGTGGTCGATGCACGATTCGTGAAGCCGCTCGCGCCGGAGTTGAGCGACATCGCCGCGCAGCATCGTGGGGTGATCACCGTCGAGGACGGCGTGGCCAGTGGTGGCTTCGGGTCGGCGGTGACCGAGCTGCTCACCTCGGACGGCATCACCGTGCCCCTCCTGCGCATGGGCCTTCCAGACCGCTTCATCGAGCACGGCGCNNCATCGCGGCGGCAGCGCTCACGCTCCTGCCCGCAGCCGAGGTGCTCGCGGGCTGACCGGTCGCCCCGAGCAGTGCGAGACCATGGACGAAGTCTTCACACCAATCACGCCGTCGCATCAGAACGACGCTGCCCCTGGGTCCGACGATCCCAGTCTGCAGCTCACGCTGCTCCGGCACGAGCTCGACGAGGCCCGGCGAGAGAACGTCCGCTTGCGGCAGTCGTTGCTNNCGTATTCCCAGCTGCGCTCGGTGATCCACCACTATCCGCAGGCCGCCAACACGGCGATCAAGGCGCTGAACGTCGTCACCGGGTCGGGGCGGGTCAACTTCCACCGTCGCGCGCTGGAGCGGTTACGGTTTCCACGTGATCTGCGTGATCTCGAAGGCTCGGGCCTGTTCGATCCGTCCTGGTATCAGGCGAACTACCCGGAGGCCGCGCACTCCGGGCTGGACCCGCTCCGACATTACGCGACGATCGGCGCGTCCCGTGGATGGGATCCGGGCCCGCGCTTCTCGACCGATTTCTACCTCGAGCACAACCCCGACGTATCGCGCGGCACCAACGCGCTGCTGCACTACGTGCGTCTCGGGCGGGCGCGCGGGAGCAAGATCGCGCCGTCGACGGTCGAGCGGCAGTGGCTGACACTCACGCTCGACGAACGCTTTCCGAACCTCCGCCCGTTGCGCGTCTACACCAACGCCTCGGCGCCGAAGCGCATCTCGATGGTCACCGACAGCATCAACAGCGGCAGCCTCTTCGGCGGGGTCGGCACGGCGTTGATCTTCGCCACCCTGCTCGCGCGGCGGATGGAACGCCCCTTGCGCATCATCACCCGCTCGGAGCCGCCGACCCCGGCGAACTGCCGGACCGTGCTCGAGGCAAATGGGATTCCGTGGCAGGGCGACGTCGACTTCGTCTTCTCGTCACGCGACAGCTCGGACGGGCGGCTGGTCGACGTCGCCGACGGCGATCTCTTCGTCACGACGTCCTGGTGGACCACCTGGGCCACGCGTGCATCGGTCGATCCATCGAGCATCGTCTACCTCGTCCAGGAGGACGAGCGACGCTTCTATCCGGAGGGCGACGACTCGATCCGCTGTGCGGAGATCCTCGAGGATCCACGCATCACGTGCATCGTCAATTCCAAGCCCCTGTTCGACCATCTCTTCAGCGGCCCCGCCGTGCATGCGCGCGCGCCGTCGTGGTTCGAGCCCGCATTCCCGGCCTTCCTGACCCCGCGCGAGCCGTCGGTGGTATCCAAACGCAACTTCATCTTCTACGCGAGACCCAACAATCTGCGCAATCTGTACTACCGCGGCCTCGAGGCAATTTCCGGGGCCATCGAGTGCGGCCATCTCGACCCGTCGACGTGGGACTTCTTCTTCATCGGCCGGGACCTGCAGCCGGTGGCACTCCCCGGAGGAGTCCGCCCCGCCCTCATCGAGAACCTGGGCTGGCACGCCTATCAGCAGCTGCTCCGCCGGATGGACCTCGGCCTGTCGCTGATGGCCTCTCCGCACTCGAGCTATCCCCCGCTCGACCTGGCCGCGGCGGGAGCTGCCGTGGTGACCAACACGTTCGGCTCGGAGAAGCAATCACTGGATCAGTACTCGGCCAACATCATCTGCAGCGACCCGAGCGTGGCGGGCCTCGTCGCCGGCATCGGTCAGGGCGTCGCGCTCGCGAATGACGTCAAGCGACGCAGCGCGAACCATCGGAAGAGCAGGCTTCTCACCGACTGGGGTGCAGTCTTTGCGCCGGTGTGCGATCAGCTCGCGGGTGCGCTCGCCGCGACCGAAGGATAGGGGTGCGCGGCAAGCCGGCTCCGCCACAGTTTCCGGAACCGTGGGCGCAGAGCATCGAGGAACGTGTCCGCAGAGCGTCTGCGGACGGCGTCCACAGAGTCGCGTATCTCTACGAGGTGCCGGACACGAGCACCTTTCGCTACCGCATCTTCAACATGGTCGAGGCCCTCGACCTCGAGGACCACGACCAGCGCATCGCCGCGACATGGTTCACCCGGGCGGAGCTGCCGATCCTCGAACGCCTCATCGGTGGCATCAACACGCTGGTCATCTGCCGTACGCGCTACACGGCTCGCATCGACAGCCTCATCACCCGGGCTCGCGCTGCCGGATGCCGCGTCCTGTTCGACATCGACGACCTGATCTTCGATACGCGGTACGTGAGCCTCGTCCTCGAAACGCTCGACCGGAACCCAGGCGAGGCGATGCTCGACGAATGGTTCGCGTCGATGTCGCGAATGGGCGCGCTGCTCCGACTCTGCGACGCCGCGATCTCGACCAATCACTTCCTGACCGCTCGGATCGAGGAGTTTGCGCAGCTGCCCACGTGGGTCGTCCCAAATTTTCTCAATCACCTGCAGCTCGAGCGCGCGGCGGAGGTCCGGCGCACGCGGCATGCCGCCGCGGAGTCGGGTCACACAATGAGCATCGGCTACTTCAGCGGGACGCCGACCCACAACCGTGACTTCGAGCTGGTCTCGACCGCACTCGCGAGTGTCATGACCCGGCACGCCGATGTGCGTCTGCGCATCGTCGGCTTCCTCGATCTCGGACCGGCACTCCGCGGCCTGGGCGATCGCATCGACGTCATCCCGCTTGCCGACTTCCTTATGCTCGAGTCACTGATCGGCGCAACCGGGCTCAACATCGTTCCGCTGCAGATCAACGTCTTCAGCAACTCCAAGTCCGAGCTGGAATACTTCGAGGCGGCGATCGTCGAGACGCCGACTCTTGCGACCCCGACGGACGCATTCCGGCTCGCCATCCAGGACGGGGTCAACGGATACCTCGTCGATGCGTACGACTGGGAGGACCGTCTCGAACAGGCGGTGTCCGGCGAACTCGACCTCGCCGGCGTCGCGGAGCGCGGGCTCGAGCACACGCTGCGCTGGTACACGCCTGCCGCGCAGGTCTGCGCCATCCGCGACGCGGTACTCGGCACCAGGGTGCACGGCTAGACTGCCGTCATGTCGCTTCGCTGGCAGAACATCGTCATCGACTGCACCGACACGCTCCTGGTCGCATCCTTCTGGAGCGAGGCGCTCGGGCTCGAGTTGCACGGACCCGAGGAGGGCGAGTACTGGATCGAACCGGGTGGAGAAAGCCCGGACATCCTGTTCCTGCACGTTCCCGAGGGAAAATCGGTCAAGGACCGCATCCATCTCGACCTTCGCCCGGACGACCAGGCCGCCGAGGTGGAGCGGTTGCTGTCGCTCGGGGCTCGCCGGATCGACATCGGTCAGGGGGAGGTCACGTGGGTGGTGATGGCCGACCCCGAGGCCAACGAGTTCTGCGTTTTGAGTGCGAGGACGCCTTCGGCCACGTCCTGATCACCGAGCGCCGCGATCCGCCGCTGATAGTCCGGCCGCGCGTTTCGTGACCCCTGGACGTCCTGACTTAAAAGAAGGGAGGGCCGGGTCGAGGTAACCCGGCCCCCCTGTCCAGGAAGGAGTGTGCTGAGAGTGAATGAGCCCCTGGCTCAGGCGTCGTAGTACAGGGCGAACTCGTAGGGATGGGGCCGCAACGCCACCGGATCCACTTCGTTCTCGCGCTTGTACGAGATGTACATGTCGATGAGGTCCTGGGTGAACACGCCACCCTCGAGGAGGAACTCGTTGTCGACCTCGAGCGCGTTGAGCACCTCGGTCAGCGAGCCGGGAAGATCCTTGACCCGTGCCTTCTCCTCGCCTTCGAGCTCGTAGAGGTCGGCCTCCACCGGCGTCGGCGGCTCGATCCGGCGCTTGACCCCGTCGAGCCCGGCCATCAGGCACGCCGCGAACGAGAGGTACGGATTGCACATCGGGTCCGGCGAGCGGAACTCGAGACGCCTCGCCGCCGGCGCCGGGCTGTAGGTGGGGATCCGAACGCAGGCGCTGCGGTTGCGCGCGCTGTACGCGAGCTTGATCGGCGCCTCGTACCCGGGCACCAGCCGCCGGTAGCTGTTCGTGGTCGGTGCTGCGAACGCCAGCACCGCGGGCGCGTGCTTGAGCAGGCCGCCGATGTACCAACGCGCCATGTCGCTGAGCAGCGCATAGCCATCCTTGTCGTAGAAGAGGGGCACGCCGTCCTTCCAGAGCGACTGGTGGGTGTGCATGCCACTGCCGTTGTCACCGAAGAGCGGCTTGGGCATGAAGGTCGCCGTGTAGCCGTTCTGGTAGCAGACGTTCTTGACGATGTGCTTGTAGATCAGCACCTTGTCGGCCATGTTCACCAGCGAGTCGAAGCGCATGTCGATCTCGGTCTGCCCGGCGGTGCCGACCTCGTGGTGATGGACCTCGATATGGACGCCCGCGTCGATGAGGGCGAGCACGATCTTGCTGCGCAGGTCCTGGAGCTTGTCGATCGGGGGCGTCGGGAAATAGCCCTGCTTCAGCTTCGGGCGGAAGCCGAGGTTGGCCGTGCCGTTCTTGCCCGTGTTCCAGATGCCCTCGTCGGAATCGATGTGGTAGTAGCCCTCATGGGTGTTCTGGTCGAAGCGCACCGAGTTGAAGATGTAGAACTCGAGCTCGGGGCCCCAGTACGACGTGTCCGCAATGCCCGTGCTGAGCAGGTACTCCTCCGCCTTGCGAGCGACGTAGCGCGGGTCGCGGCTGTAATCGGCGAGCGTCAGCGGGTCCTTGATGTCGCAGACGATCGCCATCGTCGGAATCTCGAGCGTGCCGTCGACGAACGTGCGTCCGGGATCCGGGAACAGGAGCATGTCGCTCTCGTAGATCTTCTGGAATCCACGGATGCTCGAACCGTCGAACCCGATGCCCTCTTTGAAGAGCGACTCGGTCATCTCGCCGACCGGAATGCTGAAATGCTGCCAGCTGCCGAGCAGATCGGCAAAACGGAGATCGACCATCTTGATGCCGAGCTCTTTCGCATTGCGGATGACGTCAGCGGGCTTCACCTTGCTGGTGGTCGTCGGAGACATCGCGGGTGTCACCTCGTCTAGAACTCTCACGGCTAAGGACTCGTCGATTGCCATAGGACTCCTTCCGCGGTCTTGCTCTCACCGCCGCCACCGGTTGGACCCCCGGCCGCCGCGGCACCTACGAGATGCAGACTAGGGTTCTCGGCGGCTCGGAGCTATGGACTCCGAGACCGATGGTTTCGGGGGGTGGTTTGTGCAGTTTGCACAAACCGAATTGCCCGCGAGGTCGCTCAGGTCGCGTCGGGCGGCTTGATCTGCGAGACCTGGGACCGCGCCAGCGCCTTGTCCTTGAAGTAGACCTTGTTGATGTCGACAAAGAGGACCTGGGCCTCGGGCACGTCCTCCTCGGCGTAGATGGCGTCGACCGGGCAGGGATCCACGCAGGCCCCGCAGTCGATGCATTCATCGGGGTCGATGAAGACCATCCGGTCCTCGGGCGCCTCGTGGATGCAATCCACAGGGCACACCTCGATACAGGACTTGTCCTTCAGGTCGACGCAGGTCTCGGTGACGATGTAGGTCATGTCCGCTCTTGAGTCTAGCAAGGCGAACTCGCCCCACTTGACGTAACCGCCCTGCGTATTTGCTGTATGGCGCTGCTCAAGGCGGTCCAGGGACGACCGCCCGGCGTCCAAGGAGAATCCACAGTGAGGGGAAGACACATCCTGGGGCGCCTCGCCATGGTCGCGATCCCGGCCGCCGGCCTGGTTGCCGGTCAGATCGCCGCCGCGGCGTCGGGCCCGTTCATCGCTGGACTCACCCACATCACCACGCTCGGGTCGACCGTTCCGTCCAACGGCGATGTGAACCCGTACGGGATGGCAGTGGTCAACCAGAACTGGGGGCGGCTGGTGGCGGGCGACGTGCTCGTGAGCAACTTCAACGCGGCGTCGAATGCGCAGGGAACCGGGACCACCATCGTGGAGATGACACCCCACGGCGGTCGCTCGGTGTTCGCGCACATCACCTCGAGCGACGTGCAGGGCATCTGCACGGGCGGCGTCGGGCTGACCACCGCGCTCGCGATCCTCAACAACCACTGGGTCATCGTGGGATCGCTGCCCACGTCCGACGGCACCGCGGCAACCGCTAAGGCCGGGTGCCTGATCATCCTCGACGGCAACGGCAACGTCGTCGAGACGCTGAACAACGCCTACGGGATCAACGGTCCCTGGGACCTCACGGCGATCGATCGCGGCGCCGACTCGGATGTCTTCGTGACCAACGTGCTCAACGGCACCGTCGCTGCCGGCGGCGCGGTGGTCAACCGCGGCACGGTCGTGCGGCTCGTGCTCCATACAGCCGGCAGCGCGGCCCCGTGGGTGGAATCGAGCACGGTCATCGGCTCGGGGTTTGCCGAGCGCACCGATCCCGCGGCGCTGGTGGTCGGACCGACCGGTGACGCGCTGAGCGCCTCCGGAACGCTGTACGTGGCGGACACAGCTGACAACCGCATCGCGGCCATCCCCGACGCGCTCACCAGGAAGGGCACCGCATTCACGGGCAAGGACGTGACCGCCAACGGCTGGCTCAACTCGCCGCTCGGTGTAACTCTGGCGCCGAACGGCGACATCCTGACGGTCAACGCCGGTGACGGACGGATCGTCGAGACGACACCCATGGGCGCGCAGGTGGCCTTCCGGTGGCTCGACATGAGCGGCTCGCCGCCCGGAAGCGGCGCGCTCTTCGGACTCGTCATAACACCCCACCGCAACGGTGTGTACTTCGTGGACGACGCGACCAATACGTTCGAGTTGCTCCACTAACAGTCCGCGCCGCCGACCAAGGGCGCTCAGTTACCCGGGACTCCCTCCGGCTCTGGCTGAGCGCCCCGAGCGGCCCCCGCCTGGATGACATCGCGGATTCGCAGGCAGAGATGCAGGTTGAGCCGCGTCGCCGGGTCGTCGAGGCGAAGCCGCCCGACCTCCTCGATGCGACGCAGGCGGTAGAGCACTGTATTGCGATGCAGCTTCAGGCGTTGCGCGGTCTCGGTCGGTGAGCCGTTGGCTTCGAAATACGCGTCGAGGGTCGCCATCAGCTCTGCGCTCGATCGCTCGTCGTAGGCGACCAGCTCGCCGACGGTGCCCCGGTAGTAATCGCTGAGCTCCGGGTGCTGGGCCATGGCGAAGAGCAGCCGGTGGAGGCCCAGGTCGGCGAAGCTCGCCTGCCGTCCCGGGCCGAGCAGGCGGCGGCTCATCTCGAGCGCATGCTCCGCCTCCCGGAACGACTGGCGCACCCCAGACGCGCCATCGTGGGTGCGCCCGAGGCCGAGCGACGTGGTCGCGTCCCCGGTGGCCAGGGCGCACTCGCTGCGCACCAGCTCCGCGAAGCGGTACATGGTGTCGACACCTCCGTCGGCCTCCGGCATCACCACCACGCAGACCGCATCCTCGTGGGCGGCGACCAGCGCGCGGACCTCGCGCCGCGCGACCACGTTCTGGGCGGCGCGAAGCGCGCGGAGCTCCCAGGACGCCGAGGACACTGCGCCGCGCAGTGCGATCACCGCGACGTGCTGCGAGAGGTCGGCGCCGAGCCGGCGCGCCCGCTCGAGCGCCACCCGCTCCGACGAGTAGGACCCGGTGAGCAGCGACGCGATGAAGTCGCCCTCGAGCTTGTCGCGGGTTTCGGTGACAGCGCGCTCGCGGTCGAACTCGATGGCGCACGCCGACGCGGCCCTGGCGACGGCCAGGCGAGCGATCTGATCCAGGCGCTGCTCCTCACCGATCACGCACACGAAGCCGCCGACCCCGTTGCGCATCGGGACCGGGCTCACCAGCGAAGCGAGGCCGTTGCGCCCGACTGTGAACTCGCGCACCGGTGGGTCCGCTCCGACTACGGCGATGGTGCCGCCCCATCGACGCAGCGCGTCGGCGCCGTCGCCGACGTCGGCGAGCAGGGCCGCGTCGGTGATGGTGAGGTGGCGCACCTCGCCCGCCTCGTCCAGCCAGGCGGCCGGGAGGCCGGTGACCTCGGCAAGCCGCTCGATGATCTTGTCCGGACCCGCCCCGCCCAGGGCGAGATCCATCAGCGAGAGTTGGAGCTCCTGGGCACGCTCGTGGAGCAGCGCCCGTTGATCGAGGATGAAGCGGACGCAGGTGTGGTGCGCGTCGGTCGCGTGGATCCCGTCGGGCAACCGGAGGAGCGGCATCATCAGCCGGTCGGCGGCGGCGATACTCTCGACGGACACGTCCCCGACAACCGCCACTGCCACGCCGCCCTTCTCGGCAAAACTCACCATGACCTGGGGCAGGTCGAGGCGCTCGTCGAGCAGGCGGATGCTCTTGACGGGCACGAACGCGATCTCGCCGCCCTTGACGGCCTCGAACGCCGGCGGCCGCGTGCGCAACGCGCATGCCCACTCGACCCTGCGTTCGAGGCCGCCGCCGCCGCCGAGCAGATCGGTGCCGGGTGGCAGGACCCCCCGCCACACGTCCTTGACGGTGAGCGTCGGCGAGCTCATGTCGCGAGCACGTTCAGCAGCGCTCGAGGTACTGGTCGAGCTCCCAGGGCGTGACCTGCCCGCGGTACGCCTGCCACTCGAGGCGTTTTGCGGCGATGAACCGCTCCGCGAGATGGTCACCCAGCGCATCGATGACCACCTCGTCGGCTTCGAGCGCATCGATGGCGTCCTTCAGGTTGTCGGGGAGCACGCCGACGTTGCGCCGCTCGAGCTCGATGTCGTCGAATCCGTAGAGGGATTCCTCGACGGGTGACGGCAGCGGCAGCCGCCGCTCGATACCGTCGAGCCCGCAGCGGAGCATCACAGCGAATGCGAGGTACGGGTTGCACGACGGATCCGGACTGCGCAGCTCCACCCGGGTCGCCTCGGCGCGTCCGACGTGCGGGACGCGGATCAGCGCGCCACGGTTGGTCCGCGCCCAGGAGATGAAGATGGGAGCTTCGAAGCCGCGCACCAGGCGCTTGTAGGAGTTCACCAACGGGGCGAGCACGGCGCTCATTCCCGCCGCGTGGTGCAGCTGACCCGCGATGAAGTGCTGGGCAACCTCGCTGAGACCGTAGGCGTCATCGCCGGCGAAGGCGTTCGCCGAGTCGCGCAGGCGCAGGAGGCTCTGGTGGACGTGCATCCCGCTGCCGGGCTTGCCGTCGAAGGGCTTGGGCATGAAGGTCGCGATCACCCTGGATTGCTCGGCAACGGCCTTGAGGGCGTAGCGGAAGGTGATCAGGTCGTCGGCCGACTTGAGCGCCGGGGCGGCGTCGATGTCGATCTCGTGCTGGCCGCCGGCGATCTCGTGGTGCGAGGTATTGACGGCGATCCCCATGTTGATCAACGCGCTGACCATGCGCTGGCGGAGGTCGCGGTTCCCGTCACTCGAAAAGTCGAAGTACGAGCTGCGGTCGTTGCGGGTGGGGACGAGCGAGCCGTCGGGCTTGCGCTCGAGGAGAAAGAACTCCACCTCCGGCCCCACGCGGTACTCGAAGCCGAGACGCTCCGCGACCTCGATCGCGCGCCGGAGCACGCCCCGCGGATCACCCTGGTAGGGCTCGCCGTCGGGAGTCGTCGCCCAGCAGATGAGCCGCGCGGTGCGCTCGTCGCCCCAGGGCAGGAGCTGGAACGTCGACGGGTCCGGGACCAGGTACATGTCGGACTCGGCCGTGCGCGCGAACGAGTCCACCGATGACCCGTCAAACCAGGTCCCGTGCGCGATCGCGTCGGCGAGCTGGGATGCCGGGATCGTGACCGTCTTCACGCCGCCGATGACATCGGTGAACTGGAGGTCAATATGGCGCACCTGCGCTTCCTCCACCCTGGCCAGGAGGTCAGGGGGCGCTTCCCTTCGGGTGGATGATGGCAATTGATGGCCTCCAACTGGGCGGAGCGCACAAGCGCGAGTGGCTCAGTGGATTCTAGCGCACCCTTCGATTTGATCCGGCGTGGCTAACCACGCTGAACGTCGTGCGTAGCGCACAGCACCTCGTCCAATTTCGCGTTTCACCGAGCATCCAGGCGCTGCTAGCTTCGAGATGCCGCCGATCAGGCCTCCGGGGACGCCGCGGCCATGACTCAGTGGGCCGACGAGACGGCGATCCCCATGCCACCGAACGTTGTGAGCGCGGCCGCGAACGCCTGGGTGTTCATGGTTCGCTGAACCCCGTAGAGCACGTCGACGAACGTGACCGTGTTCTGCACCGGGTCATAGCCGATCACCGGGACTGCGTGCTCACCGATTGCCCACTGGACACGCGTTCCGTCCCAGGCCGTCCAGGAGCGCGGGACGTGCGCCTTGAAATCCGAGGTGAGCCAGACCACCACCGAGTTGCCGAGGCGCAGCTGGGCGGCGATCGCGGCGACGGTCCAGCCGGTGTGGCCGTCAGCCACGGCACCATATCGCTGGGCGGCGGCGACGATCGGCGGGTAGTACACGCCGTACCCGGTGAAATCGGGCTCATAGCCGTTGACATCGCCCACAAAGGCCTTGTACGGATCCCCCCAGCGCACCGGATACCCGTCGGAGCCGAGGTCAGGGGATCGTGGATCCTGAGGCAGGCTCGCGTAAATCCGATCCTGCGGCACCTCGATGTGCTGCACCGCCAGCGCCACCTCGAGGGCGGCGGCCTCGCAGTCGAGGGCGAGATCCTGTTTGATGATCGGACCCGGGAGATAGACGGCGCCCACGTTCGTGCTTGCCGGGGTCGCGGTCGTCACCGGCGCGGTCGGCGAGGTGGAGGCCGTCGAGCCCCCCGGAAACTGCGCGATCGCCTGTGACGTGGTGCCGTCGGCAAGCGTCCACAGCGGCAGCGCAATCGCTGCCGCAAGAGTCAGCAGGCCCACCGCGACCGTTGCCGGCCGTCGCAGACGGATCATCGGTACGGCCTCGTTCCCACGGTCATACCACTCTAACCAGTGCCCCGCGAACTGGTTACATCGAAACGCTACTGCGGAACGTTGATCCGGCCGCCGAGCTCACGGAACTCGAGCGACTTCTCGTCCATGCCCAGGCGCACCGCCTGATCTTCACCAACTCCGTGGTCGCGCGCGTAGTCGCGGATGTCCTGGGTGATGCGCATGCTGCAGAACTTCGGGCCGCACATCGAGCAGAAGTGCGCCACCTTCGCGCCGTCGGCCGGCAGGGTCTGGTCGTGGAATTTTTCGGCCGTCTCGGGGTCGAGCGACAGGTTGAACTGGTCCTTCCAGCGGAACTCGAAGCGCGCTTTGCTCAGCACGTCGTCCCAATGCCGCGCCATCGGATGGCCTTTGGCAACGTCGGCCGCGTGCGCCGCGATCTTGTAGGCGATCACGCCGTCCTTGACGTCTTGCTTGTCCGGAAGACCGAGGTGTTCTTTGGGCGTGACGTAGCAGAGCATCGCGGTGCCGTACCAGCCGATCATGGCCGCGCCGATCGCGGAGGTGATGTGGTCGTAGCCAGGCGCGATGTCGGTGGTGAGCGGGCCAAGCGTGTAGAAGGGCGCCTCGTGGCACACCTCCATCTGCAGGTCGACGTTCTCCTTGATCTTGTGCATCGGGACGTGGCCGGGGCCTTCGATCATGACCTGGACGTCGTGCCGCCACGCGATCTGGGTCAGCTCTCCGAGCGTGCGCAGCTCGCCGAACTGTGCCTCGTCGTTGGCGTCGGCGATCGACCCGGGGCGCAGTCCGTCGCCGAGCGAGAAGGACACGTCATAGGCGCGCAGGATTTCGCACAGGTCCTCGAAGTGCGTGTAGAGGAAGTTCTCCTGGTGATGCGCGAGGCACCACGCCGCCATGATCGATCCGCCCCGCGAGACGATCCCGGTCACGCGCTTCGCCGTGAGCGGGACGTAGCGCAGGAGCACGCCCGCGTGGATCGTGAAGTAGTCGACGCCCTGCTCCGCCTGCTCGATGATCGTGTCGCGGTAGATCTCCCAGGAGAGCTGGTCCGCGTTCCCACCGACCTTCTCGAGGGCCTGGTAGATCGGGACAGTTCCGACAGGAACTGGTGAGTTGCGCATGATCCACTCGCGAGTGGCGTGGATGTCCTTGCCGGTGGACAGGTCCATGATCGTGTCCGAGCCCCAGCGCGTCGCCCAGCGCATCTTCTCGACCTCGGCGTCGATGCTCGAGAGCACGGCCGAGTTGCCGATGTTCGCGTTCACCTTGACGAGGAACTTGGTGCCGATGACCATCGGCTCCGCCTCGGGGTGGTTGATGTTGGCCGGGATGATCGCCCGGCCACGGGCGACCTCGTCGCGAACCAGCTCGGGCGCAACGCCCTCGCGGATGGCGATGAACTCCATCTCGGGGGTGATCGTTCCGCGTCGCGCGTAGTGCAGCTGGGTGACCGCTGCGCCGTCGCGGGCGCGGAGCACGTCACCCCGGGCTCCGGCCACCGTCTCGACATCCCCGCGCTCGACGATCCACGGGGTGCGCAGAGCGGGCAGCCCGTCCTTCGGATCGACGCTCACCCCTCGGTCACCGTGCGGCCCGCTGGTGTCGTAGAGACGCAGCGGCAGGTTGGGCGTATCACCCGAGGCGCCGCGCGTGGGCGACTGGACGACCTCACGGAACGGGACTCGCAGATCTGGACGTGAGCCCTGGACGTACACGCGGCGGGCTGCGTCCGTCGTGGCAGCGGCGGGGGCGGTTGCAACCCCTTCGCGATCGATCACCTCGGTCATGTCGGCCTCCATGTGACACGACGCCCGGAGAGCCGCCTCCTCGCAGGCGGAGCGCTCCCTGCGCCGGCATTACCCGGATCAGGTTCCACGGTCGGCCGCCCGCAGCGGCCCTCTCAGCCCGGTCCCGCCGAGCTCCCGCTCCCGCGCCCACGATGGTACGCCCACGGTCACGAAGCAGCGACTGGGCTTGCAGAGATATCTTTCGAGAGATATACTTCGATACATGGATGTCGAAACAAATCTCTCAATCCAGAGCCCTGATCCCCAGGCCTCCGCGCTCCCCGAGCTCGAGCCGCGCAGGCTCACCGACCCGCGGGCCATGCGCGCGGTCGCGCACCCGGTGCGGATCGCGCTGCTCGAGGTCCTCGGCACCGAGGGGCCGTTGACCGCGACCCAGGCGGGCGAGCTGATCGGCGAGAGCCCGACGACGTGTTCGTTCCACCTCCGCCAGCTGGCCAAGTACGGCTTCATCGAGGAAGTCGCCGGAGTCGCGGGACGCAAGCGCCCGTGGCGTCTCGTCCACACCGGCCTGACCTACTCGGACGTGAGCGACGACCCGGAGACGCGCCTCGCGGCCTCGGCACTCAGCCGCGTCCTCCACGACTTCTACCTCGACCGGCTGAAGGAAGGTCTCGAACTGCGTCGCGACATCTCCCCGGAATGGCAGAAGACCACCGGCGCGAGCGAGTTCCTGCTCTACGTCACCGCCGATGAGCTGCGCGAGCTTGATGAAAGCGTGACCACCCTCATCAAGCCCTACGTCGAGCGAATCGGCAATCCCAAGAAGCGGCCCAAGGGGTCGATCCCCATCGAGGTGCTGTTCTTCGCGTATCCCCGCCCCGAGCATCGCGCCTACCGGCGTGCCGCGCGCTGAGACCGCCGACCAGATAGATCGCAACTCATCAGATCACCAATAAAAGGAGGTAACCGCCATGACCAACTTGCAGAACATCGAGCTGGCTCGCTCCATCGAGCGCCGGCGCGTCTTCTGTGCCGAGCACGAGTGCTCGAATCGCACAGTCCTGCAGCGCGTCACCACCGTGCTCAACGCATGGTCGGATCGCCGTGACCGCAGCTGATGCGGTCGACCAGCGTGCGGAGGCACGCGTGAGCGTGCCTCCCTCTCGCATCCAGGCCTGATCCGTGCGCGCGCTGCTGGCTGACCGCAACGGGCGCAGGTACCTCATCGGTCAGCTGCTCTCCGTGTTCGGCGACACGGCGATGTGGCTCGCCGCAGGCATCTGGGTGAAGACCCTCACCGGCAGCAACGCCGCCGCCGGGCTCACGTTCTTTGCGTTTGCCGCGCCGTCGGTGCTGGCTCCCGCCGCCGGGATGCTCGTCGACCGCGTGAAGAAACGCCCGCTGCTGGTCACGACCGACCTGGTGCTTGGCGCCAGTGTGCTGCTGTTGCTGCTCGTGCACGGACGCGACCAGGTGTGGCTGATCTATCTCGTCATGGTGCTCTATGGACTCGCCTATGGCATCCTCGGGTCGGGCGAGTCGGCGCTGCTCCGCGAGATGCTGCCGGAAGAGTTGCTCGGCAACGCCAACGGCATCCTGCAGACATTCCGTCAGGGGATGCGGCTGGCCGGGCCGATCGCCGGCGCCGGGCTGTTCGCGTGGAAGGGTGGCGGGACTGTCGCCGTCGTCGACGCTTGCACCTTCCTGATCGCCTGTCTGGCCACTTTGTCGCTGCACATCACCGAGACGCAACCCATACGCAGCGAACAGCACTGGTTCGACGAGGTGACCGCGGGCATTCGTCACGCCTGGAAGACCACGGTGCTCCGCCAGATTCTGATCGCGTGCCTGCTGATCATCGTTCCATTCGGCTTCTACGAGACGATCACGTTCGCGGTGGTCGGTAGTGGCCTGCACAGACCCCCCGCGTTCCTGGGCATCATCGCGAGCGTGCAAGGCGTCGGCGCCATCGCCGGCGGCCTGACCGCGGCGAAGATCATGCGACGTACCAACGAGGGAGCGCTGTTCGCGTTCGCGTGCCTGCTCTTCGCGGCCGCGTCGCTCCTGCTCACGCTGCAATGGCTCCCAGGCGTTGTCGCCGGCATTCTTGTCGTCGGCGCCTGCCTCCCGTGGGTCCTCGTCGCGCTGTACACGCTGGTGCAACGTCGCACCCCCATGGAGCTACAGGGTCGCGTCTACTCGGCGTTCGACACCCTCATCGGAGTGCCGCAGACGGTGTCGATCGCCGCCGGCGCGGGGCTGATCGCGCTTGTCGACTACCGACTGCTCCTCGCGTTCGCGGCGGTGATGGGCGTGATCGCGGCGGTGTATCTGCTTTCACGCGACGAGCAGCGGCAAGCGCCACTGGACGGCTCGGCGCAGCCGCAAGACCCTGCCTATAACGACTCTCCGGACTCGGTCACACTGCCGCTCAGCGAGAGGATGCTGATTCGGGGACGTCGCGGGTCCTGCAGATCTCCGCGAACATCGCAGCGCTGGGTTTCGCAATCCGTTCCTGTGTCTCGCGGTCAACGCTGAACAGCCCAAAGCGCTTGGTGTATCCCTCGGCCCATTCGAAGTTGTCCCAGCCCGTCCAGTACAGATAGCCTCGGACGTCGACGCCGGCGTCGATCGCATCGACTACGGCGTTGAGATGATCACGAAGGAACGCGGGGCGCAACTCGTCGTGGTCGTCGGCAACGCCGTTCTCGGTGACCAGGATCGGAAGACCGAACTCGCTCGAGAGATCGATGAGCGCCCTTCGGAGAGCGCCCGCGTCGATCGCCCAGCCCGCGCTCGAGAGCGGCAAGCCCGGCACGGCCTCATGCCTGGTGAAGAGCATCCCAGGTGCACCAAGGTCGAGCGATACTGCCTCGCTCGTGTAGTGGTTCAGACCTAGGTAGGTGAGCGAACCCGCCAGCCCCGGCACCACCTCACCGTGGCCGACGGGAGCGAGCACGCGGCCCGCGACGCAGCAGCGCAGAAACCAGCGATTGAAAAGATAGTCGGGCACCTTCGCGATCGCTCGATCCACCGCTGACGACGCATCGCGGGGCACGAGGCGGCGCTCGTGATGGGCGATCGAGACGTGCGCAACTCGTCCTTGATGCCTCGAGACGGCCGTGATCGCCTGAGCTGCCGCCGCGTGCATGCGCAGGAGGCCGCGCATCGCGGCGATCGTGTGACGCAGCGAGCGTTCGCCGGGCGGCCACTGCCCTTCGAGATGTCCGAGGACCGCGACCACCGTGGGCTCGTTGACCGTCACCCACCACGTGACCATGT
>PNBE01000104.1 GCA_003135895.1 Candidatus Dormiibacterota bacterium
CCGGGCTTCGCAGCCTGCCCGCGCACGTGATCGACGAACTCCTTCCACAGCTGGATGCGGCGGGGCGCGGCGGCCGCATGTTCGGCGCTGCGGCCGTCCTGGTCGCCGGGGTCGCCGCGGCGGCAGCCGCCGGGCTCGCGCACGCGCATTTCGCCCTTGCGGCGCTGCTGACCGGCGTCCTCGGGGCGCTGGCCGCCGCCGGGTGCACATGGCGCGCCTGGGAGCGGTCATCCTCCGCCTCCCGTGCCCGCGCCGCGGCGACGGCGCTCGCGATCGNNTCGACGCGGGGATCGATCCCGGGGAGCTTGCGCGACTCCAGGATCGGCTGCCGGTGCTACGAACGCTGCACGAGGCGCTCGACGATGCCGAACTCCGATCGTCCCGCCGCCAGGCGGAAGCCCAGGCACTGCAGGTCGCGCTCGCCTCCCTGCTCGAACGCTGCCGGGCGCTCGCCGCCGAGGCGGGCGTGGCCGTCCCGCGGCGCGGCACAGACGCGACCCCGGAGGCCGCCATCTCCAGCGCCCAGGAGGTCCTCGACCGGGTCGATGCCATGGTGCTGCGGGCGCGGCGGCGCGAGGAGTTGATCGCCGAGGATGCTGTCCTCGCCGCCGAGGAGTCGGCATGCGCCCAGTCGAGCGAGGATGTCGACCGCTCAGCCCGGGCGGTCGCAAATCTCGAGGTGCGCCTTCGCACGATCCTGAAAGCTGCAGGCATCGGCATCCCCGAAGGTGACCCGGCCGGGGCGGTGGCCGCGTTCCGGCACGCGTGTGAGGCACGGCGCCGCCACGACGCGGCGCGCCGCCGGCTGGACGATCTCCAGCGAGCAAGCCACGCAATCGGCGGCGATGCGGCGACGCTCGAGAGCCTCGAGACCGGGATTGCCGAGCAGCTGATGCAGTACGGTGGCGATCCCAGCGCAGCGCTCGCAACTTCGCCGCCTGACGCCGCGGCCCTGCAGGGGCTCGACCTCGAGGCGGAGCGCGCCCGGCGCGCGGCGACATCCGCCGGCGACCAGGCTCGCGAGCTCCGCGCCCGCCTGGGGGGCGTGCTCGACACGCTTCCCGCCATCGCGGACCTCGAGGACGAGCGCGACGCCTGCGAAACCGCCCGCGAGCGCGGCCTGCACCAGCTCAAGGCACTTCGCCGGGCGGCGGATCTGATCGAGGCGGCATCGCGGGTGACCCACCGGGAGCTCGCCCCGCGTCTCGCCGAGTCGCTCGGAAGCCGCCTCAGCCTGCTCACCGACGCGCGCTACATCGAGGTGAACGTCGACACCGACCATTTCGCGCTCGGGCTGCTCGGCCGCGAGCGCCCCGACATGGTGCCGCTCGACGCGGTGTCGCACGGCACCCGCGACCAGGTCGCGTTGCTCCTGCGGCTCGCGCTCTGCGAAGTCTTCGGCGGGGGCGGTGAACGAACGCCCCTGCTCCTCGACGAACCCCTGCTGACCTCCGACCCGATGCGCCGCGACCTGTTCATCGAGTTTTTGCACGATCTGTCTGCAACACACCAGGTCCTGCTGAGCACCGCCGACCCCACCATGGTCGAGGCCGTCGCGCGAGTCACCTCCGGCGACTGCTCGGTGGTGCGGCTCGAGGACCCACCGGTGCTCGACGTCATCGGCGACGCGCACTCGCTCGGGCGGCACAGCGCGCGCATGCGCCTGCTCGCGGGCCAGGGCTGAGTCCGATTCCGCGTCGGGCCGCGCCCGGCGCGGGTCAGAGTGTTTTCGCGATGCGCACCAAGCCCTCGAGCTCGGACACCTCCTCGCTGAAGAGCGGTATGCGCACGATCGGTACCTCTCCGAGCCGGCCCAGTTTGGCCAGCTGACGCGCCTCGCGGTGCGCCAGCGTGTTGCGGCTGAGAAACGTCTTGCCGATGAACCGCGCCGCTTCCGCCGAGACGCGGAGATGGAGCTCACCCGCGAGCCAGGCAGCCACCTTGGGATCCTCGACCAGGGTGGTCGCGGCGGCCACGCCGCCGGCATCCCGGAACACGTCGGGAAGCACACGGTTGACGACCACGGCGCGCAGGGGCATCTTGAACTCGCGAAGCTTGGTGCAGAAGAACTCGGCCTCGTCGAATGGGCCCTGCTCCAGCGTCGTGACCACGACGAATCCGGTCCGCGAGCTGCGCAGCAGGCGGGACACGGATCGCGCCCTGCCCTGGATCCCGTCGTAGAGCAACTGCAACTGCTGGACGAAGTCCGAAACCTCGGCGAGCACCTCGGCGCCGAGCAACCGGTCGGCGAGTCGAAGAAAGGGTGCGGCCGCGAAGTTCATGGCGCGAAAGCCGAAACGCGACGGTCCTCCGGAGAGCAGGGACAGCAGGCGCGAGCCGACGTAATCCGTGAGCCGGCTTGGCGCTTCGAGAAAGTCGAGCGCGTTGCGAGACGGCGGCGTGTCCACGACAATGCAGTCGTACTCACCCGCGTCGTGCAGCTCGTACAGCGCCTCCATGGCGGCGTACTCGTGTGAGCCGACGAAGGAATCGGTGATGCGCTGATAGAGCGGGTTGCGCAGGATGCGCTGTGCCGTCAGCCGGTCCGGGGAGTAGCGCTCGATCATCCTGTCCCACGCCTGCTTCATGTCGAGCATCGCAGCCTCGAGGTCGCCGGCGATGGTGATCCCGGCGCGGCGCAGGCGCGCCTTGGGGATCCGGACGGGCTCGGCGCCGATGCCCTTGATGCCCAGCGCCGTGGCCAGCCGGCGCGCCGGGTCGACGGTCAGGACCAGCACGCGTTTGTCCTCTGCAGCCGCGATCGCCACCCCGAGTGCCGCGCTCACGGTGGTCTTGCCGACCCCGCCGCTGCCGCAGCAGATCACCACCTCGAGCGGCGCCAGGCGGCGGCCGAGCCCGGCAGCTTCCTTGCGCACGCTCCTGCGCCGCTCCGGGACGTACCCGGCCTGCTCGGCGCTCATCCCAGCCTGTTGCTGAGCGCGTCTGCCACGGCCCGCGTGGTGGTCAGCCCGGTCCGGTCGACGATGAGCGGCACCGGGACCACCGGCATCGGGAGCTTGTTGCGCAGCTGGCGCAGGTAACGGGCGGTGGTGTCGTACAGGTGCGCCTGAAGCTCGAGGCCGGCGTCGAGCGGCAGGGGCGAGCCACCCAGATGCTGGGCGACGACCTCCGCATGCTCGGGATCGATCAGCGCGGTCATGAGGTGCCGGTGGGCGGCGGTGACCGGCTCGACGACGGCGCGATTCAGCAGGCACACATCGACGGCGACCCCGGATCCCATGCGAAGGCGCTCGTGCAGCTCGATCGCCTCGATCACGGGCATCTCCTCGGGGAGGGCGCAGAGCACGACCGTGGTCCGCCGTGAGTCGCGGATCAGCGCATCGATCCACTCGACCTGGGCGCGGATGAGGCCGCCGCGGACGAGCGTGAGCATCGCCTTGGCGGCGCCGAGGTGCGACTCCACCTGGCCACCCGCGGCGCAGTCGACGAGGATGAGGTCCCAGACCGGCGACCTCGATCCGGGCTCCTTGCGGCGCTCCTCGTAGGCGATCTTGCCGACCACGAGCATGTCGCGCGGACCGGGAACGCCGGTGGCGATGAAGTCGAAGACGCGCGCCAGCGGGGTCAGGCGGGTCACGCGCGGGACCTTGAAATAGATGTTCAAGTACTCCTGGAACGACTCGTCGGTGCGCAGTTCCAGGACCGAGAGGTCGTGTTGCACGACGCGTGGCGCGAACCCCGCCGGCGGTGACCCGAGTGCGGCGGCGAGGTCACCCTTGGCCTCGACGTCGATGGCAAGCACACGTTTACCGGCGCGGGCACCCAGCAGCGCCAGCGCCGCCGTCATCGTGCTCCGCCCGGTGCCGCCCTTTCCCGCGACGAAGACGACCCGCCGCTCGAGCAGCGTCGCGAGTTCGATCCGCTCTCCGGCGATCGCGCGCCTAACCGCCGTTGACGGACTCCAGGACCGCTGCGGCGTGCCCGCTGGGCTTGACATCCCGCCACTCGCGCTCGACCGTCCCGTCCGGCCCGATCAGCAGGGTCGTGCGCGCAACCCCCATGTACTGACGTCCCATGAACTTTTTCTCGACCCACAGCCCCTGCGAATCGATGAGCTGACGTTCTGGGTCGCTGATCAACGGGATGCCCAGGGAGCACTTGTCGATGAATCGCCGATGACGTTTCGTGCTGTCGGGTGACACGCCGTAGACGGTCACGCCGGCGGCTGCGAATGCCTCGTTGAGCCGGGTGAATTCCTGGGCTTCGAGGGTACAGCCGGGGGTGTCGTCCTTCGGATAGAAATACAGCACGGTGCGATGGCCCTCGAGGTCCGCGTTGCTCACGCGGCCACCGCCAGTGGTCTCGAGGTCGAAGTCAGGGAGTTGTGCCCCGACGGTCATGGTTCCGGAACCTCCTCTGCCGGGTGCCTGCCGGCGCGGCGCAGCCGCAGTGGTCGCCAAGTGTAGGTGAGCACCTGACGGAGGGCGCCGCGCGTCCGCCGGACGCAGGGCTCGCCGTCCCTATACTCGGCCGGTGCCCTCGAATTCCCGGCCCGGCGTGGCAGCCACCAACAAGGCCGGCGCATCGCGCCGGCAGGCACCCGATCCCGCTCAACCGCGTCCGGTTCCCATGCTGCTCCGCTACATCTCGTGCGGACTGCTGTCCCTCGCCGGCGGGGCCGCGTGGCGCTTCACGCTCTCGCCCAACGCAGTCGGGATCGTCACGGCGTTCGCGGGAATCTTCTTCCTGCTGCTGGGATTCCTGGTCGGTGGGATCTACTGGTACGCGCACGACCTGCGCGTCCGCAAGCGGGCTCCGGAGTTGATGCCCGACGAACGACTGGTCTTCTCTTTCGTTGTGTTCGTGATCGTGCCGTTCGCCGTGCTCGCACTCATCGGCGTGATCTGGCTGCTCTCTCTATTGATCGGGGTGCACTGACAGCCGGAAGCCGGTCGGCGGCGCCGATCAGTTGAGGAAGGCGCGGAGCCGGCCTGCGACCTCGGTCATCGCGGTGCGATCCGGACACGTCTCCGGCGCCTCATCGAGATACGCGGTGATATCGGCCAGCGCAGCCACGACCCGGCCCATCCGCCACAGGAGCAGGCCGCGATCGCGGCGTTCGGCGGGCGACGGCACCAGGTCGACGCATCGGTCGGCAGCGCGTAGCGCCTGGTCCCAGCATTCGAGGCTCGTGTAGCAACGGCGCAGGTTGCGCGACATGCGCGCCAGCATGTCGCGAGCACTGGCACGCGCCACCTGGGCCGGCTCGAGACGTTCGATCTCCTGTCCGGTGGATGTCGTGACCAGCCGCTTGACGTCCTCTTCGTCGAGGGGCTCGCCGCTCGCAATCGTGTCGAACAGGTGCCCGTCGACCCGGACCACGAAATGCCCGGGCAGGTTGACGCCCTCGACCGGAATCTCGGCCCGGGCGCCGACCGCGATCCAGATCGCCGAGCACGCGATCGGGACGCCCGCACCGCGTTCCAGCACGGTGTGCAGGTAGTGGGCGCGCGGGTCGCCGCCTCCCGCTCCACGAAGGCGGAGGCGGTCGCGCAGCAGGGCGCCGACCAGCGGCGCGTCGGACGGGCCGCAGCCGGCGATCCCGCAGCGGGATCGCAGTTCGCTTGCCAGCTCATCAAGGCGCTCGAGCCAGCGCTCCGGCTCCACACCCGGGCAGTCGTCGGCGGCGAGCCAGAGTGCGCCCTCCGCGATATCGCCATCTCGCGCGGCGCATTCGAGCACCGCCTCGCGTGGCTCAAGTCCCTGCATGGCCGGTAATCATGCTCCGCGACCCACGTGTGTGGGCATTTCGCGAAGGGGCCGAGCCGGGCCGCCTCCACTAGACTGACCTTGTGTTGCTCGAGGAGATCGCCGGCCCGGCCGACCTGCGCGGGCTCGGCCCGGAAGATCTGACCCGTCTCTGCGTCGAGATTCGTGAAGAGCTGATCAGCGCCGTCTCGCGGACCGGAGGTCACCTCGGTCCGAATCTCGGCGTGGTCGAGCTCACGGTCGCGATGCATCGCGTCTTCGACAGCCCGCGCGACGCGATCATCTTCGACACCGGGCATCAGGCATACGTCCACAAGATGCTCACCGGCCGGCTCGGCCTGTTCGACACGCTCCGCCAGCAGGGAGGCCTCAGCGGCTATCCCTCGCGCCGGGAGTCCGAGCACGATCTGATCGAGAACTCGCACGCGTCGACGGGGCTCAGCTACGCGCTGGGATTCGCCGTCGCCCGCGAGCTGCGCGGTGAGACCGGCAAGGTCGTATGCGTCGTCGGCGACGGCGCGCTCACCGGGGGCATGGCGTACGAGGCGCTCAACAACATCGGCCAGTTGAAGCCCGAGATGGTGATCATCCTCAACGACAACGGCCGCAGCTACGCACCCACGGTCGGCGGCATCGCCGAGAACCTCGGGCATCTCCGCCTCTCACCGCGGTACGAGGCGGCCAAGGATGCGGCGGGCACCGCGTTGCGCGCGCTGCCCGCGGTCGGGCACAGCGCCTACGAGACCGCCCGGCGCATGAAGAACTCGCTCAAGCAGCTGGTCGCGCCGATCTCGATCTTCGAGACGCTCGGACTCAAGTACGGCGGACCCATCGACGGGCACGACCTCCAGGCGGTCGAGAAGGCGCTGCGCGACGCCGCTCGGATCCGCGGGCCGGTGGTGGTTCACGTCGTGACCAACAAGGGCCAGGGATACGGCCCAGCAGTTGCAGACAAAGTTGACAAATTCCATGGGGTGTCGACCTTCGACCCGGGCAGCGGCACCGCCGTCAAGAAGGGGACGGACTGGACCGACGTCTTCGGCGCGGCACTCTGCGAGGCTGCCGAAGCCGACGAGCGGATCGTCGCCATCACCGCCGCGATGGCATCGTCGACCGGGCTCCTCGAGTTCGCGCAACGCTTTCCGGAGCGCTTCTTCGACGTGGGCATCGCCGAGCAGCATGCGGTCACGTTCGCGGCCGGGCTTGCGATGCGCGGCCTGCGTCCGGTGGTCTGCATCTATTCGACGTTCCTGCAGCGCGCCTTCGACCAGGTCGCCTCCGACGTCGCACTCCACCGCCTGCCGGTGACCTTCGTCATCGACCGCGCCGGCATCACCGGCCCCGACGGGCCTTCGCACCACGGCATGCTCGACCTCGCCTACCTGCGCTGCATCCCCGGCATGACCATCTCGGCCCCGAGCTCGCCGGACGAGCTGCGCAGGTTGTTCGCGACCGCTCTCGCGTCTGACGGGCCGTTCTCCCTGCGCTTGCCGCGTGGCCCGGCACCGTCGAAGAGCACCGAACCCCTCGAGCCGGTCCCGGTGCCGAGCCTCGTGATCCACCATCGGGGCCGGGACCTCGCGATCTTCGCCGTCGGCAAGATGGTTGCGGTGGCGAAGCAGGCGCAGGAGCGGCTGAGCGCACATGGCCTGTCGACGACTGTGGTGGACGCGCGATTCATCAAGCCGCTGGCGCCGGAGCTGAGCGCGATCGCCGCGCGCCATCGAGCTGTGCTCACCGTCGAGGATGGGGTCGCCAGCGGCGGCTTCGGATCGGCCGTGACCGAGTTGCTCACCTCGGACGGGGTGTCCGTGCCGATCGTGCGCATGGGCCTTCCCGATCAGTTCATCGAGCATGGCGCCCAGGCCGCGCTCCTCGGTCAGTTCGGACTCGACGCCGACGGCATCGCGGCCGCCGCGCTCGCCTTGCTGCCCGCAACCGAGGTGCTCGCGGGCTGACGCCGGCGCGACGGAGATCCCAGCCAGCCATCATGCAATCGAACCATGACAACGGCGGGCGCGGGCCCGACGATCCCAGCCTGAAGATCACGCTGCTGCAGCACGAGCTCGACGAGGCTCAGCTCGAGAATGTTCGGTTGCGGCAGTCGTTGCTCGAGCCGCCGTATTCGCAACTTCGCTCGGTCATTCGCCAGTATCCCCACGTCTCGAAAACGGCGATCAAGGCGCTCAACGTGGTCACCGGGACAGGGCGGATCAACTTCCACCGCAGAGCGCTCGGGCGGCTCCAGTTCCCGCGCGACCTGCGCGACATGCAGGGCTCCGGCCTGTTCGACACCGAGTGGTACCGGGCCAATTACGGGGATGTCGCACAGTCAGGCATGGATCCGCTCCGGCACTACGCGCTCATCGGTGCCGCACGGGGATTGGACCCGGGTCCCCGCTTCTCGACGGACTTCTACCTCGAACACAACCCGGATGTGTCGCGCGGCACCAATGCGCTGCTGCACTACCTGCGTCACGGCCGGGCGCGCGGCAGCAAGATCGCGCCTTCCACCGTGGAACGCCAGTGGTTGACGCTCACGCTCGACGAACGGTTCCCGAACCTCCGGCCCCTGCATGTCTATGCGAGCGCGTCGGCGCCAAAACGAATCTCGATGGTCACCGACAGCATCAACAGTGGCAGCCTCTTTGGGGGCGTGGGCACGGCGCTGATCTTCGCGACCTTGCTCGCGCGGCGCATGGAGCGTCCGCTGCGCATCATCACCCGGTCGGAGCCGCCGACCCCCGCAAACTGCCGGACGGTGCTCGAGGCCAACGGCATCCCCTGGCAGGGTGACGTCGACTTCGTCTTCTCATCACGCGACACATCGAGCGGACGGCTCGTCGACGTCGCCGACGGCGATCTCTTCGTCACCACGTCCTGGTGGACGACCTGGGCGACGCGCGCATCGGTCGATCCCGCCAACATCATCTACCTCGTCCAGGAGGACGAGCGCCGCTTCTACCCGGAGGGCGACGACTCGATTCGCTGCGCGGAGATCCTCGAGGACCCGCGCATCACATGCGTGGTCAACTCCAAGCCACTCTTCGACTATCTCTTTGAGGGACAGGACTCCCACGCTCGCGCGCCATCCTGGTTCGAGCCTGCATTCCCCGCGTTTCTGACACCGCGCGGAGAGTCGGCGTCGAGCAAGCGCAATTTCATCTTCTATGCGAGGCCCAAGAATCTCCGCAACCTCTATTACCGCGGCATCGAGGCGATCTCCGGCGCCATCGAGTGCGGCCACCTCGATCCCGCCGTGTGGGACTTCTTCTTCATCGGCAGGGATCTGCAGCCGGTCGCGTTACCCGGAGGAGTGCGGCCGACGCTCATCGAGAATCTGGGCTGGCACGAGTATCAGCAACTGCTCCGGCGCATGGACCTCGGGCTGTCGCTGATGGCGTCTCCGCACTCGAGCTATCCGCCGCTCGACCTGGCCGCCGCGGGAGCGGCCGTGGTCACCAACACCTTCGGCCCCGAGAAGCAGTCCCTCGACCAGTACTCGCCGAACATCATCTGCAGCGATCCAGGCGTGGCCGGCCTGATCGCGGGCATCGGTCAGGGCGTTGCCCTGGCGCTGGACGCCAAGCGCCGCGGCGCAAACCATCGGAGCAGCAAGTTTCTGACGGATTGGAGCGCCGTCTTCGCGCCGATCTGCGATCAACTCGCGGGAGCGCTCTCCGCGACCCAGGGATAGGGTGCGCACCACGGCCACAGGGCACGAGTTTCCGGATCCGTGGGCGCCGAGCATCGAGGAGCGCATCCGTACCCTCTCAACGCCGCGGGCTCACAAAGTCGCATATCTCTACGAGGTGCCGGACACAAGCACCTTTCGCTATCGCGTCTTCAACATGGTTGAGGCACTCGGCCTCGACGACCACGATCAACGGATCTCGGCGACATGGTTCACCCGCGCCGAGCTGCCGATCCTCGAGCGGCTGATCGGCGACGTCAACACGCTGGTCATCTGCCGGACGCGTTATACCGCACGGCTCGACAGCCTGATCACCCGCGCCCGTGCCGCGGGCTGCCGTGTCATGTTCGACGTCGACGACCTGATCTTCGACACCAGGTACGTGAGCCTCGTGCTCGAAACTCTCGACCGCAATCCCGGCGAGGCGATGCTCGACGAGTGGTTCGCCGCCATGTCACGCATCGGCGCGCTGCTCCGCCTCTGCGACGGTGCGATCTCGACCAACCACTTCCTCTCGGCGCGCATCGAGGACTTCGCGCAGGTGCCGACCTGGGTCGTCCCCAATTTCCTCAACCACCTGCAACTCGACCGATCCGCAGAGATACGGCGCACCCGCCATGCATCCCCGCCATCGGCCTGCGTCGCCAGCATCGGCTACTTCAGCGGCACCCCGACGCACAACCGCGACTTCGAGCTGGTCTCGACGGCGCTGGCGCGAGTCATGACCCGGCACCACGATGTGCGGCTGCTGATCGTCGGATTCCTCGATGTCGGACCGGCGCTGCGTGGTTTCGGCGACCGCATCGACATCCTCCCGCTCACCGACTTCCTGACCCTGCAGACACTGATCGCGAACACCGGCATCAACATCGTGCCGCTGCAGACCAACGTGTTCAGCAACTCCAAATCCGAGCTGAAATATTTCGAGGCCGCGATCGTCGAGACCCCGACCCTGGCGACTCCCACGTACAGCTTTCGACTCGCGATCGATGACGGTGTCAACGGGTACCTCGTCGACGCGTACGACTGGGAGGACCGCATCGAACAGGCGGTTCGCGGCGACCTCGACCTCGCGGGCGTTTCGGAGCGCGGGCTCGAGCATGTGCTGCGCTGGTACACACCGGCCGCGCAGGCCGGCGCCATCCGCGACGCGGTGCTCGGCACCAGGGTGCGCGGCTAGACTGCGGTCATGTCGCTTCGCTGGCAGAACATCGTCATCGACTGCACCGACCCGCTGCTGGTCGCCTCCTTCTGGAGCGAGGCGTTGGGGCTCGAACTGCACGGACCCGAAGGCGGCGAGTGGTGGATCGAGCCGGGTGGTGAGAGTCCGGACATCCTCTTCCTCCACGTCCCGGAGGGAAAGTCGGTCAAGGATCGGATCCATCTCGACCTGCGCCCCGACGACCAGGCCGCGGAGGTCGATCGGCTCATCTCACTCGGCGCTCATCGCATCGACATCGGTCAGGGTGAGGTCAGCTGGGTGGTGATGGCCGACCCGGAGGCCAATGAGTTCTGCGTGCTCCGCCCGACGGAGAGCACAGCCGCGCCCTGATCCTCGGAGAAATAAGGGAGGGGCCGGGTCGAGGTAACCCGGCCCCCCTGTCCAGGAAGGAGTGTGCTGCTGAGTGGTGAGCTACGTGCTCAGGCGTCGTAGTACAGGGCGAACTCGTAGGGATGGGGCCGCAGCGCCACCGGGTCCACTTCGTTCTCGCGCTTGTACGAGATGTACATGTCGATCAGGTCCTGGGTGAAGACGCCGCCCTCCGTGAGGAAGTCGTTGTCGACCTCGAGCGCATTCAGCACTTCGCTGAGCGAGCCCGGGAGGTCCTTGACCATCGCCTTCTCCTCTCCCTCGAGCTCGTAGAGATCGGCCTCGATCGGCTTCGGGGGCTCGATGTGGCGCTTGACCCCGTCGAGACCGGCCATCAGGCAGGCCGCGAACGAGAGGTACGGGTTGCACATCGGGTCGGGCGAACGGAACTCGAGGCGGCGCGCTGCTGGAGCCGGGCTGTACGTTGGAATTCGCACGCAGGCGCTCCGGTTGCGGGCGCTGTACGCCAGCTTGATCGGCGCCTCGTACCCGGGCACGAGCCG
>PNBE01000011.1 GCA_003135895.1 Candidatus Dormiibacterota bacterium
AGATGCAGGCGCAGCAGCACGCGCGCAGCAGCTGCGTCCACAGCTCCGGACGAGATGAGTCCTCGCGATAGCAGATCAACCTCCGAGCCGCCGTAGGCGTACATGCTGGTCATGAAACAGCACCCCTCTACGCGGGATTCTGTACTGCGATGACGTCTACCTCAACAAGAATTCCGCGTAGCTGCGATCCGACGGTAGTTCGTGCTGGGTAAGGTGGGGCGAAGATCTGGGCGTACGCGTCGTTGAACTCATTGAACAGCTCTCCGAACACACCTGACGTGCACTCTGTCATCGGCAGGCCTCCAGACGCGAGCAAGGGGGTCAGAGCGGCTGGTTTTCCGGCTCACGACCCAAAACGTGCCGGCGTACCGGGGAGAAGTGTTGGCTGATCTTGTTATCAGAGGCGGCGCAAGGCACAGTAGCGACTTGGCTAACCTGGAGCGACCGGTGCCCACCCTCGGTCGTGGAGATGCTTAGATCATTGCAGCCACGGTACGGCGATAGCGACCTCGCTCTCCGGGTGCGACCAAGTTGGGTTGAGATCGACTTAGCTGCCGTGCGCGACAATGTCCGCGCGATTCGCCAGCAGATCGGTCCGGGTGTGACCTTGTACGCGGTTTGCAAGGCCGACGGATACGGGTGTGGCGCAGCCGAGGCTGCTGGCGCGGCGCTTGATGCGGGTGCTGACGCGATCGCGGTAGGAAATCCTCGCGGCGCCCTTGCTATTCGGCAGGCCGGGATCGTGGCTCCCATGCTTCTCTACGCGTGCAGCACCCCTGACGCGGCAGAGGAAGTGCTTGATCTGAACCTCACCGTTACGATCCACGACTTCCCAAGTCTCCGAGCCTTCTCCGCTCTGGACCAAGAGGTGTCCGCCTTCGTCAAGGTTGACACCGGCTTCGGCCGCCTCGGATTCCAGAAGAGGGAGTGGTCGCAAGCGCTTCTCGAGCTGGCGGAATCCGGGAACGTCACGCTGGCAGGGATCTACACCCACTTCTTCGATCCTGAGGATCGTTCGGCGAGCGAGGCCCTATTCGAAGTCTTTGAGGAAGCTTGCCGCTTGGCGGAGGCGGCGGGATTCTCGAATTTCCAACGCATGGTCGCGAGCAGCCGCGCAATAGCCGCGTATCCGACCTTTGAGCTCTCAGCTGTTAACCCAGGTCGTGCGGTTTTCGGGTTGCTGGAAGGACTGTGGAAGACGCGGCTTGTGGTTTCGCCGGCAATAGCTGCCGTCAAGTCCCGGGTGATTCAAGTTGCCGAATTCACATCCGGCCCCGGGAAGTACGCGGCTCAGCCGGGGGCGGCACGACCCCTTCGGACTGCGGTGATACCAATCGGGCACGCCGATGGCCTGCCGCAGCAAGTCGGCCGCGCCAGCGCGTTGATTGCAGGTCGTAGGGCTCCTTTGCTCGGAACGCACTTGGAGCACACCGTGATCGATATCTCGGACATCGAGATAGTGGAGGTGGGCGACGAAGTGGTGCTAATGGGAACGCAGGGCAGCGAGACGATCCATGCGGAGGAGCTGGCCGGATGCTACGGCGTCCCGCTCATGGAGCTTGCGATACGACTGGCAGCGTCGCTGCCGAGACTCTATCGATCGTGATCCGGAGGCCACAGTAAGGCGGCGAACGCCTTGGCTAATCACCAACACGCCACGTTGGCGAATGCTCGCGGTCAGATCGACGTCGTGCAGGTGAAGCCCGCGGCCTCAAAGCACCTGACGGGTCCGCGCCGATGGCCGAATCTACATGCCGGTGGGCTCCCCCTGCACCATTCCGTAAGGGATGCCCGGGTACAAGTAGAACGGCTATGCCGGAACCAACGCTCGACACTGAGCTGCGCTCGCTGTTACGGACCTGGTGGGAGACCGGGGGGCGCGACGGCGCTATTGCCATGCGAGTGTTCGGAAACCGCGCACTGACCTCGTGGGCTGGGCTACTGCTGCTCCCCGGGTTGGCAGTCGTTGCCCTCAGCGGCCTCGTCTTCGGTAACTTCTGGCAGCTCCACTACATCGCCGGACTTTCACTCATACCGCTCCTGCTTGTGAAGCTTGGAACCACCAGCTACCGGGCTCTCTCTTACTACGCGCGGCGTGCGGTATATCGAGCAGCGGGCGCGCCGGAATGGGCCGGACGCCTCCTAGCTCCAGCCTTGATTGTGAGCACGATCATCGCCATGGGCACCGGGATATGGATGTGGTCGCAACAGAGCGAGGCGCAGCCATGGGCGAAGCTTCATGTGCTCTCGGTTCTCGCCATGGGAGCCTGCGTTGGGCTTCATCTGCTGCTGCGCACCCCGATCTCGCTGCAGGCCGTCGCCCGAGATGGAGTCGCAGCATTGCGGCACAACGTGCCGCGCATCCGCATCGCCCTGGTGGGGATAGCGCTCGCAATCGGGCTCATCGTTGGCCTCGCCGGCGGCGCCAGATCCCCGTTTCCGAGCCGCTCGACTCGCGCCGTGCCCGAGCGGTCGAGTGCAGCTCGTCGCGCCTCTGACATTGCGTCTGGACCTCTCCATCCAACGTCAGGCCCGCATTCGCAGGCTCGTCTCGCTTGAACACCTCGTGGAGTGCCCAAGCGAGGTCGTTTGGAACCGTGAAGCATCCCGAACCGCCTGAGCCTTCCCCCGACGGGCATACCATCGTGGTTCTCCCCGGCCCACAAAGGTATGTCGAGNNCCGCCCACGAGTCTGTATCCGACGGGCGTGCTCTGCGACGGCAAGATCGCGATCCGTGCCCCACCGGTGGTCACGGCCATCAAGTCTCCCCCGTCTCGCGACAACCTGACGAGCCGCCCTCACCACTGTCATACGCATGCGTCACGACAGCACCGACTTTGAATAGCTGGACTTTCAGGGCAGCGACCCACGCCCGCCAACGGCACCATCAGTGGCATCCAGGGTCAAGTCCCCAATCGCGGCGATGGTCATTCGGCCGTCAGAATCGCCGGATACCATAACTGCAATGGGATTAGGGCAAGGGCGTGGCGCCGGTAAGCGGTCGCGATCTCGGCGCCGAAGCTCCTCGAATCGGGGTGCGCTCGTCTCTCGCGTCAACACGAGCAATCAGCAACTTCCGGGTACGGAGCCGGCGATTGAACGCGATAGCCCGCCATCCTTGGGGGTAGCCCAGGGCGCCGGAGCAGCCGTTCCGATCGCCCCCGCGGGACTCGGAGGGCAAGCCACCGCTGCCGTCCGGCGCTCGCTCCGCGTTCCTCGTTCGTGGGGACTCCGGCCTTCCGACGTCACGTTGATTGTGTTCGCCAATGCCGCGCTGATCGTCGCCATGTGGGTGCGTCACGGGCAGCTGCCCAACCTGGGCAACGCTGGCGCGGTGCTGTCTGCGGCTGGTCAACTCACCGCCCTGCTTGGCACGTATTCGGCGATCGTCCAAGTGGTGCTGATGTCGCGGAGCCCCTGGCTGGACCAGCTTTTCGGCATCGACCGCATCGCCGGGTGGCATCGCTGGCTGGGATTTGCCACTGTCTTTCTGATCTGTGGACACGTGGTCTTCACGACGGCCGGCTACGCCGTCAGCAATAGCCACTCCTTTCTTTCCGAGACGTGGACCTTCCTCACCACCTACCCCTACATGCTCATGGCCTATGTCGCCACCGCACTGTTCGTCCTCATCGCAGTGGCATCGGCGCGGGCAGCCCGGCGTCGACTCTCCTACGACACCTGGCACTTCATCCATCTCTTCA
>PNBE01000008.1 GCA_003135895.1 Candidatus Dormiibacterota bacterium
AGATGCAGGCGCAGCAGCACGCGAGCATGAACTGCGTCCATAGATCCGGACGAGATGCGCCCTCGCGATAGCAGATGAACCTCCGCGCCGCCGTCGGCGCACATGCTGGTCATGGGCAGCACGCCTTTATGCGGGATTCTGTACTGCGATGACGTCTACTTCAACAAGGATTCCGCGCAGCTGCGATCCGACGGTAGTTCGTGCTGGGTAAGGTGGTTCGAAGATCTCGGCATACGCGTCATTGAACTCATTGAACAGCTCCAGATCTGCAAGATGCGCGGTGACCTTGACAACATCCGCTAACCGCGCTCCCAACGACTCCAGGACGTCAGCTACGTTCCTCCCGACTTGGAGTGTCTGGTCTCGGATGCCCTCGGGAATCTCCCGTGATTCTGGATCGACCGGTCGTTGACCCGAGACAAAGATGAAGCCACCGGCAACGACGGCTTGCGAGTATGGACCGGTGGGCGGTGGCTGCGACTTATTCGTCATCCTGAGGAGCGTCCTGATTCCCTGACCGGGGGCCGCCCGGAACGGCTCGATCAACCGAGTGCGGATAGATTCTCAATATTGCGGCTTAACTGTCAAGTCGGCGATGGTGGCACTAGGGTGCTGGTCGTCCGCAACCAACCCAGTGGCCTCCTAGAGATAAGATCGTATGGCTTCGAGGACGTGATATTCATCGTCAACCAGAGGGATGAGGCGCCAGTTGTCAAAAGTCGTGCACGGGTGCGAGACATGCAGACCTACGAGGTCGCCGACCTCGAGCGACTGATCTTGTGCGATCAGACAGCGGGCGTGGTGGTCGTTCAACGAGATGACGCTCAAGGTCTCAGACGACTCCACCGGACGATCACCTTTTCGAACAGCGAAGGGGATCGGAACCCCTCGGTCATGCGCTACGTCACGCTTACCAAAGCCCAACACAATGAGGCCTCGCTCTGGACGTGACACTACTGTCGTCCAGAGTTCCAGTGCCTGTCGGAGTGGCTCACCAGATGTTCTGCGACCGCCAAGCGGTGACAACTCACCATAGTTCACCGCGTCCTGAGTCACATACGAGCCACTACGTAGAACGACGCGGACAGGCTTTGAGAGCGTCCATCCGGTGAGGCGCTCAACCACTCGGTCGAAGTAGATGCTTCCGCCGGCCGACACGATGACTTCGTCGAGGTGCGCAAAGCAGCCGTCGCCATCGAGGCGCATCACCAACTCACGTACCACGTCGAGCAGCCGGTCGACGTCTCGAAGGCTCTCTGCGAACTTGCCAAGGTCGAATACGTTTTCATACGTCTCGACGCCCGCCAACTCCAGGTACGGTGAGGCCAAGACGCGCTTGGCCAGATCTAGCGCCTCATTGATGGAACGGCATCCTGTGCGACCCCCGGCCACGCCCATCTCAAGAAGCACCCGAAGCTTCCTGCTAGCGGTCGTGACGCCAGACGACCGAAGATGACCTTCCATCACGTCAACCCCACGCTGCGAGTCGACGAGGCAGGTGAAGTCGAATAGCGAGTCTGCGAGCATCTCACCAGCGATCCATTCGAGAGGATGCTTCTCGAGAAGCTGGTTGGCCAGGAGAATCCTGGTAACACCCATGGCCCGCATGACCCGCGCGTGATGGATCGTCGCCACCGATAGCCCCCAGGCTCCAGCAGCCAATTGACGAAGAGCGATCTGGGGTGACAGTGGTGTCTTCGCGTGAGGCGCTAGGCTGACCCCATGATTCCGGCAGAAGCTCCCCATGAGGTCAATGTTGTGCTGGATGGCCGAGTCTTTGAGAACAAGAACCGGAAGGGCGAAATCGGTGAATGCGTCCCATCCAAGATCGGGCACCTCTGAGATCGCCGGCGCCTTGTCTCGAATAGGAAAGGCCTTGAAGCGCCAGTCGATGAGTTCGGAGGTCAGGTCGCTAATGTTCATGGCCTCGCTTTCAGGTTAAGTCTCGGCGGCGCTCTATCTCAGGTAGCGCCAGGCTTGTTCGGCTGGTCCAGAGCCCGCTCGCCTTCGCCTGACGGATTCGTTCCGAATTCAAATTGTGCCCCACGGGGGTGCCGCTTGACAAGATTAGTCGCAATGTTGAGAATTCCTCCTCAAGGGCTTGAGGAGGAATTCCATGCATTCAGCACGCAGCAGCCGGACGGTCGCAGGGCCTCAGAGAGCGGTATCGGATTCAGGTAAGAGCAGATGAACGCGGGTCGCACGCGAAGCGGCTATCGCAACGCGCTACACGCCGACCCTACACCGATGTGGACGTGCAGCTGGTGACTGTCGCTCGCGGCGCCTTGTCAGCAGCTGCTCTCGGCGTCAAGATTGGCACATTGCCAGCCGGACCCAAGAACGCGATCACGGATGTCAAGGGCGTGGCGGTTGGGCACTGTACCGTCACGAGCGAGTCGAGTCCGTCGATTCAAACCGGCGTCACGGTCGTCCTTCCCCACCAAGGCAATACCTTTCTGCACAAAGTGGTCGCCAGTTGCCATGTCATCAACGGGTTCGGTAAGTCAACCGGCCTAGTCCAGATCCAGGAGCTTGGGCAACTCGAGTCCCCCATCGCGCTCACCAACACATTCTCGATTCCAGCGGTCACCGAGGGACTCCTCGATGTTCTCCTGAAAGACAACCCAGCCGTCGGCGAGTCTCTGAGTTCCGTCAACACCGTAGTGGCGGAGTGCAACGATTCGCTCCTCAACGACATGCGGGGCAGGCACGTCCGTCCACGACATGTTCATTTGGCGCTCCAAGCGGCCTCAACGGGGCCTGTTCTACAGGGCGATGTCGGAGCTGGGCGGGGAATGTCTGCGTTTGGACTTAAGGGCGGGATCGGAACCGCCTCCCGCCTTGTGGGCGATAGCGCACCGTGGACTGTCGGCGTTCTGGTGCTCTCGAACTTCTGTCAGCTTGGGGAGCTCCTGATCGTCGGTCGTCCAGTGGGCAAGAAGCTCGAGTCAGAGCGACGAGGGCAGCCGCCGGCCGCGGCGGGCGGCTCCATAATCGTCGTGGTGGGAACCGATGCACCCGTCAGTGACCGGCAGTTGAGCCGCTTGCTGCGCCGCGTTCAGAATGGCCTAGCACGAACAGGCTCGTCGACCGCCCACAACAGCGGTGAGATCGCTATTGGCTTCACCTCTCACGCACCTGGAAGTGGTTCAGCTACGCACGGTAGGGACGGGGAACATGTGCTTTCCGATGACAGTCCGTCAATGGACCCGCTGTTCCAGGCAGTCGGTGAGGCCACCGAGGAAGCCGTTCTCAATTCGCTCTTCAATGCCCAAACAGTCGTAGGTCGAAAGGGGGTGCAATTCGATGGTTTCCCGACAGATCGACTCGATGAACTTATGGCCCCAGTAGCATGACGGCCCATTGCGCGGCGGCGGCCGCTTCCAAGTTAGCTGAATTTCGAAAGGAGGCAGGATATGGCGTGGTCGCCTAGGTTGATCGACCTGACACGGCCGCTCACTAACGAGTCAGTCATCGCTCTCGCGGGCAAGTTTGCTGAACCCGGATCGCCTTATTCCGGAATCGAACTCTCTTACCTTCGCAATTGGGACACTGAGAACGGGATGGTCTGTCGATGGACGTTGAACGATCACCTGGGGACTCATCTTGACGCGCCGATCCACATCGTCCAGGGGGCTCCGTCCGTAGATCAGGTCGACATCAGCCGCCTTGTGGGTGAGGCAGTGGTCATCGACTGCGCGTTCGCCAACGGGCGGGGGATCACCGCTGATGACTTCGAAAGAGCCGAGCCCTCCGTCCAGGCTGAAGACATCGTACTCATCTACTCTGCGGAGAAGCCGGCGAAGGGAGTGGAAGATTACCCGCTGGAACAGACGTACATGACGGCGGACGGCGCGCAATGGCTGGTGGATCGCCACATCAAGGCTGTCGGCGTCGAATCCTACTCATTCGAGCATCTGTACGACGCCATCTATGTCCAGCACTGGTACGACAAGGCGACGCCGCCGCCCCACTGGCCTGCTCATACCATCTGTCTTAGCGCGAATGTATATATCCTCGAAGGGCTGACGAATCTCGAATCGATCGTTGGCCAACGAGTCAGGTTCTCCGCGTTGCCGTTGCCCGTCCCTGGTTCCAGTGGCTCACCCGTGCGCGCTGTCGCATGGAAGGATTGAGGTTATTCAGAGTGAGGACAACTTAGCGCTATGAACCAACGCATCAGCCCAAAGGATGCCGCTCCGGACGAGAAATACGTACCCGGGGAACTCCAGCGCAATGCAATTGGCCTGCCCAGTGTCGTGGCACAAGGCGTTACCCATATGGCCCCCGCCGTATCGGTCGGTTTCGCACTGACGGGCGTAATCGCCTTTGCAGGAGCAGGCGCGCCCCTGTCCATGCTCATCGCAATTCTCGGGTGCCTGCTCGTCGGGTCGTGCGTAGCACAGCTGGTGCGCCACATGCCCTCCGCTGGATACTATATGTCTTACCTCGGTAAGAGCATGGGTCGCGAGATGGGGTTTCTAGCTGCGTGGGCAGTTCTGAGCGCCGAGGTGATCATTCCGTCCGCTCTCTACGTTGTATTGGCGCCAATCTTGAACTCCGTACTCCAAGAGTACTACAACTTTTCGGTGCCCCTTTGGCTTTGCGTCGTTTTCTTGGTCGTCTTGGTGACAGGAGTTACGTACTTGGGCATCCGCACCTCTTCGCGGGTAGCCATCGTGCTGGCAATGTTCGAGGTTCTGGTGTTCCTCGTTCTGGGTGTTGTGCTCATAATCCACGCAGGATCGCTCAACACCCTGAGTGTATTTACGCCGTCGGCTCCGGGCGTGCAAGGCGGCTGGAGCGGCATCTTCAAGGGCATGATCTTCGCGATCTTTATGTTCCTTGGATTTGAGACCTCGGCGCCGCTGGCCGAAGAGACGACGCACCCTCGCCGAAATATTCCACTGGCAATCTTCATCGCGACCATCGGCATAGGGCTCTTGTACACCGTCGGAGCGTACGCAGGCGTCATCGGCTGGGGTGTTAACGCGCTGGCGAGCTATGCGACGAACCCAGACCCGTGGGTCGTTCTAGCGAAGGGTGTCGTGAGCTGGGGGTGGATCTTCGTCTTCTTGGCGCTTCTCAATAGTATTTACGCCAATGCCCAAGCAGGGACCAACGGTGGGTCCAGGGCGGTTTTCGCGATGGGTCGCGCGGCGCTGCTCCCAAGAAGACTGGCCGACACCCACCCGAAACACCGGACACCCTCTGTCGCCATTTTGGCCATCGGAGTCGTGAACGGGGCACTTGCACTCGTGTGTGGTTTTGCGTTTGGTGGCTTCAATGCCTACTTCTTCCTCGGCGAGATCCAAACGCTCTTCTTCATCGCCCTATTCGTCGTCGCTTGCCTGGCCGTGCCGGTCCTCTACTACCGCTTCTATCGAGGAGAGTTCAATGTGTTCCTTCACCTCGTCATACCGATTCTGGGGGCCGTACTCTTTTGTTTTCCCCTCTACTTCTCCGTAGTGCCATTGCCCTCTTACCCGGTGGTTCTTGCTCCATTCATCGCGCTCGGGTGGCTTGTTCTAGGCTTTGTGGTACTCGCCGTGTTGCGGGTGAAGCGGCCCGAGGCGCTTGATAACGCGACTAGGATCCTCGACTTTGAAGGCGAGTTGGGAAAGGAGACTGGGATACAGCTTTAAGAACGGTAGAGTGGGTTCACTTCGAAGGTGGGTGACGATGCGATGAGGAAATGTTGGTTTTGATCGGAGAAATCGAGGTAGGTGCCGTGCGCAGGCAGACGGTTGGAGTGCTTGGGGGGATGGGACCGGCCGCCACTGTAGATTTTCTGGCGAAGATCATCGCCGCGACGCCTGCAGAGCGTGATCAGGATCACCTTCACGTCCTCGTCGATTGTAACCCTCAGGTACCGGATCGTTCCGCCTTTTTGCGCTCTCAAGGACAGGATCCCAGGCCATCGCTCATCGCTATGGCCAAGGGACTGGAGAAGTCAGGTGCGAGCTTTCTGGTCATGCCATGCAATACAGCTCATGCGTTTAGCGAGGATATTCGGGCAGCGGTAGCCATTCCACTTGTGGATTGGCCATCAGTGGTCGCAGACGCCGTCTTGGCAGCGGGAGTCAAGCGGGCGGGAATTCTCGCAAGTACCGGCACCATATTCGCCGACATCTATCGGATTCCCCTGGAGGCGCGTCGCATCCAGTGCGTGGTGCCTACCGCGTCGAGACAGGCCGACGTAATGCGTTCTATTTACGGTATCGAAGGGATAAAGCATCTCGGGCCCCAAAGTCCGGTTGCGAAGCATGATTTGATGGCAGGGGTAGATGACGTCGTTGGGCAAGGGGCGACCGCACTCATCTTGGCATGCACTGAGTTCTCGTTGTTTGGAGCCCGAGGGCAGCTGGAGGTCAGCGTCCCGGTGTTTGATGCGTCCGAGATTGTCGCGCGACACGTAGTGAGCCGCGCCTTGGGACAGGCAGTCGGCGCGAAGGCCGGGGGCTGATGGGTCGGAGAAAACGGCAAGTCCCCCTACCATGGAGTGGGGACGTGTCGTCGTACCGGCTGATGCTGGGGGAGGGAGTGCCGGCGCCGACGCCACTCTATTCCCTAGCGACCGCCGTTGCAGGGTTTGTGTACTTTTCGGGACAGCGCCCGCAGGAAGCTACTTCGGGAACATACCGGAAGGTCTCGCTGCCCAAGCGCACCAAGTTCTTCGTAGTCTGGCAGCGGTCATTGAGGCAGGCCGAAGCGGTATGTACAGGACGGTCAAAGTGAACGTCTACCCACCTAATCCCCAGCAGGTGACGAAGCTCGATGCGATGTACGAGCAGTATTCCCGATTCCCGTTTCCCGCGCGAACGACCCTCGGGTGCAATCTGCGGGGAATCCGATCGAGGTTGAAGCAGTAGCGCTTGAGAGCGAAGGAGGACTGGAACACGTGTTTGACTTGACCGATCGTGTAGCGCTCGTCACAGGAGCGGCCTCGGGCATAGGAGCTGCGACGGCGATCGCCTTGGCTGAAGCGGGTGCTGACGTTGCTCTTGGCTGGTATCCCCCGGACGGCCATGACGTCGAGCCGGTCCGGATCCGGGTCGCCGATACTGGGCGCAAGGTACTGACGCACGAGTTGGACGTGACCAGCTCGGCTTCAGTCGATGCGTGTGTCGCCAACACCGCGGAGAAATTGGGACGCGTTGACATTGTCATCGCCAACGCGGGAATCGCTCGAACGGTCCCTTCGCTTGAGCTCAGTGATGATGCGTGGAACCTTGTGATGGAAGTTGACCTGGCGGGAGCTTGGCGGTGTTTTCGAGCTGCACTCCCCTTCATGGTGAAGGCCCACTATGGACGGTTGCTGGTCACTTCCTCAATTGCCGGTACCGTCCAAGCCTGGCCGGAGCATGTGCATTACTCTGCCGCAAAAGCCGGCGTAGTGGGGATGATCAGAACGCTCGCGGTCGAATTTGGCGGCAAGGGCATCACAGCGAATGCGGTCGCCCCGGGTACTGTTGCGTCACCGCAGTCACTTGACCCCGTCAATTCCATGGGCCCGGAAGGCGTTGCTGTAGCGGCCCGCAACAATCCAACTGGCCGTGGTGGCACACCAGAAGATGTGGCGGCGTTGTACGTGTACCTCGCCAGCGAGGAGGCTGGCTTCATGAACGGTCAGCTGTTAGTCTTGAACGGAGGGCGCTCGCTACTGAACAGTGACTTTTGAGAGAGAGTAGCAGCGAACTTTCGACGTGGGTGACCTACTATTCCTGTTCGGTTGAAGAACGGAGTGCTGCGTGGAGAGATCTGTCGACCGACATTACGAGGAGTCGTCGGAGTTCAGAGCACGATGAGTTGTGCGGCGGCTCGCAGCTGAGTACGTCATGCCCGTGAGTTACCTCTGCACACATTGTGGCGCGAGCCATTCCGAGGATGCCCCCGTCTGGCGTTGCGAATGTGGAGGCCTGCTGGAGCTTGCTGAGCCGAAGGCATTTGCCGCCTTGGACATTGATGCCGACGAGCCCGGCTTGTGGCGTTACGCCGCCGCGCTACCAGCAGTACCCGGGCGCGACCGGCTGCGCCTGGGCGAGACCATGACGCCACTTTTCCAGAACCAGAGGTTACAGGCCTGGCTCAAACTAGATTACCTATTTCCGACGGGCAGCTACAAAGACAGGGGCTCAGCGGTCCTCCTGTCCAAGCTCAGGACTCAGGGAATTCGGGAAGCGATCGAAGACTCCTCGGGCAACGCGGGTGCGTCGATCGCAGCCTACTGCGCGGCCGGTGACATCGTCTGCAGCATCTTCGTTTCAGCCAGGACGTCACCGGCGAAACTAGCTCAAATCAAGGCGTATGGAGCACGATTGCTGCTAATCGACGGCGATCGCTCCGCCGTCGCTGCTGCAGCAGTCGAGGCATCGTCCCGAATGTTCTATGCCAGTCACAACTGGCATCCGGCGTTCCTAGCCGGTGTTTCGAGTCTCGGCTTCGAACTCTGGGAGCAATTCGGGTACGAGAGTCCGGATGCGATCGTTGTGCCCTGTGGTCAGGGAGGACTGGTATTGGGTGTCGCAAGGGCATTCCAAGCCTTGGAGCTCGCTGGGAGCATCAGTCGGGTGCCCCGTATCTTCGCGGTGCAGGCGGCCGCCTTTCCTGCCATTGCCGAAGCGTTCGCCGGACAGCTACTTTCGCCGCGGCCGACACAACATGGGACTACGGTTGCCGAGGGAATCGCATGCCGTCTGCCCGTGAGAGGTGCTGCGGTGCTTCGCGCTGTTCGTTGGAGTGATGGCAAGGCCATTTGTGTAACGGAACACGAGATTGAATTGGCTCTCGCAGAGCTGCTCGGGTGCGGGCACTACGTGGAACCCACCAGTGCCACGGCTCTAGCGGGTCTTCGCAAACTCACGGCATCAGGTGATGTTGACCCAGTTGGTAGAAACGTCGTGGTGCTAACCGGATCAGGGTTAAAGGCGCCCGCTGCCATAGGGGAGATCATGGATCGACTCCCCGCCCACACCCCGCGCACCATCCCGCTCCGGACATGAGAGCGAGTAGTTCACAAAGGCGGAAGTATCCAGTGATTCGGCAGCAAGCTGCCAGAGCGGCAACGAGTGAGCCGGACGCACGACGAGCGACCCAGCGTGGGTTCCAGACAGGCCGTCCAACCTTGTCCGATCTTGTTATCAAAGGCGGCACGCGGCGCCGTTGCGACCTGACTAACCAGGAGCGACCGGTGCCCTCCCTCGGTCGTGACTATGCTTAGTTCACTGCCGCCACGGCACGATGAGAGCGACTTCGATCGCCGGTTGCGACCAAGTTGGGTTGAGATCGACCTAGCTGCCGTGCGCGACAATGTCCGCTCGATTCGCCAGCAGATCGGTCCGGGGGTGACTTTGTACGCGGTGTGCAAGGCCGACGGATACGGATGTGGCGCAGCCGAAGCTGCTGGCGTGGCGCTGGATGCCGGTGCCGACGCGATCGCCGTAGGAAACCCTCGCGATGCTCGTGCTATTCGGCAGGCCGGGATCGTGGCCCCCATACTCCTCTATGCGTGCGGCACCCCTGATGCGGCGGAGGAAGTCCTTCGTCTGAACCTCACCGTCACGATCCACGACTTTCCCAGTCTCCAAGCCTTCTCTGCTCTGAATCGAGACGTGTCCGCCTTCGTTAAGGTAGATACCGGCTTCGGCCGCCTCGGATTCCAGAAGCGGGAGTGGCCGGAAGCGTTTCTCAAGCTGAGGGAATCCAGGAGCGTCACACTGGCGGGGCTATACACCCACTTCTTCGATCCTGAGGATCGTTCGGCGAGCGAGGCCCAATTCGAGGTCTTTGAAGAAGCTTGCCGCTTGGCGGAGGCAGCGGGATTCTCGGATTTCCAGAGAATGGTTGCGAGCAGCCGCGTGCTAGCCGGGTATCCGAACTTTGAGTTGTCGGCTGTCAACCCAGGTCGTGCGGTTTTCGGGCTGCTGGAGGGACTGTGGAAGACGCGGCTTGTGGTTTCGCCAGCCATAGCTGCCATCAAGTCCCGCGTGATCCAAGTTGCCGAGTTCACATCAGGCCCCGGGAAGTACGCGGCTCAGCCGGGGGCCGCACGACCACTTCGGACCGCGGTGATCCCAATCGGGCACGCTGACGGCCTGCCGCAGCAAGTGGGCGGCGCCAGCGCTTTGATTGCCGGCCGTAGGGCTCCTTTGCTTGGTACGCACTTGGAGCACACGGTTATCGACATCTCGGNNAGCGAGACGATCACGGCGGAAGAGCTGGCCGGCTGCTACGGCGTCCCGCTCATGGAGCTGGTGATACGACTGGCGTCGTCGTTGCCGAGACTGTATCGATCGTGATCGGGAGGCTACAGCAAGGCGACGAACGCCTTGGCTGATCGCAAACACGCTCCGTCGTCGACGGCAGGGGTAGCCACGCTAGACGATCGCGACCATCGCCTGGCCTGCGGGCAGCACAAAACCGGAGCGAGCGGGAATCGAACCCTAGTGGCGGGTCACCCCACCAACCGCATTTCCAGAAAGCGTACGGAGCCTGACTGGCGCCGTCTGGGGCCGTCTCCTGAATACGCTCCGGCCCATCGGACCGACAGCAACCGACTGGCTCCGACTCCCAATTGGCATCGGCGTTGGCATCACCCGAGGCTCCGGATTGACGCTGCTCCGCCGCACCGTTTATCTGAACCCTCGGGTGACGTCGCTGATTGCACGCGGGGCACACGAAGGAACCGGTATCGGGTCTCCGTTGGGGTACGAGAAGACGGTGGGGTTCCCACGCGAACCGCACTTTCGAGACTACGCTCGCCAACATCCAGCGTCAGGTGACAGAACGCTCGTGTGACCGACGACCCTCTGCTTTCGGCAACACTGCACCGCGTCATGTCAGCTATTCGAGGAAGTCGGTCAACCTCTTGCTGCGAGATGGGTGACGCAGCTTGCGCAGCGCCTTGGCCTCAATCTGACGAATGCGTTCGCGAGTGACGCCGAATCGCTTGCCGACCTCCTCCAATGTCAGCTGACGGGCGTCGAAAGGCCGAAGCCGGAGCTGCAGGACACGACGTTCGCGCGGGGTCAACGTGTCGAGGATGTTCTCCACTTCGATGTGCAGCATGGTGAGTGCTGCCGCCTCCGGCGGCGACGTGGCTTCCTTATCCTCGACGAAGTCGCCAAGCACAGCATCGTCCTCCTCCCCGATCGGGCCGGGCGGCGAAAGGGGCTCCCGAGAGATCCTGAGTATCTCGCGCACCTTTGACGGCGTGAGGCCCATCTCCTCCGCGATCTCCTCGTCGTCGGGGTCGCGGCCGAGTTCCTGAAACAGACGCCCCGAGACACGGATCGGTGTACGGTGGGCAAAGCGGGAACGCCCGCGTAACAGGAATTGACAGGAATCGCGGCTTCGGGCGCGCTCCGGCGATACCAATGACGCCATCGCGGACACCGGTTTGAAAGCCGCGCCCTGTTTCGCCGCTCGGCTCTACGGATCGATCGTGATAGTCACCGTCCCGCTCGCCCAATTGTCCTGTGAGTCCTGCACCTGCATGGTGAAGTTGAACGTGCCAGCCTGGGTCGGCGTTCCCCTCACGACGTTGTTGAAGTCAGGAGCGGTCGTATCGAGATAGAGGCCGGGCGGGAGTTGGCCCGTGGCGATGAACCAGGAGTACGGACGTGCGCCGCCTTGGGCGATGAGGTCGCGGCTGTACAGCACACTAACTGTTCCGGTCGCAAGCTTGGTAGTGGTGATCTGCAGCGGCGGATCGATGGTGAGGGTGAATTGCTGGGTTGCTTGCTGCCCGTTGTAGTCACTGAGCCGCATGGTGAATGTGAAGGTACCGGCCGTGGTCGGTGTTCCGGCGAGCTCATTGTTGGTGTCGCGCGGGTCGCCATAGCTCCGCAATTTGAGGCCGGGTGGGAGTTGCCCGGCGGCAACGGCCCAGGTGTAGGGCCCGGCCCCCCCGCTGAGGAAGAAGTTCTGCGCATACGCCCCGCCGACCATCCCCGGACCGAGGGCTGACCCGCCGCTCGCGTTGATAGTCAGCGGCAGGTCCTGGTTGACGTTGATCTGGTAGACCTGGTACAGGGGCTGGCCCTGATCGCCCGTGCCTTGCACGGTGAAAGCGAAGCTGGCGTAGCTGCCCGGCTGGCCGGGAGTACCGCTAATGATCGCACCGGACGGGCCGAAGTTGGCCGGCAGGGACAGCCCTGGCGGCAGGCCGCCAGCGACGATGCTGAGCGTGCCGGTAGCGTTGTGGCTGGTGGGCAGGTGCCCTTGGTAAGGCCGACCGACGACGGAGTCGGGCAGCACGCAGACCGCGTTGATCAGGAAGCCGCCGTTGGCAGCGTTGCACAGCAGCTGGTCCGGCGGGCCTTGCACAGTGACGGTGATCTGGTAGGCCAGCGTGGAGGTCAGGCTCCCGTCGGTCGCCTTGACGGTGAAGTTGAACGTTCCGGCCTGGGTGGGATTCCCGGTAATGACGGTGCCGGACCCGCCCTGGACGGGCATGCTCAGGCCGGGCGGTAGGCTGCCCGCGGTCAGGGCGAAATTGACTATACGGCCAGCGGCGCCAGCCTTGCCCACCGCGATAGTCGCGGAGTAGTTGTTCGGCGCGGTGGTGACTCCGGGGGGCAGCGCGCATACGCTACCGTGCAGCGTGCCGCCGTTGGCCGCTGCCGTGCACAGCAGATGAATGCTCGGCGGCGGGTAAGCCGCCGACGCCGGGCCCGCGGCCACCCCCACGCTCGCGGCCGCCGTAATCACCGCGGCCGCGAGCGTGAGCGCCGCTTTCGTTATCCGTCTCACCGTGCACCTCCTGCGGTCAGCCCTTCGGGTCTGTACATTTATGGTTACCGTCACTGGTTACACTGCGCGCACATGGCTGATCCGTCAGCTGCACGAGACCCTTTCGAGGCACTCGGCAATCTCGCGAATCATGGCAGCCGCGCGCACGGCGTCACGGCACGCGCCAGATTCGGGATGGCGGTGCTGGCGGTTGTGCACACCTCGGGATCATCCCAGTGATAATTGCACGCTGGGGTGCCCGAGGCTGCGCTCGCTGGAGCGCGCCCTTGCATCGCTCGGCGACTGCCGATACTAAAGAAGCTTCCGACAGTCCTCGCACAATTTGTATCCGGCGGTGCCATGGCGTTTGTCGAGCTGCGAGATCGCTCGGCCCGGTCCGCAGCGATCATCATTGTGGTAGCGGCGCCGTTCGGGTGGCTGCTTGATCTCATTCGTCGAATAGAAGTCTGGTACGCGTGCCATGATGATTCTCCTGCTGACCTAAACGCCTTTGTGCCGGGCCCAAGGCTCGGCCAGGTGCTCGGAGCGCCACGGCATTGCGCCGTAGGGCTCAGCGGTGACAGCGCCGCAGTCCGTTATCGGCGTGACCGCGTACACATTCCGAGAATGTCGTTGGCGGGTAGGCTGACCGTGCTCGAGGATGCAGCTGAGCGCCTGCTTTCGCCACGTCGGCCACGACGCTGCCGTCGTAGGTAATCCATCCACCCCTCCGTGCAGCGTCATGAGACTGCCGACTCACGCGCTGAACTGCCCTCGCTGGACATGTGGCGCCCCCGCCCCGCGCCGCGCGCCGTCGTCACGCGCGCACCCGGCGCTGGCTGGGCAACGTCGCGGGCTNNCCTTCTCGCGAGCAATGAAACTCCCGAGTTCCTCGATCGTGCTCATGATCGGCGCAGGGAACACAACGGTGGTGTTCTTGTCGACACCAATCTCCACCAGGCTCTGCAAGTTGCGCAACTGAAGCGCCACCGGGTGGGCCATCATGATGTCGGCTGCGACCCCGAGCTGGTCCGCAGCCAATGCCTCTCCTTCCGCAGCGATGATCTTGGCGCGCTTCTCGCGTTCTGCCTCCGCTTGGCGCGCCATCGCCCTCTTCATACTTTCCGGCAGCTGGATGTCCTTCAGCTCCACCAGAGTGACCAGCACCCCCCAGTCCGACGTGGTGACGTCGAGGATCTCGCGAATGTTCAGGTTGATACGGTCGGTCTCAGCGAGCGTTTCGTCGAGCGTGTGCTGTCCGACCACCTTCCGCAGCGTCGTCTGCGCGATTTGGTTGATAGCGTCACTCACGTTCTCGATCGCCACCACCGACTTGACGGCATCGACGACTTTGAAGTAGGCGACCGCTGAGACGCCGATGCTGACGTTGTCACGGGTGATGATCCCCTGAGACTGGATTGGCATGGTGACGATGCGCAGAGAGATACGGCGCAGGACGTCGATGACCGGCACGATCGGCCTCAAACCCGGCATCCGGACGCCGATCACCTTGCCGAGGCGGAAGTGGACACCCATCTCGTACTGCTGAACGATGCGGATGGCGAGCAGCAGACCAACGACGATCAGGGCCACAACCGCGATCACTACGATGACACCGACGTTCATGTTGTGCACCTCGTCCTAGGCGTGAATCCGAGTCCGCCCGATCTACGGGCGTGAACCTGGAAGATCCACTGAGCTGACATGGTGCTCTGGCTTTAGTTGCACCCGCTCGAGGTGTCACTACGCGGTAGTGCCTCAGTTTGACTCGGGCGTTGTGGGTCAGCTGGAATGGACGAGACCGGGCGTGCCGCTCGAGGACAGCCGGGATGGGTTCGCCGTCCGCCTCGGAGACTGGGAAGGCGCACGTCCGGTCCGCGACGAAGCATAGGCCTATGGCATTGACTACGTGTTCGAGAAGCTGCCCTTCCGGGTCGAGGTGATCCAGACCGACAACGGTGCGGAGTTCCAGTCCGCCTTCCACTGGCACGTCCTCGACCGCGGCGTCCAGCACGTGTACATCAAGCCGGCCACGCCCCGGCTCAACGGCAAGGTCGAACGATCACATCGGATCGACGCCGACGAGTTCTACCGGCTCCTCGATGGCGTCGTGCTCGACGACGCCCGGCTGTTCACCACCAAGCTCCAGGAATGGGAGGACTTCTACAATTTCGATCGTCCGCACGGAGCCTTGGGCGGCCAAACTCCCTACGAGCGACTGCGCCAAAAGACCGGAGCACGTGTGTAAGCGGCCATCGTCGGTTGCACAGCTAGCTGGCCGCTGGGCAGCCGCGGTCATGCGTGTCCGCCGCAAGGGCTGTCAGTTCCTATCCTCGGAGACGGTCTTGGTGAGGCTCTCGGCGAGGCGGCGCATGAAGGAGCGGACCGTGGCTTCGGCGACGCGGTGCAGAAGCAAACGGTCGATCTGCCGCCCGAGCGTGCCGAGCGGGGGTTCGTAGCGTCCGCGCAGGGTGAGTTGCGTGAACATGGGCCCGATCGCGGCGACCTCAAGGTCGGCCTCGAGTCCCGGAAAGAGGCCGGGCGAGCCGGTGGCCTGCCACTTGATCGGAACGACGGTGACCCTGTCTCTTATACACATCT
>PNBE01000014.1:0-8267 GCA_003135895.1 Candidatus Dormiibacterota bacterium
CGCCGAGCTGGGCATCGACCTGACCAGGATTGCCGGAAGCGGACCCGGCGGCATGGTGACCAAGGCAGACCTCGAACGCGCGGCGAACGAGGACAGCGCCGCGCCGGTAACCGAAAGCCCCGCGACGGTTGCGGGTGGCGAACGCACAGTGCTCACGGGCGTCGAGCGGATCGCCGCGGAGCGGCTTGCCCGCTCTCACCGCGACGCGCCCACCGCCACCGCATTCGTTCGCGCCGATGCAACCCGGCTCATGGAATTGCGTGCGGAGCTGCCGCCCGGAACGACGGATGCCTCGGTGACACCGTTCGCCATCATCCTGCGGCTCTGCGTGATCGCGCTCCGGAAGTTTCCCCGGCTCAATGCGCATTTCGACACCCAGACGAACGAGATCGTGCACTTCACGCCGATTCACCTCGGGGTCGCTGTGCAGACGGATCGCGGCCTCGTCGTCGTGGTGATTCGAGACGCGCAAAGCAAGTCGTTGCCAGACGTCGCCGATGACCTCCAGCGGCTTGCGACCTCAGCTCGCGACGGGTCCATCGACGCGACCGATCTCCGCGGCAGCACCTTCACGGTCTCCAACTTCGGTGCCTTCGGCGTCGACGGAGGCACCGCGATCATCAATCCCCCCGAGGCAGCGATCCTCGGCGTCGGACGGATCGCGACGCGCCCCTGGGTCGTGGACGACTACGTGGTGCCGCGCTCGGTGGTTGAGCTCTCGCTGGTCTTCGATCACCGTGTTGCTGAGGGAGGCGTCGCCGGCGGTTTCATCAGGCATCTCGCGGACCTCGTCGAAACTCCTGACGAGGCAAGCGTGGATGACTGAGATCCCGACCAAAGCACCCACCGCAAACTCGGAGCTGCGCCGCGCACAGGCGGACACATGGGTGTACTTCGAAGGCGAGCTGTGCAGGTACGGCGACGCACATCTCGGCCTGCTCACCCACGCGCTTCATTACGGGACCGGCTGCTTCGAGGGGATCCGGGCGTACTGGAGTGAGCGGCAGCATCGGATCAACGTCTTCCGGATGCCGGATCATTTCGCGCGCATGACCGGCAACGCGCGGATGCTCCACATGGAGCTGCCACACAGCGTCGACGAGCTGTGCGACATCACCGTCGAGCTACTCCGTCGCAATGCCTTCACCACCGACGTATATGTGCGCCCGCTGGTGTACAAGGCGACCGAGGAGATCGGCATTCGCTTTCACAACCTGCGCGACGGTTTCATGATCGTCCCGGTACCGTTCGGCGCTTACGTGGACACGACCGGGGGCATCCGTTGCCAGGTCTCGAGCTGGCGGCGCATCGACGACAACGTGGCGCCGGCACGATCGAAGGCGACCGGCATCTACATCAACAGCGCGCTCGCCAAGACCGAGGCATTTCTCAACGGGTTCGACGAGGCGATCCTCATGACCCAGGACGGCCACGTCTGCGAAGGCAGCGCGGAGAACCTCTTCATCCTCCGCCGAGGCCAGTTGATCACGCCGCCGCCGTCGGAGAACATCGTCGAAGGCATCACTCGCTCGGTGCTCATGACCTTCGCGCGAGACGAGCTCGGCGTCGAGGTCATCGAGCGAACCATCGATCGCAGCGAGCTCTACGTCGCCGACGAGGTCCTGCTCTGCGGCACCGGCGCTGAGGTCTCAGCGGTGATCGAGATCGACCGGCGCACCGTCGGCTCGGGGGCTCCGGGTCCGGTGACCCGCAAGCTCCAGGATCTCTACTTTGGCGCCTGCAAGGGTGAGAACGACCGCTTCGCGAGCTGGCTGACCCCGATCATCTGATCCCGCTCGTCGCGCGAGGTCTGATCACTGGTCGAAGTCGAGGACGACCTTCGGCGAGGTCGGATGTGACTGGCAGGCGAGCACGAAGCCGGCGTCGATCTCGCGCTGTTCCAGCGCGAAATGCTGATCCATCTCGACGCTGCCGCTCACCAGCCGGGCGCGACAGGTGCCGCAGACGCCGCCCCTGCACGCGTAGGGCGCGTCGTTGCGCACACGCAACGCGGCGTCGAGGACTCGCTCGCCATCCGGGTCGACTGTGAAGATCGAGCTGCGTCCGTCGAGAATGATGGTCACCTCCGATGCACTCGACGGCTGCGTCGACGCGACCTGTCCGGCAGCGCGCGCCGGGCGCGGTGCGTCCTCGGCATGGAAGAGCTCGGCGTGCACGTGCTCCGATTCGACGCCGCGCTGCAGGAGCACGGATCGCGCCGCCTCGATCATGTCGCGCGGACCGCACAGGAACCACTCGTCGACGTCATCGGGCGGCACCAGCTGATCGAGGAACATGTTCAGCCGTTCAGCATCGATGTGCCCGTGGAAGAGTTGCACCTCCTGCTCCTCGCGCGACAGCACGTGGTACAGGGCAAACCGTTCCGGGTGCTGGTTCTTCAGGTCCTCGAGCTCCTCGAGAAACATGATGTCCTTCACCGCCCGGTTGGCATAGATCAGCGTCACCGAGCTGCGCGGTTCGACGGCGAGAATGGTGCTGACGATGGAGAGGATGGGCGCGATCCCGCTGCCCGCGGCGATCATCGCGTACGACGTCGCGCGACCCGCGTCCAGCGGCGTGTTGAAGTGGCCGATGGGCGTCACCACCTCGACCACATCGCCGGGGCGGAGCTGCTCCATGGCGTAGGCGGAGAAAATCCCGCCCGGGAGGCGTTTCACCGCCACACGGAGCTGCCCGGAGCCGGCGGCGCTGCAGATCGAGTAGCTGCGCCTGACGTCGTCCCCGGCCGCCTCGAAGCGGAGCGAGACGTGCTGCCCATGGGTGAACGTGTACTCGCCGGCCAGCTCGGGAGGAACCTCGAACTCGATGACCACAGCGTCGTCGGTCAGCGACTCGACCCCCTTCACCCGAAGCGGATGGATGGTTGCGCGCCGATGTCCCGCGGACGCCGCAACCGGCGTGACGGTCAAGCCTTCAGTGCTCCTTGAAGTGCGGGAATGTCTCGCCGCACGCGTCGCACCGGCGTACCGCCTGGCACTGTGTCGACCCGAAGTGCGCGAGCTCGTGGGTGCGCGGTGAGTCGCATCGGGGACATTCCACAGCGATCTTCAGGGACTGCAGGTCGAACAGCTGTTGACGGGGAGGAGCGATGCCGTATTCCCGCAGCTTGACCCGGCCGGCCTCAGACATCCATTCGGTTGTCCACGCGGGCGACAGCACGACGCGCACTGCAACATCGGTGTAGCCCTGGTCCCGAATGCATCGCTCCACGTCCTCGCGGATGACGTCGAGGGCTGGACACCCCGAATATGTCGGCGTGATGTCGACGTCGACATGGCCGGAACCGTCCATCCGGACATCGCGAAGGATGCCGAGATCCGCGATCGTGAGAGCGGGCATCTCCGGATCGGGAATCGCACCGGCGATGCGACGGATCTCGTCGATGGCGGTCACCACGTCACCCCAGGAAATGACCGATGGACGTGTTGCATCTCAGCGAGCATGTACCCAAAAGCCTCGGTATGCAGTCCCTGCCGCCCGCCGGTCGGTCTCCAGCTCACCTCGGGAGCCGGCAGCGTCGCGTCGCCGAGAACGCGAGTGATGTACGCATCCCACTCGGGGCGAAGGTCGCCCGGGTCGGGGCCCACGCCCAGGGCGGCCACCTCACGGGTCACCGCGTCGCTCTCGAAGAGCTCGGCTGTGAACGGCCAGAGCGCGGCGAGGGCGTGCTCCATGCGGCGATGGCTCTCGTCGGTTCCATCTCCAAGCCGGAGCGTCCAGTCGGTCGCGAGGTCGCGGTGGTACGCGGTCTCCTTCACGGCCTTGGTCGCAACCGCCGCAACCTGCTCGTCGGTCGACGCGGTGAGCGCTTGCCACTGGGCGAGCTGATAGGTCGAACAGAGCAGCTGGCGAACCATCGTGGTCGCGAAGTCTCCGTTCTCATGCTCGACGAGCTGGCAGTTCACAAACGCACGCTCGCCACGCAAGAATGCGTAGTCATCCTCTGATCGTCCGGTTCCGTCCAGCTCGGCGATGCGCGCGTACATCCCGCGCGCCTGGCCGAGCAGGTCGAGCGCGATGTTGGTCAAGGCAAGGTCGTCTTCCAGTGCCGGAGCCCACGATGACCACTGCGCGAGCCGGTGCGACAGCACCAGGCAATCGTCAGCGATGCGCAGCGTGTACACGGCCGCCGCGCCGGCGACCACGAGGGTCACAGCTGCTGCACTTCCTTGGGGATCGAGTAGAAGGTGGGATGACGGTATGGCTTGTCGGCCGCGGGGTCGAAGAACGAGTCCTTCTCGTCCGGTGACGATGCGGTGATCACCGCCGACGGGACGACCCAGATGCTCACGCCTTCCATGCGCCGCGTGTACACGTCACGCGCGTTGCGCAGCGCCATCTCGGCGTCGGGGGCGTGCAGGCTGCCCACGTGGTTGTGTGACAAGCCGCGCTTGCTGCGGATGAAGACTTCCCACAGCGGCGCGGGGGTTTCCTCGCTCACGCTGCGGCGGTGGTGGCTGCGTGCTTGGCCGCATACGCCGCCGAGGCCTCGCGAACCCAGGCGCCATCCTCGTGGGCCTTCAGGTGATGTGCGGCCCGCTGCCGATTGCACGGGCCGTCACCGCCGACGACGCGGCGCAACTCCTCGAAGTCGGGTTCGCCGAAGTCGTAGTGGCCGCGTTGCTCGTTCCAGCGCAGCTCGGGGTCTGGAGGTGTGAGGCCGAGCACGACGGCCTGCGGCGCGACCATGTCGACGAAGCGCTGCCGCAACGCATCGTTCGAGAACCGTTTGATTCCCCACGCCGTCGATTGCGCGCTATGGGTCGAGTCGGTGTCCGGCGGCCCGAGCATCTCGATCGACGGCCACCACCAGCGGTTCACCGCGTCCTGTGCCATCTCGTGCTGCTCGGGGGAGCCGTGCGACAGTGTGTAGAGCGACTCGAACCCCTGGCGCTGGTGAAAGGACTCCTCCTTGCAGACGCGAACCATTGCTCGCGCGTAAGGGCCGAATGAGCAGCGGCACAGCGGGATCTGGTTGGTGATCGCGGCGCCGTCGACGAGCCAGCCGATCGCCCCGACGTCAGCCCAGGTCAGGGTCGGGTAGTTGAAGATGCTCGAGTACTTCTGACGACCCTGGTGGAGGAGGTCGATGAGCTCGGCACGATCGACGCCGAGGGTTTCGGCCGCGCAATACAGGTAGAGGCCGTGACCTGCCTCGTCCTGCACCTTGGCCATGAGGATCGCCTTGCGCCGCAGGGAAGGAGCCCGGGTGATCCAGTTGCCCTCAGGCTGCATGCCGATGATCTCGGAATGGGCGTGTTGGGCGATCTGGCGGATGAGCGTCTTCCGGTATCCGTCGGGCATCCAATCGCGTGGCTCGATGCGCTGGTCGGCGTCGATCAGCGCCTGGAAGTCGGCTTCGCGAGGATCAGCGACGGGGTCCGCCGCTGCCGGCGATCCGGTCGGAACGCCCTCGGCACCCCCCTGATCGATCTGGCCGCTTGATCTCATAGACCTACAATAGAACCACATGGTTCAGGTCGCCGAAATTGGCGTGCCGGTGCTCGAGGGCACCGATCACGTTGAGTTGTGGGTCGGCAACGCGAGGCAGGCCGCCTACCACTACCGCACGGCCTTCGGGTTCGACGTGATCGCCTACGCAGGCCCTGAGACCGGCGTTCGCGATCGGGCCAGCTACGTGCTCCAGCAGGGCAAGGTGCGCCTGGTGCTCACCGCGCCGCTGCAGCCCGAGGGCGACATCGCCGACCACCTCCGGCTCCACGGCGACGGAGTCCGCACCATCGCGCTCCGGGTCGAGGACGCGACGGCGGCATATGAGGCGGCCACGGCACGTGGGGCACGCAGCGTGGCCGAGCCAAGCCGCGCTGAGGACGAGCACGGCGTGGTCACCTGGGCATCGATCGCGACCTTCGGTGACACCATCCATACGTTCGTCGAGCGCAACGAGTATTCGGGGGTGTTCTGGCCCGGATACCGCGCCGACAATCGCAGCGGCGGTGGTGTCGGGTTGCGCTTCATCGACCACACGGTGGGCAACGTCGACACCGGCAAGATGGACGACTGGATCTCCTTCTACTCCGAGGTGTTCGGGTTCTCCGTCTTCCAGGAATTCGACGAAAAGGACATTGCGACGCAGTACAGCGCGCTGCGCTCGAAGGTCGCGCGAGACCCGCGGACGCAGATCACGATGCCGATCAACGAGCCACATGTCGGTCTCAAGAAGTCGCAGATCCAGGAATATCTCGACTACTACCGCGGCAGCGGCATCCAGCACATCGCCGTGCACACCGACGACATCGTCAGCACCGTGCAGGAGATGCGCGACCGTGGTGTGGAGTTCCTCACAGCTCCGGGCACCTATTACGACGCGCTGGGTGATCGCGCCGCCGGCATCGACGAGGATCTCGACCGCCTGCGCTCGCTCAACATCCTGATCGACCGCGATGACGACGGCTACCTGCTACAGATCTTCACGCGTCCGGTGGGCGACCGTCCGACGCTGTTCTTCGAGGTCATCCAGCGCAAGGGCTGCAAGGGCTTTGGCAAGGGGAACTTCAAAGCCCTGTTCGAGTCCATCGAGCGCGAGCAGGCGGCACGGGGCAACCTCTGACTGCTCGGGCCGCCTCCCCCAGGAGGACTGGACGCTAGTCGGCGACGGCCAGCATCACGGACCCCTCCCTCAAGATCGAACGCTCCAAACGTGTCACCAGATGTGCAAAGATGTTCCTGCGTGCCATTCGGCATGCGGAAGGGGAACTGGGGGAATGAACCAACAGGAAGATGCGTGGATGCGCGTCCTGGGTTTGATGCGTGATCTCGAGGCGCTGCTGCTTGCCATCAAGGAGGCGGCGGTTCCGGTGCTGACCACCGGGGATGCCGATCAGGCGTGGCGGACGCGACGCTTTCTCAGGCTGGCGGACCGGATGCTGGAGGACATGCACGGCCTCCACTTCGCATCGGAGGAGCCGAACGGGAACTGACTCGGGCGGGGGTCAGCTCGGCGGCCACTGATCCGGCGATGGGGGCGTTCGCGGCTTGTCCGCCCAGTCGTCCCGAGGCGGGGAGAAGCTTTCGACGATCGTGCACCCTGCCTTGCCGGCCCGTTCGACGTTGTGGGGCACGCCGGGCGGGATGACCCACATGTCACCGGGTTTGCGCAGGCGCGTCTCACCGCCGATCGTGAACGTGAACTCGCCGCGCACCACGAGCCCGACCTGCTCGTTGGGATGACGGTGCTCCGGCATCGTGGCGCAACCATACCCAAATCACCTCTCCGGCCCCGCGACGTTGACCACCGACGGCCCTTGCCCGGAACGGATGACCACCAGTCTCGCCACACCATCGGTGGTGTTGCCTTCGCGGTGGACGCTGTACGGCGGGACGTACACGAAGTCGCCCGGCTGGGCATCGAAGACGTCGAGCCCGTCTTCCCCCGACTCCATGCGCAACGCCCCGGTCGCCACATAGATCACCGACTCGTGCTCGCCGTGATGGTGCCAGCCGGAGAATGCCCCGGCCTCGGTGTGCACGACCCCGGCCCACACCCGCTCAGTGGCAAGAGCCTGGCTGCGTTGCATCCCTGGGGTCGATGGCCCGGGGGCGAGCTCGCCGGACCGTATCCCGCGCACGCGCTCAGGCATCGCGACCTGCCGCAGGCACGAGGCGGCTCACGGAGTTTCCGACGGCGCGTAGCCGAGGCGCTTGTCGACAACGTTGAGGAGTTGCTCGCTCCGCTGGAACCGCTCAAGATTTCGTATGAACAGATCGGCGATATCGCGCTGCCAGCCGGTGTGGTCACCGGACATGTGCGGCGAGATGATCAGGTTCGGTACGTCCCAGAGTGGGGAGTCTGCCGCGAGTGGTTCCGGGCTCATGACGTCGAGTGCCGCCCCGGCAAGGCGGCCAGTGCGCAGCATGCTGCACAGCGCGTCCTGGTCGAGCGTCGATCCGCGTCCGACATTGATCAGGCGGGCGGTGGGCTTGAGTGCGCCGAGCTCCGTGGCACCGACCATGCCGGCGGTCTGCGGCGTTCCGGGCAGGACCATGACAACGTAATCCGCCTTGGCGAACAGCTCCGGCATCGCCTCTGGCGCGACGATGTCACCAAAATCGGGATCGCCGCCGCGTGCTGTCCGGCCGACACCGCGCACCGACATGCCCAACGCCTTGGCGAGCTGCGCGGTCCTGCGCGCGATCGGACCGACGCCGATCATCACGACCGCCTTTCCCGAAAGCGTCTCGGACTCGCGCGGCACCCATCGGTGTTCGGTCTGGTACTTGAAGGT
>PNBE01000014.1:8332-25370 GCA_003135895.1 Candidatus Dormiibacterota bacterium
CCAGCGCAGCCTCGTGAACCGGCTCCAGTGCTCGCGAAGGTAGCCGCTGCGCACGTTCCAGATCAGCAGCGCATCGACGTCGACGGCGTCTGCGGGCGGTTGCGACCACGGTTCGATGAAGCGGTAGTGCACACCTGGCCGCGACCCCAGGACGTCCCGGCTGGGCTGATCGCCCTCGACGACCCCGACCAGGAGAGTCATGGCCTCGTCTCGCGGCACTTGACGCCGAAGTCCCGCACTCGTGGCACCGTCATACTGTGCCATGTTGATCACACGTGAGATCCGGGTGACCCCGGAGCAGCGGATGGTGCTCGAGGCAGCGCGTCGCGAGTTCGCCGCCGACGTCATCTTCCTCAACTCCGCGACCATGGGGCTGCCCCCGAGGCGGACGATCGAGGCGGTGCAGGCTGGGCTGATCGAGTGGACGTCGGGCCGAGCCGAGGCGCCCGCGTATGACGGCGCCGTCTCCCGTGCTCGGAGCCTGTACGCGGACCTCGTGGGCGTCGACGCGTCGTCGGTCGCCGTGGGAGGCCAGGTGTCGGTCTTCGCCGGCCTGATCGCCGCGTCGCTTCCCGACAACAGCGAGGTGCTGACCGCGGCGGGGGACTTCACCAGCATCGTCTTTCCCTTCCACGCGCATGCGGACCGCGGAGTGTCGGCGCGCGAGGTGCCGCTCGAAGACCTCGCGGATGCAGTCACCAGCCGAACCTCGTTGGTCTCCGTCTCGTTGGTCCAGTCGGCCAATGGGCACGTCCTCGATCTCGATGCGCTGGTCTCGGCATGTGACGGTGCGGGAACCCGAATCCTGCTGGATACCACTCAGGCGGTCGGCTGGCTCCCGGTGGATGCGGGGCGTGTCGCATACACGGTGAGCGGCGGATACAAATGGCAGCTGATCCCGCGCGGCACCGCGTTTCTGACCATCCAGCGCGATCTGCTCGACGAGGTTCGGCCGCTCAATGCGAGCTGGTACGCAGGCGCCGAGCGCTGGAGCAGCATCTACGGCGCACCGCTCCGGCTGGCAAAGGATGCTCGCCGCTTCGACGTCTCGCCCGCCTGGCTCTCGTGGATTGGAGCGGTGCCCTCGCTCGAACTCCTCACCGAGGTTGGAACGGACGCTCTGTACGCGCACGCGGTCGGACTGGCACACCGTTTCTGCGCTGGGGTGGCTCTTCCCGAGTCGAGATCGGCGATCGTCTCGGCCGTTGCGGATGACGACGTTCCGGGGTTGATGCGATCAGCGGGCATCGTCGGAGTCACTCGAGCCGGAAGGCTTCGCCTCTCATTTCACGTCTCGACGAGCGAGCAGGACGTCGACAAGGCTATCGAGGTGCTCTCGGGACACCTGCGTTCGTAAGTGTTCGCGCCGGTGCATCGAGCGGCCGGCATAGTGGAGGAGTCCAGGACAAGATGACCGTGCAGGTCGCGCAAAACCGGATGACCAGCGAAGAGATCGCGCGGTTGTCGAAAGAGCACACGTTCTTCTCGTGGTCGGTGCAGGGCGCAGTCGATCCCATCGCAATCGATCATGCCGAGGGCGTCTGGCTGTTCACCCCGGAAGGGCGGCGCATCCTCGATTTCAACAGCCAGTTGATGTCGGTCAACATCGGGCATGGCGACCAGCGGGTCGTCAACGCCATGATTGAGCAGGCCACGAAGCTGCAGTTCGTCCAGCCGGCGTTTGTGACCGAGATTCGTGCGCGCCTCGGCGAGAAGTTGGCGGGCATCCTCCCCGGCGATCTCGACAAGGTGTTCTTCACGCTCGGCGGTGCCGAGGCCATCGAGAATGCGATCAAGATCGCTCGCCAGTACACAGGCCGCTACAAGATCCTCGCCCGCTACCGTGCCTACCACGGGGCAACCATGGGAGCGATGACACTCACCGGCGATCCTCGCCGCTGGGCGACGGAGCCGGGGCTCGTGGGCGTCGTCCGCTATCCCGACACGCATCGCTGGGGCGAGCGCGAGCCGCGGCCCGTCGAGGAGAGCCTCAAGGGTCTCGAGGACGTGATCATGTACGAGGGCCCTCACACGATCGCCGCGATTTTCCTGGAGACCATCGTCGGCACCAACGGCATCCTGATTCCGCCGGACGGCTACATTCAGGGTGTTCGTGAGCTGTGCGATCGCCACGGCATCCTGATGGTGGCCGACGAGGTGATGGCGGGCTTCGGACGCACGGGCAGGTGGTTCGCCATCGATCACTGGGACACGGTTCCTGATCTGATGACCATGGCCAAGGGGTTGACATCCTCGTATCTCCCGCTCGGAGCAGTTGCCATCCGTCACCACATCGCGGAGAAGTTCGATTCGACGATGTTCTTCGGCGGACTGACCTACTCGAGCCACCCGGTGTCACTCGCCGCCTCACTGGCAACGTTGCGTGTCTACGAGGAGGATCACCTGATCGAGCGTGCGGCCGCGATGGGTCCTGTCATGCGCGCGCATCACGAGCGGCTGGCTGCGAAGCATCCCAGTGTCGGGACTCACCGCAACCTCGGACTCTTCGGCATCCTCGACCTTGTCCGGCGGCATGATCCCTACACGCCGATGACCAACTTCAATGCGACCAGTCCCGAGATGAGCGCGATCAGCCGGTACCTCCGGGAGCACGACGTCTACACGATGGTGTCCAACAACTCCATCCACACCAATCCGCCGCTCTGCATCAGCGAGGAAGAGCTTGCCCACGGGTTCGAGATCATCGACGGCGCACTGACGATCGCGGACGAGGCCGTCCAGGGCTAGGTCCTGACCACCACCGCCGCCAGGCAAGCGTGACCAACCACGACGCCGAACGCGCGCGGCTCGGGGACGACCCGGCCGGCTGGCGGCGCTGGGGGCCATATGTCAGCGAGCGCACCTGGGGAACCGTTCGCGAGGACTACAGCGCGGATGGGTACGCATGGGACTACGTCTCGCATGACCAGGCGCGGTCGCGAGCCTTTCGCTGGAGCGAGGAGGGTCTTGGTGGCATCTGTGATGACCACCAGTTGCTGTGCCTCGCGTTTGCATTCTGGAACGGCGTCGATCCCATCCTCAAGGAGCGGATCTTCGGCCTGACCGGTCCACAGGGAAACCACGGCGAAGACGCCAAGGAGTACTGGTGGTACCTGGACTCGACGCCCACCCACTCGTGGATGCGCTGGCGATTTCTCTATCCGCAGGTGGCGTTTCCCTACGACGACCTGCTCGCCGAGAACCAGCGTCGCAGCCAGCTCGACCCCGAGTACGAGCTGGCCGACACCGGCGTGCTCGACAACGGCTTCTGGGACATCACTGTCGACTACGCCAAGGAGACGCCGGAAGATCTCGTGCTCGAGCTGCGCGTGCGAAACGCCGGCGCCTCGACGCAGTCGCTGCACGTGCTCCCGACGCTGTGGTTCCGCAACACCTGGGCGTGGGGTATCAACGACACGATGCCGGCGCTGCACGTGGAGAACAGACGGATCGTCGCCGACCACACGGTTGTCGGCCGGATGTTCCTGACCGGAGACGGCGACTACACGCCACTCGTTTGCGACAACGAGTCCAACGCCGAACGGCTGTGGGGATCGACGCCACGGAGCGCCTTTCCGAAGGACGGGATCAACGACCATGTGATCCGAGGAGCGTCAACCGTGAATCCCGCGCAGACCGGCACCAAGGCGGCGCTGCACTATGTGCTGTCCGTCGAAGCCGGAAAGACCGCGGTGATCAGGCTCAGGTTCGGTCGCCGCGAGACCGACGCCGCCGACGGTGCGACAGCGGCGCTCGAACTCCGCCGGAGCGAAGCCGACGCCTTCTACGCGGGCCTGATGCCCGACGGGCTCACGGCGGACCAGCGCCTGGTTGCCAGGCAGGCGTTGAGCGGCATGCTCTGGGGGAAGCAGTTCTATCACTACAACGTGACGCGCTGGCTGGACGGTGATCCGGCCGGACCGCCACCGCCGGCGGAACGCCTCACGGGACGGAACGCCGGATGGCGGCACGTCGACACCGCCGACGTGCTCTCCATGCCCGACAAGTGGGAGTACCCCTGGTTTGCGGCCTGGGACCTCGCCTTTCAGTGCGTCGCGCTGGCGCATGTCGATCCCGGGTTCGCCAAGGACCAGCTCATCCTGCTCTGTCGCGAGTGGTACATGCACGCCAACGGTCAGCTCCCGGCGTACGAATGGTCGTTCGACGACGTCAACCCACCGGTGCATGCCTGGGCCGCGCTGCGCGTCTTCGAGATCGACGGAGCGACCGACTACCGGTTTCTCGCCCGCGTGTTCCACAAGCTGCTGATCAACTTCACCTGGTGGGTGAATCGAGAGGATGCCGAGGGCAACAACATCTTCGAGGGCGGCTTCCTGGGACTCGACAATATCGGGCCGTTCAACCGCTCGACACTGCTTCCCGCGGGAGGCCATCTCGAACAATCGGATGGCACCGCGTGGATGGCGATGTACTCGCTCAACCTCCTCGAGATGGCCCTGATCCTCGCCACCTTCGACAGGACGTACGAAGACGTGGCGACGAAGTTCTTCGAACATTTCGCCGGGATCGCGACTGCGATGAACGAACAGGGACTCTGGGATGAGGAAGCCGGTTTCTACTACGACAGCTGGCATCTCTCCGACGGGACCCGAGTGCCGATCCAGGCACGCTCGATCGTGGGACTCATCCCGCTGTGCGCCGCGACGACACTCGGTGACGAGACCCTGCGCCGCCTGCCGGATTTCGCCGCGCGCCTCCGCCTGTTCATCAAGCTCAAACCGCGATACGCCGCCGCGGTGTCGCTCGAGGTCGAGGACGCGCAGCGCGAGAGCCGCCTCCTCGCGATTGTCGATCCTGACCGGCTGCGCCGCATTCTCGACTACGTGCTTGACGAGGCTGAATTCCTCAGCGACCACGGGCTGCGTGCGCTTTCACGATTCCACGCCGATCACCCGCTCGACATCGACCTTGGCGGTGCCGTGGCGCGACTCGACTACGAGCCCGCGGAGTCCACCTCGCGTCTGTACGGCGGCAACTCCAACTGGCGCGGACCAGTGTGGTTCCCGGTCAACCACCTGATCATCGAAGCGCTGCGCGTCTATCACCGCTTTCTCGGTGACGAGTGGACTGTGGAATATCCGCGCGGGTCCGGCCGCCACGCGCACCTCGGTGCTGTCGCCGACGATATCTCCGCGCGACTTGCCTCCATCTTTCTCGAAGGTGCTGACGGCGTGCGCCCGGTGGTGGCCGGGGTGCGGCTCTACACGCGGCCGGATCTCGCCGATGCCATCCCGTTCCACGAATACTTTCACGCTGAGACCGGACAGGGGCTCGGCGCCTCTCATCAAACCGGCTGGACCGGCCTGGTCGCCGATCTGCTGCTGCGCCGCAGGGGCGGACGCGATCGCTCTGACATCGCGTCGCTTTCCGAACCTCCGGCTACACTCGGCTAAGCCATGGAAGCGCACAACCGGGTGAGCGGCACCCTCGCAGCCGCGGTCACGCCGCTCACCGGTGCGGATGGATCCGTCGACGCCGATGGGATCGATGCCGTCGTCGACTTCTACGCTCGGGCAGGCCTCGACGGCATCCTCGCGCTCGGCACCACCGGGGAGGGGATCCTGTTCTCGCTCGATGAGCGGCGGTTCGCTGCCGACGAGTTCGTGACCTCGGCACATCACCGGCTCGCGGTCATCGTGCACTGCGGTGCGCAGACCACGCACGACACCATCGCGCTTGCCGAGCACGCTGCGAGCCATGGCGCCGCGGGCGTCGCGGTCATCCCACCGCCCTATTTCACGCTCGACGCCGAGGCCATCTGGCGGCATCTCGACGCAGCCGCTGAGGCGTGCGCGCCCCTGCCCTTCTACGTCTATGAGTTCGCGCCGCGAAGCGGCTACGCGGTTCCGATCGAGGTCATCGACCGATTGCGGTCCACAGCGCCGAACCTCACCGGCCTCAAGGTCTCGGACTCGCCGTTCGAGAACGTCAAGCCCTATTTGATCCCAGGCCTCGACGTCTTCATCGGCGCCGAGGGTTTGATCGCCCAGGGCCTTGCTTCGGGTGCGGCGGGAGCTGTGTCGGGCCTGGCCGCGGCACTCCCCGAGCTGACCATCGACGCCGTCCGTTCCGGGACGGCGGAGGCGAGCGCTCGAGCAGCGCGGGTGCGCTCGACCATCGACCCGTTCCCGTTCCAGTCCGCATTGAAGTTCATCCTGCAACGGCGCGGCGTCGCGATCGAGGATGCGGTCCGAGCTCCATTGCTGACCCTGAACGAGGAGCAGCGCAACGCGTTGCAGAGTCTGATCGACGATCCCAGCGGGGAGATCGCCAGCCTCATCGCAGCTTAGAGCACAGCGGTTTCGACCACCGATCCGGGCTCGGCAAAGCGGCTCAGGCGCAGTGGATGCAGGTCGAAGGTGGTGCAGCGTCCTGTGGTGATCAGCTCGGTCACGGCCTGTCCCGCCGCAAGCGAGTGCATGATGCCGTGACCGCCGAACCCGGCGCAGTGGATGAACCATGGCGTGGCAGGAGCGGCGTCGATGATCGCGTGGTGGTCGCTGGTTTCGGGATAGAGGCCGGCCCAGCACTTCCGCGAGCTGATCGGTACGTCCTCGAGAAACGGAAATCGATTGCCGACACGCGCGGCGATCGCATCGAGAAATGCAGGGTCGAAGGCGGTGTCCATGCTCGGTGGATCGGCCGGATCCGAGAAGCCGACGAGAACGCCGGCGCCCTCGCGGCGGATGAGCACACCGGTGTCGTTGTCGACACACATCGGGATCGCGGCGGGGAGCCCGGCAACAGCCTCCGTGCATGCGAGATTTCTCCTGCGCGACGTGACTGGTAGGTTCACGCCGGCCTGTGCCGCCAGCTCTCGAGCGAAGGGACCGGCGGCGTTCACGACGAACTCGGTGTCGATGTCTCCTGACGTGGTGCGCACGCACACCGGCTCACCTCCCGCCACGTGGAGCACCTCGGTATCGAGAAGAAACGTGGTGCCGAGACGCCGGCACTCAGCCCACAAGGCGGAGACAACGCCATGCGGGTCGATGATGCCGTCGTCGGCGCAGAACGTCGCCGCCGACAGCCCGTCGACCTTGACGAACGGCGCAACCTGGATGACCTCCGGCGCGGAGAGCCACTGGACATCGACACCGAGTGAGCGTTGCAGTTCCCAGCTCCGCCGCAGCGCGATCTCGCCCGCGTCAGTCCCAGTCAGGAAGAGGTAGCCCACGGCACGGAATCCGACCTGGTTGCGGGTGAGCCGGTCCAGCTCGCGGAGCTTCTCGATCGTGAATTGCGAGAACGTGATGTTCACCGGCGTGGTGAACTGCGCCCTGACGCCGCCGTTGGCCCGGCTTGTCGAGCCCATCCCCGGCGAGGCGTTGCGGTCCACGACCACAACATCGTCGACACCGGCCCTGCGCAGTTGCAGCGCCACAGCGAGGCCGATCGCGCCCGCGCCGATGACCACCACTCGGGCGCGGCGAACACCTCCCGTCGCCGCGGCAACCGGTTCGCTGCCGGACGGCTGACTCACGGCCTAGCGGGCGTGCCGCCCGGCCTGTACCTGGGCCACCGGCAGACCGCGAATGGCGGCATCGAGCAACTCCACCGGGTGAACCACCGGCAGCGGATGTCCGGCACGGCGCAACGCCGCCTGAATCTGGAGCAGGCAGCCGCCATTGCCGGCGGTGAGCACCTCCGCGCCACTCATGACCACGTTGGCCGCTTTGCGATTGCCGAGATCGTCCGCGGCCTGGGGCGCCACGAGGTTGTAGATCCCCGCGCTCCCGCAGCACACGTCCGATTCCTTGAGATCCACCAGTTCGAGGTCAGGGATGCGGCTGAGCACCGCGCGCGGCTGGAGGCGGACCCCCTGCGCGTGGGCGAGGTGGCACGCGTCGTGATACGCGACGCGCACGGGCAGCGAATGGAGTCTCGCCGGGAGTTGCACATCGAGCTCCGCGATCACTTCCATGACGTCGCGCACCCGGGCCGAAAACGCCGCGGCACGCGCAGCCCAGAAGGGATCATCGGCGAGCAGCGCGCCGTACTCCTTCATCGCCGACCCGCACCCCGCACTGTTCACCACGATGTGATCGATCTCGAGCGTCTCCATCTGGGCGATGAGCTTGCGCATCCGCTGCAATGCCTGTTGTTCCCGCCCGGCGTGGATCTCGAGCGCACCGCAGCAGCTCTGGAGTGGAGGCACCAGGACTTCGCAGCCATGAGCCGCGAGCACCCGCGCGGTGGCTCGGTTGACATGCGCAAAGAACGCGTCCTGCACGCACCCGGTGAGCATCGCGACTCGCTTGACGCGCGTTCCTCTCGGTGCGACGCGGCGGGGCGTGCGCGCCTTGAGATCGGCAAGGCGCAGGGACGGTGCCATGTCATCGAGGCGGCGGACCGTGCGGGGCACCAGATGCCGCAACGGCTGGAGCCGCAACGCCTTCCGGAGTCCGAGGGCCTGGGTGAGCGCGACCGCGGATGCGAGGGTGCGCATCCGCCGCGGGTTGGGGAGCAGCGCGAACAGCGCGGCGCGCGACAAGCGAACATGCCATGCGCGGGAGAAGTGCCGTTCGATCTGCGGGCGGACCTGTTCGACGAGGCGGTTGTACTGCACGCCCGAGGGGCAGGCGTCGACGCATGCCATGCAGCCAAGGCATGCGTCCCAGTGGCGCACCACCTCCTGGTCCATGCCGACCTCGCCGCGCGCAGCGAGATCCATGAGCAGGATGCGACCTCGTGGGGAGTCCATCTCCTCACCCCACAGGAGGTACGTCGGACACGCGGGAAGGCAGAAACCGCAGTGGACGCAATCGGCGATCAGGGCCGGATCGGGGGGATGGTGATCGTCGAAGGCGATCGTCGTCGCGCCGGCGCGCGGGTGGCCGGAGACCCGAGGCGGACCGGAGCTCACCGCGGCCATGTCAGATACCACCAACCTGGCGACCCGGGCTCAGTGTCCGCGCCGGGTCCAGCTGCCGCTTGACCGATCGCATCAGCTCGAGTGCGACGTCATCCTCGGCCTCACCCGCCGAGGTCGCGCCTCCGCGTCTGACCACGAGGCGGCCGCCTGCGGACCGCACCGCCGACCCGACCATGTCGAGCGTCTCCGGCGCGAAGCGCACCTCGCCTGTACCGAGCAGGGGACGCAGCGCGACGGCGTCGCATGTAGCAGACATGGATGACAGAAACTCGCCGGCTCGCGAAGGCAGCATCGCGACAGCGCCAACCATCCCGGAGCCGGTCCATGGCGACCCGGCAACCGTGGCGGTCATGGCGCGTTCCTCGTCCGCATCGAGGACCCGGCCGCCGAGCTCGTGCGTGACCCGCTCGGCCTGGACGGTTGCGCCGAGCTCAGAGCTGTCGAAGCGCACCAAGACGACGCCCTGCGGCCAGTGAAGGTCGACGACGCTCGGTGTCACCTGGAGTTGCCCGATCCGGTTGGCGAAGCCGCAGAGGTCGAGCACGGACCGCGACTCGAAGGCGACCGTTCGTGATGCCGCCGGCATCGGATGGAGGCGGAAGGCCACCTCGGTGATGACCGCAAGCGTTCCCAGCGATCCCACCAGCAGCTTGGCGACGTCGAAGCCCGCCACGTTCTTCACGACCTTGCCCCCGCTCCGTCCGGCAGTCCCATCAGAGAGGACGAAACTCGCACCGATCACCAGGTCACGAGGCGTACCGAAGCGCGTGCGCAGCGGGCCGCTCGCGGCAGTCGCGACCACGCCGCCGATGGTCGCGTCCGCACCCTGCGCTGGATCGAGCATCAGGCGCTGCCGGAAGCCGGCGGCCGAGGCGAGGGTCTCCTGGAGGCTGCTGAGCGTGGTTCCCGCGCGGACCACGCAGACCAGGTCCGCCGGCTCATGGTCGACGATCCCCGCGATCCGAGAGGTCGAGAGCACGACATCGCAACGCTCCGGCCGCGATCCCCAGTCGATCTTCGTGCCCCCGCCGCGAGCCACGACGGCGAGTCCGCGCGCGCTCGCGGCTGAGAGGACGGACGCGACCTCCCCCTCGTCACCGGGCGAGACCACGAGGCTCGGCACCACGCCACCGACCGCGTCCGCGGCATCAGCCTGCCGCACATGCGCCGCGCCGACCAGCTCGGTGAAGAGGTGCAGCTCCTGCGCGGTCGAGACCATCACAGGCGCTCCGCGAGCCCCGCGACCTCGATCGCGTGCGGACGGTACATTCCCGGTACCTCTCCGCACAGCCGTGGGGTCGGCAGCGCCTTGCCAGGGTTGCAGAGGTCGCTCGGGTCAAAAGCGTCCCGGACGCGCCCCATCACGGCGATCGAGCCGGGGCTGAACATCTTCGGCATGTAACAGGCCTTGTCGGAACCGACGCCATGCTCACCGGTGATCGAGCCGCCGGCGGCGATGCACGACTCAAGGATCAGACCGGCGAGCTCGAGGGCGCGTGCTCCGGCGCCGGGCTCGGTGTCGTCGTAGAGCACCAGCGGGTGCAGGTTGCCGTCCCCGGCATGGAAAACGTTGGCGACGCGCAACCCGTAGGTCGCCGACAGCGCGGTGATGGACTCGAGCACGTCGCGCAGCCGCGTGCGCGGGATCACCCCGTCCTGGACGTAGTAGTTCGGACTGATCCTGCCCATGGACGCGAATGCGGCCTTGCGCGCCTTCCAGATGAGGGCGCGCTCGGCCTCGGTGGCCGCCACCCTTGTCTCGGTCGCGCCACTTGCGGTGCAGATGTCGATGACCTGGCTGAGGAACGCGCTGGACTCGACGGAAGGCCCATCGAGTTCGACGATCAGTGCGGCGCCGCAATCCGGGTACCCGGCATGGACGATCTCCTCGCACGCCTGGATCGCCAGGCGATCCATCATCTCGATGGCGGCGGGGGTGATGCCGGCGGCGATGATGCGCGACACGGCCTCGCCGGCGTCACCCATGGTGGAGAAAGCGGCGAGCACCGTCTCGGTCGACTCGGGAACGCGCACGATCCGCAATACGACTTCGGTGACGATGCCGAGCGTTCCCTCGCTGCCGATCACCATTCCGAGCAGGTCGTACCCCGCGGAGTCGCGAACTCGACCTCCCAGGCGGGCGATGCGCCCGCCTGCGCTGACGAACGTCGCCCCAAGCACGTGATGCGTGGTGAACCCATATTTCAGGCAGTGAGCACCGCCGGAATTCTCTGCAACGTTGCCGCCGATCGTGCACACCTGCTGTGACGACGGATCGGGTGCGTAGAAATACCCGAGCGGCCGCACCGCCTTGCTCACGTCGAGATTGGTCACCCCGGGCTGCACGGTGACCTGATGATTCTCGAGGTCGATATCGAGAATCGATCGCATCCGGCTCAGGCCGATGACGACGCCGTCGGCGACTGGGAGCGCACCCCCGGACAGCCCCGTGCCGGCGCCGCGCGCGACGAATGGCACATGCGCCTCGAGGCACGCACGCACCACCTCGGCCACCTCGTCGGTGCTGAGCGGCAGTACCACCGCCGCGGGTGAGACGCGCCGGCCGGTCAGGCCGTCGCATGCGTAGGTCTGGACCGCCGCCGGCGAGGTGATCATCCCGTCATCGCCGACGGCGTCGCGCAGCCGGGCGAGCAACGCGCGGTCAAGCATTGCTGCAGGCCATGCGTGGTCGTCGCGGGGTGACGGGGTGTTCGCGGGTCATGCGCCCAGCGCCGCCGCAGCAGCATCGATGGTGCGGGCGGCATCGGACTCGGTGACCGTGCCCATGTGTCCGATGCGTATACCCCTGCCGGCCCACGGGCCGAGGCACGGCGCGATCAGCACGCCGCGTTCGGTCATCCCAGCGCGCAGTTTCGCGTCGTCAGCGCCGTCGGGAAGCGCGAGGACACTCAATGTCGGGGCAGCGTATGCCGGGTTGGTGAGCGGTGAGAACCCGAGCTCGCCCATGCCATCGCGAACCATCGCCGCCACGCGGCGATGCCGCTCGAATCTCGCCGGCAACCCCTCGGCAAGGATGCCGTCGAGAGAAACCTCCAGGGCGCGCAGCAGCGAGACCGCGTGCGTGGAGAAATACTTCCGCGGGTCGTCGACGGATGCGTCCCAGCGACGCAGATCGGCGTAATACGCGTGAACGTCGCCTAGGGACTCACGCCGGCTGCGCGCGCGTGCCGACACCGCGAGGATGGCAAGCCCCGGCGGCACGCTGAGCGCCTTCTGCGCCCCGGTGAGCAGGACGTCAACGTCCCAGGCGTCCATCGTCTCCTCGATGCCGCCGGTCGCGCAGACGCCGTCGAGCACGATGACCGCCTCGGGCGTGGCCGCTCGAACCGTTGCCGCCATCTCGGCGCAGTCGGCGAGCACGCCGCTGCTCGTATCCACATGGGTCATGCACACCAGCGCGGGTGGGTCGTCGCGTAGGAGGAGGGCTCGCAGCGCTCCGGCGCCGGCTCGCTGCCCCCATTCGACCCGCAGCACGTCGGTGTGCATCCCGAGCGCAGCCCCGATCTCGGTGAAGCGATCACCGAAGTAGCCGTGGCTGACCACGATGACGCGATCGCCGGGTGCCGCGTGATTGACGATCGCCGCCTCCATCGCGAGGGTACCGGCGCCGGCGAAGCAGTGGACGCGCGCCTCGGCTGACCCCACCAGGCGGCGGATTCCCTCCTGGATGCGGAGCATCGTGGCCGCATTCTCGGGGCCGGTATGGCTTCGCACCGGCTCGGCGAGCGCCGCGAGAACATCCGGAGCCACCGGTGTGGGCCCGGGGATCATGAGCAGCGGCGACGTTGTCATGAGCCGCCTCATGCTGCCACATGGATGGGCCCCCGGGCAGGACGCAGGGCTCTCGAGCGGTTGGGGGCTCTAGATGGCGTCGCGACGGAAGGCGGCGATGACGATCGGCGCGTCCTCGCGCACCGAAACGTCGGTCCCGTCCCCGAAGGAGATGCGGGTCGAACCGGTTGACACCTGCCGGACCTGGGTCACCGCATCGACATTGATGTACGTGGACGCGTCATCGCCACTCAGGTGAAGCACCACCCATTTCGCCACGTCGCGAAGTCTACCAACCGGCGGCGATGCGCCCAGATACGCGGCTGACACGAAACGACCCTTGTGCCTACAGGCGACCGGGACGGCTGGGTGACGGTTGTCACAGTGTTGAACGAGCGTCGATAACCGCCCCCGCTACGTACGCTATCGAACAGACGGCCATCTGGGGGTACCGCAGATTGGGCTTCCGAAGAGCTGTCCGAACGTGATCGCCGCAGGCAGCGAGGATCCCTCGTAGCACCAGATCGGGCGAAAGGTTGCGCCGATCAAGGAGACTTTGACCGTGACCATCCGTAGCGCGCGGTTGCAGACTCGCCGGATCTAGGCCAGCAGTGTTCTCACGTCGAGTCTTCCTGATGGTGACGGCTTTTGTTCTTGTTCTGGTCGCTGTCTTTGTTGGTGCGTCGCTCCTCGACGTCGGCGGCAGTGTGTTCGAGGATCGCATTCACGTGGTCGCCGGAGTGACGGCCGGACTGTTCGCTTGCGGCGTAACACTGCTGACCGCGTTCAGGTCGCGAGGCTTCGGAAAGGTGCTGGCTCACCAGGCATTGCACGATTCGCTGACGGGACTGCCCAATCGCACGTTTCTCTGCCGCCGTCTCGACCGCGAGCTCGCCGCGCTCGACACCCCGGGGCGGTGCGTGACCTTGATGATCCTCGACCTCGACGGTTTCAAAGAGGTCAACGACACGCTCGGCCACAGCATTGGTGACCAGGTGTTGGTACAGATTGCGCGTCGCGTCGCCAGCAGCGTCCGGCACGTCGACGCGGTCGCACGTCTCGGTGGCGACGAGTTTGCTGTTCTCCTTGCGTCAACGCCTGGTGACCATGAGGCCACCCTTGCCCGACGAGTGCTCGCCGCTCTCGAGCTTCCAGTGACCGTGAAGACGACCACGGTCGCCGTGGCCGCAAGCATCGGGATCGCAACCGCTGAGCTCGGCGAAACCGCGGACGAGCTCCTGCGCAACGCAGACCTTGCCATGTATACGGCGAAAGCCGCGGGCGGCAACGGCTATGCGCTGTACAAACCGTACATGCACAGCGCGATCGCCGAGCGAGTGCGTGTTGAGACCGGCTTGCGGACCGCGTGGCTCACCGGCGACCTGATCGTGCACTACCAGCCGATCGTCGACCTCGCCAACGGTCGGATGGTCTCGGTCGAGGCACTCGCGCGCTGGAAGCACCCCGACGGCGATGTGATACCGCCGGCCGTCTTCATCCCGATTGCGGAGCGCACCGGCCTGATCATCCCCATCGGTGCGCGCGTGTTGAACGAGGCGTGCCAGCAACTTGCCAGCTGGCAGCGGCAGTACGGCGCCGCCGCCGACATCACCATGAGCGTCAACGTGTCGCCCCGCCAACTCTATTCCGACGACCTCGTCGTGATCGTCGCGGAGGCGCTGCGCAGCGCGGGCCTCCAACCCAAGTGCCTGATCCTCGAGGTGACCGAGACCGCGGTCATGGACGACTTGGACAGCGCGATCCGGATCCTCGGCCGGCTGAAGGCACTCGGCGTCGGGATCGCGATCGACGACTTCGGTGTCGGCGCGTCATCGCTGGCGAGGCTGCGCCGCCTGCCGGTTGCCGTGGTGAAGATCGACAAATCGCTGGTCGACCACGTCCCCGACGGACATGTCGCCAGCAGCTTGCTCGATGCTGTGGTGGACATGGTCAGAGCACTCCAGTTGAAGACGATCATCGAGGGCGTGGAGCGTGCCGACCAGGCGAAGCATCTGCGCGCGTCCGGCTACGACCTCGCCCAGGGCTACTATTACGCCCGCCCGATGGAGGCGGCAGCCATCGAGCGATCGCTCGCCTCGGCGCGTGCAGCCGACGGTGGTCGCGCCGTGTTTCCGGTCGATGCGGTCAGCGAACCGATCGCGAGTCGGGAGACGACGGGACGCGCGCTTGTCGTCGACGACGACGAGGCGGTGGGTGTCACCGCCTGCCGGATCCTCGAGCGTCACGGCCTGCGCGCCGTGCTCGTGCCGACCATCAGAGAAGCGGTGGCGGAGTTGACGCACACCACGGATGTCATGTTGGTCGACATCGGCATGCCCGACGGCGACGGCTGGGACCTGATCAGCTTCGTGCGCGCGAGCGCCATGCACGCCCGCATGCCCATGGTCGTGATGACGGGACTGCTGGACAGCGCGGAGGTTCTCAATCGTGCCTATGACCTCGAGTGTGAGTACCTCGGCAAACCCTTTGCGCCCGAGGCGTTGATCGCCAAGATTGAATCGGCCCGCCGTATGACTGGTGGCGCTCCCGACGCGTCTGCGACCGACTCCGAGCGTGAGAGTCACATCGCAGCCGTCGCGAGTTGAGCGGAGTGTCTGAGCCCGTCGCCTGATCTGACCTCGAGTGCGTACGTGGGAAGATGGGCGCCGTGTCTCGTCACCTTCGGTTCGGATACAAAGTCTCGGCGGAGCAATTCAGCCCGGCCGATCTGCTCGAGTTCACAGTGGTGGCGGAGCAATGCGGCTTCGATACCGCGGCGATCAGCGATCACTTTCAACCCTGGCGGCACACCGGTGGTCACGCCCCGTTCTCGCTCGCATGGCTCGGCGCCGCAGGTCAGGCGACCAGTCGCATCGCGCTCGGGACCAGCGTGCTCACGCCGACCTTTCGCTATCACCCCGCGATCGTCGCGCAGGCGATGGGCACGCTCGCGGAGCTGTTCCGCGGCCGCATCTGGCTCGGTGTCGGTACCGGTGAATCGATGAACGAAGCGCCGCTCGGCACCGAATGGCCGGACCCCAAGGAGCGCTTCGCGCGGCTCAAGGAAGCGGTCACGCTCATCCAGACACTGTTGAGCAGCGACCGTGTCACCTTCGACGGCGCGTACTACAGGACTCGGAACGCGACCATCTATGACCGTCCCTCGACCAGGATCCCGCTGTACATCGCAGCTGCGGGAGCGTCGGCCGCACGGCTCGCCGGGCGTGTCGCCGACGGAATCATCTGCACCAGCGGCAAGGGGATGGAGCTGTACTCCGAGACGCTGATTCCCGCGGTGGTGGAAGGCGCACGCGCCGCCGGACGTGACCCGGCGGAGGTGGAGCTGACCATCGAGATGAAGGTCTCATTCGACACCGATGGCGAGAGGGCACGCGAGGACACGCGCAACTGGGCCGCGCTGGCCCTGTCTCCCGAGGAGAAGACCGGTGTCGAGGATGCTGTCGAGATGGAGCGCCTTGCCGACGCCCTTCCCATCGAGAGGGCAGCCGGCCGATGGATCGTGTCCTCAGATCCCGACGAGCATGTGGAACGCATCCGCCCATATCTCGACCTCGGATTCACGCACCTGATCTTCCATGCACCCGGCCCCGATCAGCCTCGATTTCTGGAGCTCTACTCCCGCGAGGTGCTTCCGCGCCTGCGCAGTCTGGCCCCTCAGGTAAGCGAGACCTGAGCCGGCGCTAGCCCTGCGTGGTCGGCCCGCTGCGGTCCACGGTGATGCGCAGCAACACGCGGCCCTCGGCTGCCATTGCGTCCCGGTATTCCTGCCAGTCCGGATGTTCGCCGCTGACGCGGCGGTAGTAGTCGACAAGTGGCTCCATCGCCTCGGGCAGGCTCACCACCTCGACATCCCCTTCAACGGCGTGCCACTCGCCGAAGAAATGCTGGCTGAGAACACAGAGGCCGGCGCGCGGGGTGCGGCGAACGTTGCGGGTCTTCATCGCTCTCTCACGCGTGCTGATCACCGCGCGACCCTCGGCGTCGACTGCCGCGAGGACCGGTGAGAGCTGCGCCTGGCCGTCGCGGCGATAGGTCGCGAGGACACCCCGAGGGTTCGTGCGGAGGAACTCGAGCGCGGCCTCATGAGCCATCGGCCGACTCTAAGGCGTGCAGCAGTGAGGCCGCCAGGCGGCGCTCGCCCTGGGCGCCGTCCATGACCGTGTCGTCGACGAGCGCGCGCATCCCCAGGGAACGGATCGGCTCGAGCAGGGCGACATCGACACGGTCGATCACGATGGAGGCGGCGATGCCGGCGTAGCGGCGCGCCACACCCAGGGCGGTCGCCTCCTCGCCCATCTGGCGGAGCATGTCCACGGTCGGCCCCTTCAA
>PNBE01000014.1:25422-31920 GCA_003135895.1 Candidatus Dormiibacterota bacterium
GATGCCGGCGAGGCGTATCCCGCGCACGACCGGCGCGCATCGCTGTCCGACGAACCACTCCTGCATGCTCAGCTCACCGGACTCGGTGGTGATGCGCGTGCGCACCGGGTCATCGCTCATCGGGATCACGCTCACCTTGATCCCGAAGCGCCGGGCGAGATGGGCCACCGCCTCGGTGAGACGCATGCCGCCGCGCAAGAGCGAGGCTCTGAGCAGGTGGACGCCGATGTCGCGGTCTCCGAGCTGAAACCAGGTCTGCTCGCCGAGGCTGCCAAGCATCGCCTGAGCGTGAAACGTGTCGTCGCGCACACCGAATCCCGCCGTGTCGTTGAAGACGCCGGCGAGCCGGTAGAGGATCGCATCGACGTCGGGGCTCACCAGCAGACCCCAGAACTCCTCGTCGTCGGCGGTGTTGACGACGATCGAGAGGTCCGCGGGCGGCAGCATGGCGGCGAGTCCGGTCGCCAGCCGGGCTCCCCCGGTCCCTCCGGAGAGCAGCGCCACTCTCACCGGAAGAGGTCCAGCTCGGACGGCCGCACCAGCTCCTGACCACTCCCCGGCGCCCCGTCGAGTTCCTCGAGGCCGTGCACGATGACCACCGGAACGCGCCGGGTCTTGCCCATCAGCAGCTCGGAGGCGGCGGCCAGCTCGTCAGCGATCGCCACCACCGTGGCCTGCAGCGGCATGCCGAAATCGTCCGGACGGCCGCGATAGTCGAGGACGGCGGGCATCCCGGCAACGCCGAGTGCCACGTTGACCAGGCCCATCCGCCAGGCGCGCCCGAAAGTGTCACTCACGACCACGCCGACGTGCACTCCGCCCAGCGTCTTGATCCGCTCGTGCAGCCCACGGGCGCTGGCATCGCAATCGACGGGAAGCAGGCAGACGTCATCCGCACCGACGACGTTCGACCGATCGACGCCCGCATTGGCACAGACGAATCCCTGATGCGTCTCGACGATCAGGACGCGGTCATCGCGGACCACGCGGGTGGTCTCGTCGAGGATCACCTGGACCATGCGGGGATCCGCCTCGAGCTTCAGCGCGAGTCCGATCGCCTGCTCCGACGGCGTCACCGCCGACAGGGTGCGAATCCGGCCCTCCGCCTTGGAGACGACCTTCTGCGCCACCACGACGACATCGCCGCTTTGGAGTTGTCCCGAATGCTGGAGGATCAGCGCGGCCAGGTCGTCGCCCGGGTGGATCTCGGGGAGGCCCTCGACGCCACGCAGCGCGAGAGTCACCCAGCCGCCTCGAGACGGCGCCAGGCCGCGAGGTCCGACGGCTCGTCGAGATCCAGCGCAAGGCTCGGGTCGTCGTGGACGATGAACTGGCGGCCGCGCAGGCGCGCTTCCTCAGCGAACTTCGGCAGCGATGCCTCGCCGAAATGGAGGGTGAAGTCGCCGGGCGGCCGCAGGTAGAGGGCGTTCGTGCCCTGACGACCGTCGGCCGGCGCCGCCACGACCAGGCTGCCGGGAGCCTCGGTGTGAGCGAGAAGCCGGCGGATGGCCGCCTCGTCCACGAGTGGGAGATCGGAGCTCAAGAGTAGCGCCGACTCCGCGCCACGCTGCGACACCTCGGCGAGCCCCCGCATCGCCGCGGGGTTCTGCCCGTTCGGGGACGCCTCCACGACCAGGACCGCGCCGCGGAGGCGGGCCAGGTCCGCGGCTTCCACGGATCCGCAGACGGCGAAGGTCGGCGCCAGGGCCAGCGCCGCGTCCAGGGCGAGCGCCGCGGTCATCTCGGCCAGCCGGTGACGGGGAATGGGCTCCAGGACCGGCGCGAGCCTGCTCTTCGCGGTGCTGAAGTCCTTGATCAGCACCACGATCCAGAAGGAGGGCGGCATCCGGTGACTACGCCCCGCCTTCGGCGGCCAGGGTCACCTCGGAGCGGTGCGGCGTCGAGACGACGTCCCCATGTTTGAGCAGGTTCAGCGTCGTCACCACGGCGACGAGCAGCAGAGCGCCGACGATCTCGATTCCGTAGAGCGGAAGACCGAGGCCGACCGGACGGGGAAGCGAGAAGACGAGAAAAAGTGTGCACGGGTATCCCAGCTCGGCGATCGATGCCATCGACGCGGGCGTGCTCGCCAGCGCTCGGTAGTACAGCAGCATCGCCAGCAGACCCGGGATGAGTGCGATCCCGATGAAGCTCGGGATCTGGTGCACGGAGAAGGCACCGAGATGCCCCCCACCGACACCGGTGAGCATGAGGATGAGCAGCACCGGCAGCGCCAGCGTGAAACGCATTGCGGCGGTCGTCACGAACGAGACATTGGAGAGGCTGTAGCGCCCGAACACCGTCCCGGACGCCCAGAGGATCACAGCGCCGAGAATCAAGAGCGCGGCGAGGAATTGACCATGCTGCACCGACGAGAACGGCGCCAGCGGATTCTGCGGGAACACGATCAGATAGACGCCCACGATGGCGCATGCGGCCAGCGGCCAGAAGTACGGCTTACGACGTTCCTTGAGGAAGATGCGCGCCATCGCGATGCCGAACACAGGCTGCAGCATGTACAGCAGGTAGACCTCGTTCTCGACGTTGAAATCCGGGGCGGCGTGCGCCGGGAACGCATAGCTGAGTGCCTGCGTGAAGAGCACGGTCGCGAACGCCTGCGCGCCAACGGCGATGATGCCCATCGCGATCCACTGGCGCAGCGGGAGATGGCGCAACTCCCGGCGGATGCGCCTCGCGACGGGGAGGAAACACAGCGCGATGAGCANNGCCAGGGCTCCCATCCGTCCGATCAGACCGCCGACACTCGATGCCACGCTCAGAGGGCCCTGGTCACATGGAGTCGCGAGGACTGCGGATCTTCGAAATGCACAAGTAAATTACACTCGAAACCACATCCCACGGCGTCGGGGACAATCGCACCTCCGGAGATTCATAAATGCTGTACGGTCAAGAGCACATTGATCGATACATCGCGACCAACGGTGAGGAAGGGTTCCGGTGGCGCAACGGCACCGAGATCCTGATCCTCACCACAAGGGGTCGCAAGACCGGTGAGCCGCGGACCAATGCGCTCATCTTCGGCCGTCATGGTGACGACTACCTGGTGGTCGGCTCCAAGGGTGGGTCTCCCGCACCCCCTTCGTGGTACGTGAACCTCGTGGCACAACCCGAGGTGCACGTGCAGGTCAAAGGAGATCGCTTCGCCGCCCATGCACGGACCGCGACCCCCGAGGAGAAACCGGAGTTGTGGAAGACGATGACGTCCGTGTGGCCGGCCTACGATGAATACCAGCAGCGAACCGAGCGCGAAATTCCAGTGGTCATCCTGATGCGCGACTGATGCCACTGTGACCACGACCGTCGCCAGCGTCGCCGAGTTGACAGCATTGACCGGCAAACACCTCGGCTACAGCGAGTGGCGCCAGGTGACCCAGCAGCAGGTCAACACGTTCGCGGACGCGACCGATGACCATCAGTGGATTCACGTCGATGCGGAGCGTGCCGCCGCAGGTCCATTCGGCACCACGATCGCGCACGGATTCCTGACACTCTCGTTGCTCGTACCGATGTGGAGCGAGATCCTGCACTTCGAGGGAGTCCGCCTCGCAGTCAACTACGGATTGAACAAGGTCCGATTTCCGTCACCGGTGCCGGTCGGCTCGAGGATCCGTACCGGCGCGAGCCTCGTCTCGGTTGAGACCGTCGCCGACGGCAGCCTCCAGATCGTGGTCGACTTCGTCATCGAGCGTGAGGCTGCCGAGAAGCCTTGTTGCGTCGCCCAGGGGTTGTACCGCTTCTACGTCTGACGCGGCGTCAGCGCGCCTGGCGTGGTGCGCAGGTCCGGAAAATCCTCTTCCCAGTACTCGTTCTCGCCACGCGCACGTTCTGTCTGCTCGCGCAGTTCGACCTCCCGGGCGCGCAGGTCAACGCGTCGGATCTTGCCTGAAATCGTCTTGGGCAATTCCGCGAACTCGAGCCTGCGGATGCGCTTGTAGCCGGCCAGGTTGGCCTGCGAATGCTCGAAGATCGAGCGCGCGACCTCTGCAGACGCAACGAACCCGGCTCCGACGGCGATGAAGGCCTTGGGCACGGAGAGACGCATCGGGTCCGGCGACGGAACCACAGCGGCCTCGGCCACCGCGGGGTGCTCGATGAGCACGCTCTCGAGCTCGAACGGTGAGATGCGGTAGTCCGACGACTTGAACACATCGTCTGACCGGCCGACGTACGTGATGTAGCCGTCGCCGTCGCGGGATGCGACGTCACCGGTGTGATAGAAGCCGTCGCGCATCACTTCAGCCGTGTGCGCGCTGTCGTCGCGATATCCCACCATCAGTGCCACCGGTCGCCTGGAGAGATCGATGCAGATTTCGCCGGTCTGCGCGCGGGTGCCGCTCGCGGGATCGATGAGCTCGATGACGTACCCCGGGAGTGGCCGCCCCATCGAGCCTGGCTTGACCGGCTGCCCGGAGGTGTTGCCGATCTGTGCCGTGGTCTCCGTCTGTCCGTAGCCGTCGCGGATGGTGAGCCCCCATGCGCGCCGGACCTGTTCGATGACCTCCGGGTTGAGCGGCTCGCCGGCACTGAGCACTTCGCGCAGCGGCGGTCGCCATGCACGCAGATCCTCCTGGATGACCATCCGCCATACGGTCGGCGGCGCGCACAGGCTCGTCACCGCGCACGCTGTCAGCGTGTCGAGCAGGCGTTTCGCAGAAAAGCGCGCGGAGTTGAGGATGAGAACCGTCGCCTCGGCATTCCAGGGTGCGAAGACGTTGCTCCAGGCGTGCTTTGCCCACCCCGGAGACGAGATGTTGAGGTGAACATCCCCGGGCTGCAGCGCGAGCCAGTACATCGTGGAGAGGTGTCCCACCGGATAGCTCACGTGCGTGTGCTCGACCAGCTTCGGCTTCGCCGTGGTGCCGGACGTGAAGTACAGGAAGAGCGGATCGGTCGCCGGCGTCGGCCCCTCCGGGGAGAAGGAGCGCTCGCCGGCCATGAAATCGTCGTACCGGAGCCATCCGTCGACCGCATCGCCGACGGCGATCCGTGTGAACGTCCCGGCGACCTGAGCGAAGTGACCCGTCTGCGCTGACTCGCTGATGACGTGTGCGACCTGCCCGCGCTCGACTCGATCCTGGATGTCGGCGGGCGTGAGCAGGGTGGTCGAGGGGATCATCACGGAGCCCAGCTTGGTGAGTGCGAGGATGCACTCCCAGAGTGCCGCACGGTTGCCGAGCATCAGGAGTGTCCGGTCGCCACGGCGCACGCCGTGATCTCGCAGCCACGCGGCGAGGGCGTTGGAGCGAGCGCTCAGCTCGGCAAACGACAGCCGCGTCTCGGTGTCGTCGTCATCGATGATCCACAGGCCGGTCCGGTCGTTGCCTGCGGCGATGGTGTCGAACCAGTCGAGCGCCCAGTTGAAGGTCTCGGGCTCCGGCCATTGGAAGTCGCGATACGCGGTCGCGTACTCCTCCCGATGCGAGAGCAGGAAGTCGCGGGCGGTTCTGAATTCCATCCTCATGACCTCACCTCGCCGCTTCAGAAACTCTTCGAGCGAATCGCGCGCGCGGCGTCCATGAGGCGCTCGGCGCGTGCTGGGTCGACCCGGCTCCACGTGTCGCCGTCGACCTTCAGGCTCGTGCCCACGATGACACCGTCGGCGACGGCGAAGATCTCGTCCAGCCGTTCCGCACTGACGCCGGTGTTCGCGAAGACCGGCACATCGGGCACCGCGTCCTTGGCAGTTCGCAGGTCGCTCATCGCGAATGCCACCCCGGCTGCGGGGCCGGAGATGAGGATCGCGTCCATGCCGAGAAACGCCGCGCTCCGGGCGCGATCCGCGATGCCACGGGAGCCGAGCGCGCTGCTGAACTCCGGGGAGATGTTGTCGAAGAAGGCGACGTCATCGGCTCCGATCGCCGTGCGATAGCCGGCGAGATCGCCGATTGCAGGCGCGATCATTCCGAGGTCACTCTCGTACACCCCGGTCAGGACTTCACGAACGAACGTCGCGCCGGTCGCTCGAGCAACCGCGATGCTCGACTTCGCGTCCCAGAGGATGTTCACGCCGAAGGGGACGCGCACCGACGCACGAAGCTCGCCGATCACCGCGGCCATCGCCGCGGGAATCTCCGGCCCGACCACCAGCTGATAGGGGATGTCGTTCTCATTGCAGAAGAGCACGCCGTCGACGCCGGCTGCCTGCAGGGTCTCGAGGTCGCGGCCGACCACATCGACGAGGTGGCTCCTTCCCAGCTCGCGATTGTGCCGGGGCCGCCCGGGCAGACCCGGAAAGTGGAGCATCGCGATCACCGGCTTCGGGGTTCCGAATCGCTGGGCCAGCGACGGGTTCATCCCATCTCCTCAGTGCACCGTTGCGCGGTGCCGATCAATGAATTCAATGACGGCTCGATTCCACGGGTCGGGATTTTCCACGAATGCCGCATGCCCTCCGGGGACGACTGTCCAGGACCCGCGGGGCAGCTCCTCGAACAGCCGGTGGGAGAGCGACAGCCGGATGATGATGTCGTCGTCGGC
>PNBE01000055.1 GCA_003135895.1 Candidatus Dormiibacterota bacterium
AGCGACAGCTCGCGGTACGCGTCCGCGTGCTTGCTGAGGTCGTCGTAGATGATCAGCGCGTGGCCGCCCTTCTGCATGAAGTACTCGCCGATCGCGCACCCGGCGTACGGAGCGAGGAACTGCAGCGGCGCCGGATCGGACGCAGTGGCGGCGACGATGATGGTGTGCTCCATGGCGCCGTGCGCCTCGAGAGTCGCCTTGATCTGGGCCACCTTCTGCGCATTCTGCCCGATTGCGACGTAGATGCAGATGACCCCGGTGCCNNCCGATGATCAGCTCGCGCTGACCACGACCGATCGGGATCATCGCGTCGATCGACTTGAGGCCGGTCTGCATCGGCGTGTCGACGTTCTCTCGCTGGATGACACCGGGCGCGACGCGTTCGGTGGGCAGCGACTGCGCGGTCTCGATCGGCCCGCGATCGTCGAGCTGCTCGCCAAGCGCGTTGACGACACGACCGACAAGCTCGTCCCCGACCGGCACCTCGGCGATGCGGCCGGTGGTTCGGACCTTGTCGCCTTCCTGGAGATGCTCATATGGGCCGAGGATGACCGCACCGACGCCGTCCTCACGGAGGTCGAGTGCGAGCGCGAGCACGGTCCCCTTGCCGCCGGGCCCGGGCATCTCGAGCAGCTCGCCGGCCATGGCGCGCTCGAGACCATAGATGCGCGCGATGCCGTCACTCACCGACGTGATCACGCCCTCGTTGGCGTCGACCACTGGTGCCTCAAAGCTCGCGATGCGTTGCTTGAGGATCTCTCCGATCTCGTCGCTGCGTATGGCCATCAGTTCGTCGTTCCTCTCTCTCGATCAGGCAAGGGCTGCCTGCAGCTGTTGAAGGTGGGTGCGCAGGCTGTCGTCGATGACCCGGTCGCCGATGCGGATCACGAGCCCGCCGATGATGGATGGGTCAGTGCGCACGGTGGTCTGCACCGCACTGCCGAGCTGCTTGCTCAGCGAATCGCGGATGCGCTTCTCCAGCGCGTCGTCGACAGGGATCGCGGTGATGACCTCCGCACGTACGACACCGGAAGCCTTGTCGGCCAGCGCGTCGTAGTGCGCGAGGATCTCGCGGGCGATGCCGACGCGGCGCCGTTCGATGAGCAGCCGGGCCAGATTTTGCGCCTCGGGCGAAACCCCGTCGAGGAGTTGCAACCCCTGGCGAACGCGTTCGGCGAGATTGGTCTCCGGATTCGCGAGCGCATCGCTGACCGCCGGATCGCTGAGCACCTCGACGACGGCTGCGAGCTGCTCCCGCCAGCCGGGGATATCGGCCGCCTCCTGGGCGAGCGAGAAGTACGCCTCGGCGTAGCGGCGGGCGAGGATGCTCGCGCGTTCCACGTCAGTTCTGTCCTGCCTTTGCCGACGGGGTGCTCCCGACCTTCTGCAGTGCCTCGTCGATCAGCCGCTGATGAGCCTTGGCGTCGATCTCCGCCCCAAGGAGGCGCTGGGTCGCGTCCACCACAAGGGTGGCCACCTCCGCACGCAGATCCTGGATGGCGCGGTCACGCTCCGCGCCGATCTCACTGCGCGCGCGCTCGATCAGCGCCTCCGCATCGGCCCTCGCCTTGGCGAGGACTTCCGCGGCGTCCGCCGTCGCCTCCTGGTGCGCACGGTTGAGGATCTCGCGTGCCTGGGTACGCGCCTCTTCAAGGGTCTGCTCGACCTGGACCTGCACCTTGGACAGGCGCTCCTCTGCCTCCTGCGACGCGCGCAGTCCGGCTTCGATCTTGGTCTCGCGCTCGGTGGCCGCCTGCATGATGCGCGGGTACGCGTATCGCCCGAGCACGATGATCATCAGGATGAACGCGATCAGTTCTGCGAAGAACGTCCCGTTCAGCGTGAGCAGACCGGCGGGATCAGACGCAAGCACCCTGGTCACGACCCCTATTTGACGGCGGGCGCGATGACGTAGATGAAGAAGAATCCGAGGGCGAGGTTGATGAAATACATTCCCTCGACGAGGCCGATGATCAGGAACATGGTCACCTGCAAACGGCCCTGAGCCTCGGGTTGCCGCGCCGTGCCGGCGATGGTCGCGTTGCCGACGAGGCCGTCACCGATGGCGGCGCCGATCGCTCCTCCGCCGAGCGCGATCCCGGCGGCAATCAGTCCGCCCATGATTGCCAGTGCGTGGGGCAGGGTGCTCATGTGGTCTCTCTCCTCAACTCGTTGCTGTGTGCTGGTGCGCCGTGATGCTCTTCCTCGAGACCTTCACGGGCCATGCCGAAATAGATGATGGTCAGTAGCATGAAGATGAACGCCTGGATGGTGCCGATGACGAACACGTCGAATAGCTTCCAGAAGACGAGCAGGAGGATCCAGAGCGGCGAGATCGCGGTCTGAAGCAGCGATGACCCGGCGAAGGCGGTGTAGGCGAGGGTGAGCAGGTACACCATCACCAGGCCGCCGAAGATGTTGCCGAACAACCGGAGCGCGAGGCTCAGCGGCTTGGCGACCTCCTCGATGATGTTGAGCGGGGTGAATGCAACCCGTGCCAGAAGTGGCAACTCGAACGGCTTGGTGAACCGCCGCAGATAGCCACGAAACCCGAGCACGTGGATGCTGTACCACTGCACGATCACTATCACCGACAGTGCCATGGCGAGCGTGAGGTTGATGTCCGCAGCGGCCGGTTCGACCGGCGCTACAAGCGGGAAGGCGTCGAGCCAGTTCGCGAACAGCACGAAGATGAAGATCGTCGCCGCGATCGGCACGACGAAGTCCGTGCCATCGATCGACACCAACTCACGTGTCAGGTTGCGGATGTAGCCGAGGAGCAGTTCCAGCACCATCTGGAGCTTCTTGGGCTTGCCATGACCGAGCCGGTATGCGACTCCGAAACCGATGCCGAACGTCAGCACGATGGCGATGGCGCTGGAGATGAGCGTGTCGAGGTTGAAGGTGCAGAAGAATGCGCTGCCGCACACCTGGATCGTGGGATGCGTTCCGGGGATGGTGTCCACGACGATCATGTGATTCGCAGGGATTCGCGGAGAGCAGCAACGGCGAGCACCACCTGGGCGATACCAAGGCCGAGGATGACCAGCCACACGTTGGCGAGCCCGAAGGCCAGCCCGATCGCGATCCCGATCGCGCTCAGCGTGACGATCCTCAGCAGGCTGGTGGCCAGAAAAGGAACCGGAAGGGAGATCAGCCTGGCGGCGAGCGCACCGTTGAGCGATCCGATCACGAGCCCGGTGGCCAGTGCGCCGCCGATCCCGGCGTGCCCGATGACGATCCCGACAACGGCGGCAACGACCGCAGCACCGGCGCAGACAAGCGCCGCGTTACGGACCAGGCGCAGCGCGTTTGCGGACGGCGCCGGGCGTGGAGACGCACCCTCCGAGATCACGTCTTCCTCCACTGCCATTCTTGGACTGTCAAACCGAGGCAACGATATCAACTGGACGTCGCGAGCCGGGCCACGTGCAGGGTCAGACGTAGCGTCTGAACTGGGCGAACGCGGTGTAACAGGAGGCGGTGATTCCCAGCAGCAGGCCGATCAGCACCCCGATCGGGCTGGTGTGCAGGAACGCGTCGACGGCGACGCCGAGCAGGAGCGGGACGATCAGGGCCACGGCGATGGACACGCCCATGCCGGCGAGCTCCCCGCCGGACGGCTTGCGGGGCGCGGGCGTGCTGCTCAGTCGGCCTCGCCCCGGTGGTGGATGTGGGTCGGCAACGCCCGGCGGCCGTCGACCTGCACCTCGTTTTCCTCAACGGCGACGAAAGGGAGGCGCGGAACTCTGCGTCGATTGCGCCACACCAGAACGACCAGCGCGACCACCAGCAGCCCAAGGGCGACATCGATGATGCGTCGGTGCCCGTAGATGGTGAGCGCCAGGCACCCGAGGATCCCGGTGACGAGATAGAAGGTGACCGCGGTCTCGAGCGGATTCATCCCCACCCTTCGGAGACGGTGATGGAGGTGCCCCGCGTCCGGAGCCGCGGGATTCCGGCCGGCGAGCGTGCGCCGGACGATGGCGAACGCGGTATCGCCGATCGGCAGACCGAGGGCGATCAGGGGGACCAGGATCGAGAGCCCGACGACGACTTTCGCGACCCCGAGGATGGTGATCACCCCGAGCGCCACGCCGAGGAAGTGGGAGCCCGAGTCGCCCATGAAGACACGGGCAGGCGGGAGGTTGAAGATGAGAAACCCGAGGCAGCAGCCCATCACCGCACCGCTGAGGATGACAACGCCGCTCTGGACGTCGCTGGGTGCCTCGATCCGGTTGATCGCGGCAAGCAGGCAGACCGCGGCGACGATCGCGATCACCCCGGCTGCGACACCGTCGGCACCGTCGAGCAGGTTGACGGACACCTGCATGCCGACCAGCCACACCACGGTCACCGGCGCGGCGAGCAAACCGAGCTCCCACACCGATGCGATGTGCCCACCGGGGATGGCGATGGTCGTGATGGCGATGCCGAGCAGCACTGTGAGGACGCCAACGCCCACCTCGATGGCGAGCTTGCTCAGCCAGTTCAGGTCGAGGATGTCGTCCACGGCCATCGCAACCGTGATCGCGGCCGTGACCGCGAGGATCTGCCACTGGTAGGTGATGCTCGAACCGAAGATCGCGATTGCCACCGCGAACCCGGCGAACATGGCGATACCGCCGAGGCGCGGCGTCGGACGCGGATGGAGGTGACGATCCGCATCTGGCTTCGCCATCGCCCCGGTCCGGCGCGCCAGCCACATCGAGCCGGGCACGGCCGCGATGCACACGGCGCTTGCCACCAGGAACGGTGGCAGGGCGTTCAGCCAGGGCGACCCGGTCGCGGCGGCGGCGATCACGCGGTCGAGGCGCCTCGATAGGGCAGCGGGAAGCGGCGGCACAGCGCACGGCTGCCCTCGCGAACCTCGGCCCTGACGGCGGGGTCGTCGAAGCCGCCGAGCATCCTCGCGACGAGCCCGGCGATTTCGTCCATCTCCGCCTCGCCCATGCCCCGCGAGGTCACCGAAGGGCTGCCCAGCCGGATGCCGTTGGGGTTGAAGGGCGACCCGCCGTGCCCGGGGAAGGCATTGGCGTTGACCGTGACACCGACCTCGTCGAAGGCCGCCTGGACTACCCGTCCACGCAGACCCGTGGGCCGCAGGTCGATGACCATCAGGTGGTTGTCGGTGCCCCCGGTCGTGAGCAGCAGGCCGCGACGCATCA
>PNBE01000112.1:0-179 GCA_003135895.1 Candidatus Dormiibacterota bacterium
CGGCGCGAGGTCAAGGACGTCCTTGCCTACCTCCGCCTCTGCGTCAATCCTCGTGACGCGGTGTCATTCGCGCGCGTAGTGAACACGCCGCGCCGCAAGATCGGCGATCGGAGCGTCGCCGAACTGGAGAAGCTGGCGCGCAAGAAGGGCCTGGGTCCCCTCGAGGCAGCGCAACGGAA
>PNBE01000112.1:199-26345 GCA_003135895.1 Candidatus Dormiibacterota bacterium
CAGGAAGGCGCGGAGCGATGGGCCAACGTCCTCGAACTGGCGGGGCTGGCCGCTGAGTATTCCGATGTCCCGCCACCCGAGGGACTCGTGCAGTTTCTCGAGAACGTCGCGCTGGTCAGCGACGTGGACACCTTGCGCGACGAGGCGCCCGGGGTCACGCTGATCACCCTGCATCAGGTGAAGGGACTCGAATTCGGCGTCGTCTTCATCGCCGGCATGGAGGAAGGGCTCCTGCCCCACACGCGGGCGCTCGAGGAAGGCGACGCCGGCATCGCCGAGGAGCGACGCCTGACCTACGTCGGCATCACACGCGCCCGCCGACGCCTGTACCTCCTCCACGCGTTCCGGCGGCACACGTACGGCACGCCCCAGCTGGCTGAGGCGTCTCGATTCCTCGGCGAGATCCCTGGCGAGATGCTCGAGGTCCAGCTGCGACCGGGTGCGCCGTCACTGGGCGACGTCCGCGCGTCGGGAGCGGTGCGGCGTGCCGTTGCCGGCTACGCGACGCGACCGAACCCCGTCGAACTCGCACCGCAGCGGTTCAGCGAGGGCATGCGCATCGGTCACCAGCGGTACGGTGAGGGCACGGTGCTCAAGAGCACGATGACCAGAGGCGGTGAGGAGCTGGTCATCAACTTCGATGACCACGGCGTCAAGATCTTCGCGGTCGCCGACGCGACGCTCTGGCCGATCGTGGAACCGTGAGGACACCATGGGCGCCAAACACGTCGATGCCGAAAATCTCGCTGCAATGACCCCCGAGCAAGCGCGCGACCGAGTCCTGGCACTGCGCAGTGAGCTCGAGCACCACTCCCGCCAGTATTACGTGCTCGACGCGCCTGAGATCACCGACCCCGAGTACGACCGCCTGTTTCGCGAGCTCGTGGATCTCGAGTCAGCTCACCCTGACTTGCAGGCCGCCGACTCGCCAACCCAGCGAGTGGGTGGTGAGCCCGCGGCGAACTTCACCAAGGTCAGACACCGGACCGCGATGCTCAGCCTGAACAACGCGTTCGGCTCCGACGAGGTGCGCGAGTTCGGCGTTCGGGTCGAGCGCGCGATCGGCAGCGTCAGTGGCTACGTCTGTGAGCTGAAGATCGACGGACTGGCGATGTCGATCACCTACGCAGGTGGAAGCTTCGTGCGCGCTGCGACGCGTGGCAACGGCGTCGAGGGAGAGGACGTGACCGCCAACGTCCGCACCATCCGCTCGGTGCCGATGACCCTGGCAAAGGTGGAAGGCCTCCCCAATGAGCTCGAGCTCCGGGGGGAGGTCTACCTGCCCAAGGGCGCGTTCGCCGCAACCAACGCGCGCCTCGAAGAGGCCGGCAAGCCTGGATACGCCAACCCGCGCAACGCGGCAGCCGGCGCCGTGCGCCAGCTTCATCCATCGGTCACTGCCGCGCGCGGGTTGCAGACCTTNNAACCCGCATCGGCAGCTCGCCGGGTCGATCGACGAGGTTCTCGCCTTCCTCGAGCACTGGTCAGAGCGGCGGCACGACCTCGACTACGAGACCGACGGCGTGGTCATCAAGGTCGCGTCGCTCGCCGAGCAGGCGGAGCTCGGCACGATCTCTCGCGCCCCACGCTGGGCGATCGCGTACAAGTTCCCGCCCGAGGAGTACGAGACCACGGTGCTCGACATCCACGTCCAGGTCGGGCGGACGGGCGCTGTCACGCCGGTGGCCATCCTCGAACCGACGCTGGTCGCCGGGTCGACGGTTCGCCGCTGCACGCTCCACAACGAGGACGAGGTCGCGCGCAAGGATGTGCGCATCGGCGACACCGTGCTGCTGCACAAAGCCGGTGATGTCATCCCCGAGATCGTCAGGGTGATCCTCGAGAAGCGACCCAAGGGTGCCAAACCGTGGCAGATGCCCGAGCACTGCCCCGCCTGCGAGTCGGTCCTGGTTCGCGAGCAGGGGGAGGTGGTCAGGCGCTGCCTGAACCCGCTCTGTCCCGCGCAGCGGCGCGAGTTGCTCATCCACTTCGCCTCCCGCGGGGCGATGAACATCGACGGGCTCGGTCCAGCGGTCATCGATCAGCTCCTCGACCTCGGATACGTCACCGAGCCGGCGGACCTCTTCCACGTCACCACCGAACAGCTCCTGGAGCTTGAGGGGTTTGCCGAGAGGTCGGCAACGAAGCTGGTCGGGTCCATCGCATCGCGCCGGCGCGTGCCCCTGGCTCGATTCATCAACGCACTGGCGATCCGCCACGTCGGCGAGCACACCGCGGAGACTCTCGCGGCGCACTTCGGAAGCATCGAGGCGCTCGCCGCCGCGACCGAGGAGGACCTGCTCGGTGTCGAGGGCATCGGTGCCGTGGTCGCGGCACATGTGGCCGCCTGGTTCGCGTCGAGCGAGGGACGCGCCGTCCTCGAGCACCTGCGAGCGGCGGGCGTCGACCCTGAGCGCGCTGCGGGAGGCGGTGGCCCCTGGAGCGGTCAGACCTGGGTCATCACCGGCAGCCTCGACGGCTTGAGCCGGGCGGACGCGGAAGCGCGCATCCGTGCGCTGGGAGGCAATCCCAGCTCGAGTGTCAGCCGCAAGACGCATACCGTCGTTGTCGGCGCGTCTCCTGGGAGCAAGCTGGAGAAGGCCCAGCGGCTGGGTGTCCGTGTCCTCGATGAGGCGCAATTGGTCGCCGAGCTGACGGCGGCAGAAGGGTCCCGCTGAGCCACGATAGAGTGACCACCATGGCGGCCCCCCGGCGCGCTGAGCGCCTCCTCGACGACAAAGCCCAACTCCGGGCACGGTTGCGCGCGTCTCCTGACGGACCGGGCGTCTATGTCATGCGCGGCCTGGACGCACGAGTCATCTACGTGGGCAAGGCATCGAACGTGCGCAACCGGTTGCGGTCGTGGTTCACGGGCATCGACGCGTTGCAGCCCCGCACACATCAGCTCATCGGCAGCGTCTTCGACTTCGAGGTGATCGCGTGCCAGAGCGAGCACGAAGCCCTGGTGCTCGAGAACACGCTCATCAAGCAGCATCGCCCGCGCTTCAACGTGCGCTTGAAGGACGACAAGAGCTATCTCTACCTCAAGATTCCGCGTCCCGGCGTGCACGATGCAGTCGCGCCCGGGACGGCGCGCGAGGAGGTGCGCAAGCCACGCGGCAAGAGCGCCGAAGGCGCAACGCTGTTCCCGAGGCCGTACTACACACGCAAGGTGATCCGCGACGGCGCCCGCTACTTCGGCCCGTACACCAGCGCCCAGTCGCTGCGCACCACAGTTCGCTCGCTGCGCACCATCTTTCCGTTCCGCACCTGCAGCGATGAGATCTTCCGGCGCGGCAGGGTGTGTCTCGACTACCACATCAAGCGATGCTCGGGGCCGTGTCAGGGGAAGATCGACGCTCCCGAGTATGCCGAGATCCTCGAGCAGGTCCAGGAATTCATGGAGGGCAGGTCCGACACCCTGCACGATCAATTGCGCGACCAGATGGACGCTGCGGCCGACAATCGCGACTACGAGCTCGCCGCACGCTTTCGCGACCGGCTGCGCGCGATCGAACGGATCAGCGAGCGTCAGACGGTGCTCCGCGGTGCGCGATCGGATGAGGACTGCATAGCGGTCGCCGTGGAGGCCGGGCGCGCCATGGCAGCCGTGCTCAGCATCCGACAGGGCCGGGTCATGGGGATGGAAACGCATGAGCTCGAGGGCGTGGGCGGCCTCGATGCCGCCGCATGCCTCGGGGCGTTTCTCCCGCAGTACTACGCCAACGTGACCTCGATTCCACGGCGTCTCCTGGTGTCCGACGACATCGAGGGACGCACCGTCTTTGAGGAATTCCTCACCGAGCAGCGGGGCGGTCCCGTCGAGGTGCACGTCCCCAAGCGCGGTGATGCCCGGCGGTTGATCGCGCAGGCTGCGGAGACGGCCCTGGTCGCGCTCCGCCAGCAGCGAATCGTTGACGACTACGACGCCGCGAAGACCGAGGCGCTGCTCGACGACCTCGCGACGCGGCTGCAGCTCCCCGCTCCGCCGCGACGGATTGAGTGCTACGACATCAGCAACACGATGGGTACCAACTCCGTGGGCTCGATGGTGGTGTTCGAGGAGGGCCGCCCCGCGCCCGCGAGCTACCGCCACTTCGGGATCAAGACGGTCGAGGGCTCCAACGATTTCGCCTCCATCGAGGAGACCCTGCGCCGCCGTTTCCGAAGGCTCGGACCCCGCGACGAGGGGCCGGAGGCGGACGTCCCGGTGCTCGATCCCGCCGGCGCCAACGGAGCCGCCGAGCGGCCGCGCCGGCAGCGTCGCAGCGGCACCGACGATGCGGATCTGAGCTTCTCGGTGTTGCCCGACCTCATCTTGATCGACGGCGGCAAGGGCCAGCTGGGCGCTGCCGTCAAGGCACTTCGCGAGGCGGGACTCACGCGCGTTCCGGTATTCGGCCTCGCCAAGCGAAATGAGGAGCTGTACCGCCCCGGCCGGGCTCGGCCGATCATCATCGAACGCGACAGTCCGACCCTTTTTCTCGTGCAGCGCGTGCGGGATGAAGCGCACCGCTTCGCCATCACCCACCACCGCGCACGCCGTGGTCGTGCCGCCCTTCGATCGAAACTCGACGTCGTGCCAGGGCTCGGCCCGGTGCGGCGCCGGGCGCTGCTCCGTCAATTTGGGAGCATCGACGCGATCCGCGATGCCCCGGTTGACGAGCTCACCACAGTGGTGCCACGGCCGGTGGCGTTGCGCGTCAAGGAGCTCCTGTGATCGAACGCGAATCATCAGACGCGGTCGCGGTGACGCTGACGTCGTTCGGCTTCAAATTCGGCCTCCCGCCCGACGCCGGCTGGGTCGTGGACGCCCGCATGGTGCGCAATCCCTTCTGGGTTGCCGAATTGCGGTCCTACACAGGGCTTGACGCGGCGGTTCGTGACTACGTCCTCGAGGACGCGCTTGCGGGTGAGCTCATCGATCGCACCCACGCGATGGTGGCGTGGTCGTCCGAGCGCTACGCGGAGCGCGGCCGCGACCTCCTGAACGTGGCGGTCGGTTGTACCGGTGGGAGGCATCGTTCGGTGGCCATCGTCGAGGCGCTCGCGGAGCGTCTGCGTGGCGACGGTCTCACCGTCACCGTGATCCATCGCGATGTCGACGTGCCGGATCCCCGTCTGTGAGCGCCCGTATCTCGAGCTGATGGCACGACCAGCCCACCACCGACCCTCCATGGAGGCGGCACACTCATTCACCCAGCGCGTCGCGGCCGAACTCGCCCCGCACACGCCGCTCCTGCCTTGCTGCAGGCGCTCGCTTGTCGAAGGACTTGCGCTGGTGACCACGACTCCGGGATCGATTGCGACGACGCGACCGGTCGCCGTGCGCGCCGCGATGCAGGCCCTGCACGCCGACGCCATTCCTGCCCACGTCTCTCGTGTGGTCGCCGCGAGGCGCACCCAATATCTGCTTGTGGGTGTGGATCCCGCCGGCCTCCATCCACCGTCGGAACGCTCGTGTTGCAGGCGGAGCCGCCTGCGGGGCGCGTTCCTCGGCGCGGGCCGTCTGGTGCGTCCCGACGGCGAGCCCTACCTCGAGATCGGCTGCGCCGACGAGGCCGGCGCAGCACAACTGGTCGCCGATTTCGCGTCCCTCGGCGTCAACTCGCGGACACGGCGACGGCGGGGCCGATGGGTGGTCACGGTGCGATCCGGCCCCGCCGTGGGCGCTGCACTGAGCTCGATCGGCGCCCAGGACGGCCGGCTGACGTTCGAAGCGGGGCGGGTGATCCGCGAGGTCCGCAGCGGGGTGAACCGGCGCCTCAACGCCGAAACCGCCAACCTGCACCGGACGGCGGCCGCAGGGGTTCGCCAGCTCGAGTCGATCGCCCTGCTCGAGGCCGACGCCAAACGCTGGCAGGCGCTGCCGCCTGCACTGCGCGAGGCCGCGGGGCTGCGCGCGCGCCACCCGGACGACGACCTGGCGCAGCTGGCGGAGCGCGCGGGCTGCAGCAAGCCGGCGATGGCCGGCCGCCTCCACCGCCTGGTCGCCGCGGCAGGTGAGGGCGGTGATAGGGTGGGAGCGCGCCGCTAGTCCGGCGTCGACCATCGACCACTGGAGGTTGCCCGGCATGGGAGTGAGAGTTGGCATCAACGGCTTCGGCCGCATCGGACGCAACGTGTTGCGTGCCGCCAGAGAGCGCTCCCCCGATCTCGAGATCGTCGCCGTCAACGACATCACGACCTCCGAGATGCTGGCACACCTGCTCAAGTACGACAGCGTGCTCGGTCGATTCCCAGGGACAGTTGCTGCCGATGCTGACAGCATCACGGTGGACGGGAAGGTCATCAAGGTGCTCGCCGAGNNGTGCGAGCGAGGGGCCACATCGACGCCGGAGCCCGCAAGGTGGTGATCACCGCCCCCGCGAAGAACGAGGACATCACCATCTGCATGGGTGTCAACGACTCGGCGTACAACCCCGCCGAGCATCACATCATCTCCAATGCCTCCTGCACGACCAATTGCCTGGCGCCGGTCGCCAAGGTGCTCAATGACTCATTCGGCATCGAAACCGGTTTCATGACCACCGTCCATGCGTACACCAAGGACCAGGTCATCCTCGACGCCCCGCACGAGGACAAACGCCGGGCGCGCGCCGCGGGGTTGTCCATCATCCCCACGACCACGGGCGCTGCCAAGGCGGTGTCGCTGGTGCTCCCCGAGTTGAAGGGCAGGTTCGCGGGGATGTCGCTGCGCGTGCCGGTCCCCGATGTCAGCCTCGTCGACCTCACGGCGACGCTCTCGAAGAGCGCCAGTGTGGACGACGTCAACGGCGAGATGCGCGAGGCGGCAGGCGGCAAGCTCGAAGGCATTCTCGCCGTGTGCGAGGAGCAACTGGTGTCGATTGACTTTCTCCACGACCCGCACTCATCCATCTTCGATGCGCCGTCGACGATGGCGCTTGGTGATCACACCGTGAAGGTGCTCGCCTGGTACGACAATGAGTGGGGCTACTCCTGCCGCGTCGTCGACCTGGTCAACCTGATCGTCGCGCGGCTCTAGGCGGGATTCGATGGCAGCGCTGTCGAAGGCGACCATCGACGACATCGACGTGCACGGCAAGCGCGTTCTCCTGCGCGAGGACCTCAACGTGCCGATGCGCGACGGGGCAATCACCGACGATCGCCGTATCCGCGAGGCGATGCCGACCATCGAAGCGCTCCGGTCGAGGAACGCGCGCGTGATCGTGGTCGCGCACCTCGGCCGCCCGAAGGGCAGGATCGACGACAGCGCCCGCCTCGGTCCGATCGCCGCACGCCTGAGCAACCTGCTCGGCGCGGACGTGCGCCTGGCTTCGGATGTCGTCGGTGACAGCGCCCAGAGCATGGTCGACTCCCTGCGCGACGGCGATGTCGGCATGCTCGAGAACGTTCGTTTCGAACCGGGCGAGGAGGCGAACGATCCCGAATTCGCACGGCAGCTCGCGGCCTTCGGGGACGTGTTCGTGAACGACGCCTTCGGGACAGCGCACCGTGCCCACGCGTCGACCGAAGGGGTCGCGCACCTGCTCCCCGCGGTCGCCGGCAAGCTGATGGCGCGCGAGCTCGAGATGCTCGGCGGAGTCATGGACAACCCGCGCACGCCGGTCGTGGCGATCGTCGGTGGGTCGAAGATCTCCACCAAGGTCGGCGTGCTCGACCACCTGCTCGATCGCGTCGACGTCGTCTGGGTCGGCGGCGCGATGGCGTGCACCTTTTACCGCGCACTCGGGGAGAGCACCGGGACCTCGCTGGTGGAGGAGGAGCAGGTCGAGACCGCCCGACGTCTGCTCGAGTCGGCACACGGACGGCGCGCCGACCTCCGCCTCCCGATCGACGGTGTTGTCGTCGAGAAGGTCGCCGCCGATGCACCGACCCAGGTCGTCGCATGGAAGGCGATCCCCGACGGCTGGATGGTGGTCGATGCCGGCCCGGAGACGGTGCAGCGCATCGCCGCCGATTGCGCCGGTGCTGGAACGATCATCTGGAACGGTCCTCTCGGCATCTATGAGATTCCGGCGTTCGCGGCGGGCACCCGCGACGTCGCGCGCGCCGTGGCCGCCTCCAAGGCCACCACCGTGATCGGCGGGGGTGACCTGGCCGCCGCCGTCCAGGACGCCGGTGTTGCTGACAAGATCGGCTTTATCAGCACGGGCGGCGGCGCCACCATCGAATTTCTCGAGGGAAGGACGCTCCCGGGTGTCGCCGCGCTGCGCGATCGCGAGGTCGCCCGGCGTTGACGGACGCATCCCAGGGCGTCGCATTCTCCCGGCCGATGGTGGCCGGGAACTGGAAGATGCACACGACTGTCGACGAGGGTGTGGCCCTGGCGCGCGCCGTGTGTGCCGCCGTGGCGGCGACGCGTCGTGTCGACGTCGCCGTTCTGCCACCGTTCACCCACCTCTGGGCAGTCCGCCCCGTGCTCGAGGGAACCGGCGTACGGCTCGGTGCGCAGGACGTGTTCTGGAAGGGCTCGGGAGCCTTCACCGGCGAGATCTCACCCGCAATGCTGGCCGGGTGGTGCGACATGACGCTGGTCGGCCATTCAGAGCGCCGCCATCTTTTCGGGGAGCGCGATGACGAGGTGGGAAAGAAGTTCGTCGCCTCGCTCGCCCACGGGCTCCAGGTGATCCTGGCGGTGGGCGAGACGAGCGAGGAGCGCGACGACGGAAGGACGTTCGATGTCGTCGATCGCCAGCTTGACGCGGTCTTCGCCGAGCTGGATGGACCGCCGGCCGTGGATGCGTGGGTGATCGCGTACGAGCCGGTGTGGGCGATCGGCACCGGTCGCACCGCGACGCCGGAGCAGGCGCAGGACGTGGTCGCGCATATCAAACAGCACGTGCGAGCCAGGTTCCTCGACGGTTCGCCGCGCGTCCTCTACGGCGGCAGCGTCACCCCAGCCAACGCTGCATCACTGTTCGCGGAACGTGATATCGACGGCGCACTCGTCGGCGGCGTGAGCCTCCGGGCCGAGGAATTCGGCGTCATCGTGGCCGCCGCCGAGACGGCCGCGAGCGCACGTGACACCGACTAGCTCCCCGGTATGAGCGGCGTACGGCCCTTCGTCCTGGTCATCCTTGATGGGTGGGGGTGCAACGCGGATCCCTACGGGAACGCGATCGCCGCGGCCCGCACACCGGAGCTCGACCTGCTCGAGACACGGTGGCCGCATGCGCAGGTTGATGCCAGCGGGGAAGCCGTAGGGCTGCCGGCCGGTCAGCAGGGCAACTCCGAAGTCGGGCATCTGACCATCGGCGCGGGACGGCTGATCTATCAACCCCTTTCTCGCATCAACCGTGCGATCGAGGACGGCAGCTTCTACGAGAACTCGGCGCTGCGTGAGGCTGTGGAGCGCGCGCGCGATCGAGGCGCGGCATTGCACTGTCTCGGGTTGATCTCGCCAGGAGGCGTGCACAGCCACCAGGACCACGCGGCCGCGGTTGCAGAACTTGCACGCCGGCGCGGTCTCGAAGCTGTGTGGTTCCACGCGTTTCTCGACGGTCGCGACGAGCCGCCCACCAGCGCGGCAGGCTTCATTCGAACCTTCCTGGAGGGTTTGCGTCGCGCCGGCGCCGGTGCCATCGCGTCGGTCGCCGGCCGGTATTACGCGATGGACCGGGATCGTCGATGGGACCGGACCCAGCGCGCGTACGAAGTCATCGCGGGGGCGGGTGGCGGTACCGCTGACGACGCGGTCGCCTACATCGAGGCCCAGTACAGCGCGGGCATCAGCGACGAGTTCGTTCCCCCGGCTTCGATGCTGCACGACGGCACGCGCATCAAGATCGAAGACGGGGATTCGGTCATCTTCTTCAACTTCCGCCCCGATCGCGCGCGTCAGCTGTGTCATGCGCTCGTCGATGCCGACTTCGAGGGGTTCCCACGGTCGAAGGTGCTCCGGGATATCGACCTGGTCACGTTCACCGAGTACGAGCGAGCGCTTGACGCACGCGTGGCGTTCCCGCGCGAGGATGTGCGTCACACCCTCGCCGAGGAGGTGGCCGCTGCGGGGTTGCGCCAGTTCCACGTCGCGGAAACCGAGAAGTACGCGCACGTCACGTACTTCATCAACGGCGGGCGCGAGACCGCGTTCGACGGGGAGGAGCGGTTGCTCGTCCCCTCACCTCGGGTCGCGACCTACGACACAGTGCCGGAGATGAGTGCTGCCGGCGTCACTGACGCCGTGATCGCCCGGCTCGAACAGGGCGTCGATGCGCTGATCATCGCCAACTACGCGAATGCCGACATGGTCGGCCACACCGGCGATTTCGAAGCCACGGTGCGTGCCGTCGAGTGCATCGACTCCTGCCTCGGCCGTGTCGCGCCAGCCGTCGAGGCGGCACGCGGAGGGCTGCTCATCACCGCCGACCACGGCAACGCCGAGTACAAGATCGATCGCCGCGATGGTTCGATCCTGACTGCGCACACCACGAGCCCCGTGCCCGTGATCCTCTGCGGTGCGGGGCACGGACCGCTCCGCAACGGCGGAGGACTCCGTGATGTTGCGCCCACCGTGCTGGACGCGATGGGCCTTCCGGTGCCTGCTGAGATGACCGGTCGGTCTCTGCTCAGCCCGTGACCATCGCGCCGGCTACGGGGTGGGTGATGGCGATTGGAAGGGGACCGGCTCGATCTGGTCGACGGGATGCGGACCAGTCTGCCATCCATCGCCCGGACCGATGGTCAGCCGGCAGGGCCCGCCGTTGCCCGCATCACACGCCACCGGCTGGGTGTGAGTCGCAACCCCGTCGCTCCAGCTGACGGTGATCGTGATGCTGAATGTCTCGGTCGCGGTGATGGTCGCTCCCGATGAGACAGCCGCATAGGCGTGGCTCACGGCGCACGGGTCGCTCCAGTGCTGGGATGACGGGTCATACCTCGGCAGGCTCGCCGGTCCCTGCTCGACCGGGCCCGGCGCGATCGTGGTCGTTCCGTCGCCCCAGTTCCACGCGACAGGTCCCGGGATCACCGTGACGTTGTAGAGCAGGAACAGCGTGTACCCGGCCACCACGGTGGTGGTGAGCGCGTGAAAAGGTTCGCGGGCAGTCGGAACGCTCGACACGGTCCACACGCATGTGGGGATGTGTACCCAGGTGCGTGAGGTCGTCGAGGAGCCTGGGAGCATGTCGATCCGGCCGACCGTCCACGCGTTGGTGAGTGCGGCCGTCAGGTCGGCGCCGGTCGGAAAGGGTGGGGTGCGGAGCACGCTGATCGGTGGCTCGGGCGCGGGTGCGTTGCCCGCGAGGTATGGAGGACTGAATGAGAAGGTCGCACCCTGACAACTCCCGCCATACGGGGCGGTGGCGTGCGCATCCTGCCAGGTGCCGCGCGTGCCGAGAAATGCGGTGACGGCGACCACGTGGCCCTGGACGTTTGCCGCTGTCGCGATACTGCCAGGGGCTGTCGCGGCAGCGTCACCGCCCGCTGGAATCGCATTCGCCATCGTGTACGCGAACCGGGCATCGAAGCCGTCGTATCCACCCGCGGCATTTCTCATGAACGCCGGATGAATGGAGACCGCCGCGATGATGCCGCCGCCCGGAGCCGGCGACCCCGGGCCCACATGGAACAGATGCGACTGCGGGCACATCATGCCCTGGGGATCGGCTCCGGGTGGAGCGATCTCGAGTGGGTTGCTCGGATCGGAGCCCACCGGTGTGATGTCCGCCGGGATGATCGGGAAATACGTTCCCCCGGCCCCGGCGACCAGCTTGCCGTGAGTCAAGGCGCCGGTGCCCTGGCTTGACGGCCCGGGTTGGTTGCCGCCGCTGCCGCCCCCGCCACCGGCCGCGAGGACGGACTCCCCGGCGGTCAACGCGAACATCACACCGATGACGCACGCCGCACGCAATGTGCGCCGTGTCACCGTCCGCACCACGCCGCGGGAGGTCCCGTCGGATCCTGGCAATTGCCCCCGGCGTCCGCGAACCAGATGTCGCCGAGCACCGGGTCATCACGGAGCACGCCGGGGCTGAAAACCGTTGTGTCCTCAGTGAAATCGACGATGGTCGTGGGCGCGCCGCTCGAGCTCCGGAGGGTTTCGCTGCAGGGTCCGGAGTAGACCACGACGAAGACGTACGGGTCGTCGATGCGCAGGTTCTTTCGCGCGAAGTACGCCCTTCCATCTGCACCAACCGGAAAGAGCTTCCAGCTCAACGGATACAGATTGCAGGCCGGCTGCTCGACGCTGCCACCGGTCTGGAGCGCCTCGACCTCGGCCGCCGGTATCAGCGCCGGTCCAACCAGGTGACGGAGCACGAAGAGCTGGTCGTGGCCCTGCGCCCACTGCCACCAGCCGCTGTCCCGGTTGCTCGCGTCGGCCCAGTGCTGCGCTGTGGCATCGGACACCGCGCCGCCGGTCATGTTGGCAACGGTCGGCGCAGCGGGGACATGCTCGAGGGCGAGTTCGTTCGACGGGGGGACTTCGGTCACCCCGTAGGAGAGCCAGCGTTGCTGACAGGGGAGCGCGACCTGCTCCAGCGAGGTGGTCGTGGTCACCGCCGCGCATGGCTCAGTCGCCCCGGCGGTCGTTGCGGCGGTGTCCGCGTTCGTTGCCGGGCTGTGCCGGGGCGCCACGGCCGCGCATGCCGTGACGGCAAGCAGCCAGCCGCCGATCAATACCGATGTCGCGAGCCCCCTCACCACCTCACCCGAAACTCTCGCTGCGAATAGCGGACGCCGAACGCCCAGTGCCGGATCCGCCATCAAACCCTTCCCGCAGGGCCGCCAGCATGGCATTTCGCCATGGGGATCAGTTGAGTCGGAGCGCCCCGATCACCTTCCCGCAAGTTTTCACCGCTACGCTGGCACGATGGCAGGACCAGGTGAACTCGACTCTGCGCGGCTCCGCCGCGACTTGAGCCTCATGTTGCGCCGGCGCCTCACCCTCTACGCTGCGATCGGGGCTGCCGGCCTCACCGTGGTCTTCTCGTTGATTGCCGCCACGACAGCGCCCGGTCATGCCGCGTCGCCGGCGAACCCTGTCCCGGCGCCGGATCCCGTCGCAAATCCACAGCCGCAGGAGCCCGTGGACGGCCAACCGAGCCTGGTGGTTCCCGCGCAGCTTCCGCAGACCGGCTCCGGCGGTGGGCCGGTCGCCATCTCTGGCGGGTCCTGAGCCGGCATCCTGCCCTGTCGCGAGACCGGCGCTACCCCGTGAGCAACTCCGCGAGTAGCGTCGCATCGAGGTTGCCGCCGCTCAGGACTGCCACGGAGCGCGGCGTGATTCGCCCGTCGATCATCGCCGCATAGGCGAGCGCACCGGCTCCCTCGGCGACCACCTTCACATCGACTGCGAGGCGCGCGACCGTCGTTCGCAGCATGGCCTCCGGCACCACGACCCACTCATGCACCAGCGAACGCAGGCGCTCGAACATCACGGGGTCGAATGGCGCTGAGGTCCCGTCAGCGATCGTGTCGGGCGTGAGCGATGGCCGCCCGTTGGCCGCAAATGCGTGCTGCCACAACGGATATCCGTCCGACTGCACGCCGACGACCCGGACGTCGGGCTTCAGCGCGGCGAATCCCAGCGCAATGCCACAGATCAACCCGCCTCCGCCCACCGGCACGAGGACCTGCTCGACATCCGGAAGGTCCGCGAGGATCTCAGGGACGATCGATGCATGACCGGTGATGACCGCCTCGTCGGCGAACGGGTGGATGAACGCTTCCGGATCGTGTTCCCAGGCGCGTGCTGCGATCCATTCGAGCAAGCGATCCCGCGGCATGAGCACCGCGTTGGCGCCGAGTTCGCGGACTCCATGGACCTTGAGCGCAGGCGCGCTGTCGAACATCACGACTCGACATGGGACCTGGAGTTCGCGAGCGACGTACGCGCACGCCAGCGCCGCGTTGCCCGCACTGACCGTCAGCAGCCCTCGCTCCACACGCGCACGATCGATGACATGAGCGGCCGCGAAGAAGCCGCGAACCTTGAAGCTCCCGGTTGGTTGCAGCGATTCGAGCTTGAGGAACCCACCGACCGGCGTGGGAATCAGCGGCGTGTGGCGAATGTGCGGCGCAACCAGCCGCGCGATCTCGCGCACCCGGGCCGCATCGACCCGGTGGATCAACGCTGCCGTCACAGAGCGACCTCGGTGCCCACTCGCGCGGCGACCGCGGCGTCGTAGACGATTCGAGCGACCACGGCATCCTCGAACCCGCTGCCGGTCGACTTGTAGACGGTGATCTCGTCCGAGCTCTGCCGTCCCGGTTTCAGTCCGGCGAGCACCTCACCGACCTCGGTGATCGTCGCCGGATCTCGTCCCTGCAGCTCGTGAGCGCCGGCGGGCGGCGCGCTCGTGGCGGCGCCGTTCCACTCGACGAAAACGCTGGCGACGCGGATCGTCTCGGCATCGACCTCGGCCCCGAACGTTCCTCCCACCGATGTGATGTGCGTTCCCGGGTCGAACCATTCGTATCGCGTGATCGGCTCCCGCGCATCGGTGCAGCAGCACACCACGTCGGCACCGCGCACCGCCTCCTCGAAACGCCGGATGACCACGCAGCGCGGGTCGGTCGCGGCCAGCGCCGACGCACGGACGGGGTCGCGGGAGCAGATGCGAATGGTCGTGAAGTCTCGAACCAGCGGCACCGTTGCCAGGTGTGCGCGACCCTGTGCCCCGGCACCGAGAATGGTCAACAACTTCGCGTCCGGGCGGGCGAGCACGCGAACCGACACCGCCGCGCCACCACCCGTTCTCATCGCCGTGATGTGTTCTCCGTCCATGACGCTCAACAGGGAGCCGTCCTTCTCGTCGAAGAGCGTGATCACGCCCTGGTGGGTCGGAAGCCCGCGCTCCCCGTTGGCAGGGAAGACGCTGACGGCCTTGAGTGCCAGGCCACGTTCCGCGACCCAGGCTGGCATCGCACCGAGGAGTCCGGACGGCGCACGTGCAGCAGTTCGCGGGGGCACCGAGGCGTTGCCTGTGGAGTACGCACGGAATCCCGACTCCAGTGCGTCCAGCATCGCCGGCGCTGAGAGCAGAGCCTCAACGTCCTGCTTGCTCAGAACCAGCATGACCGGGGATCTTGGCACGGTTAGGCACAATGGAGGCGATGACACAAGACCAAGCAACCTCTGAGCCGGTCACCACCACTCGCGAGGTCGACGCGGTGATCTTCGATCTCGGCGGGGTCATGACCGAGCCTCTGTTCCACCACCGAACCGACGTGCCTCCCGAGTACTTCACCGTGATCGCGTTCTTTCTCGGCGAGTTTCGCGACCACTACCACCTGACCACGGGCGCGCACGACCTGCACCTGCTGGAGATGGGCAAGATCTCCGACGACGAGTTCTTCGACAGGATGATCGCCCGCTACGTCGAGGCGGGCAACGACCCGATCGATCCACGTGAGGCCCAGAAGGTGGTCTTCGGGCGGGGCATGGTGGCGTGCGGTGCCATGGCCGACGCCGTCCGTCAGATCCGCGACGCGGGGTACGGGACCGCGCTGCTCACCAACATCTCACGCGAGGGAGAGGCGATCTTCACCAAGCTGTTCCCAGTTGACGAGCTCTTCGACGTGGTGGTCGACTCGTCGAAGGTGGGGATGCGCAAGCCGGATCCCGAGATCTACCGCTTGACCTGCAGCCTGCTCGGGGTGGCGCCGGAGCGCTGCCTCTTCATCGATGACCTGCTCTGCAACGTCGAGGCGGCCGACGCCCTCGGTATGAAGACGATCCAGTGCCTGGATCCTGTCGCGGTCGCCGACGAGGTGGTGCAGCGCCTGCTCGGCCATCCCGCCGCCGCCGAGGCCGGGGCGTGACCGACGACCGCGCCGAGCGGTCGATCGCCGGCGAGGGTGAGGCACTGGAGATCGCCGGGATCACCGATCGTGGCCCCGTGCGTACCCAGAACCAGGATGTCTGGGACGCTCGCGTCGGCGACGATGCGCGCACGGCGGTCCTGGCGCTCGCCGACGGGATGGGCGGCCACAAAGGCGGCCTCGAGTCGGCGGAGGCTGCGGTCCAGGCGGCGATGGCTGTGCTCGGCGGGGTCGATCGGTCCTCCAATGAGGAGGCCACGCTTCGCCGGGCGGTTGCAGCCGCCAACGACGGGGTCGCGGTCGCCCGGGAGTCCATCGGTGGCAAACCTGGGACGACCCTGGTCCTGGCGATCATCAGAGGCGCCCATGCCTGGCTCGCCAACGTGGGCGACAGCCGCGCCTACCTGATCAGCGGCTCGGCGGTGACCCAGCTCACCGACGATCACTCCTGGGCCGCGGGCCAGGTCCGGCTCGGCGCCCTCGACGCCGACGAGGCGCGCCACCACCAGAAGCGCAACCTCATCGAGCGCGCGGTGATGGGTGACCCGGTCGAAGCCGACATCTTCGAAGTCGACGCGGCTGCCGGCGACGTCCTGCTCCTGTGCTCGGACGGCCTCTGGGAGCCCCTGTCCGACCAGGCGCTGGGGGCGATCGTGGCCACGCCCGACCCGCTCGCTGTGGCGCTGACTCGGGCATGCGACGCGGCACTCGCGGCCGGCGGGACCGACAATGTGACCATGGTTGCGGCCCGCTGGCTCGCCGTTCCTTCGGCTAACGTCTGACCCTCGATGGCACGTCTCTACGCGCAGTTCGGAGCCGTCGTCTTCCTGGCGGTAGGCCTCGGTGGCCTGCTCACCGGCGACGCCGGAACCCTGGTCCACCACCAGCCCCAGGGCAACGTGGGGCCGATGGCGCTGCACCTGACCTATGCACGCGATGTCATCGACCTGGTCATCGGCGGGGTGCTCGCCTTCGCCGGGTTTCGAGCCCAGGAACGGATCGCCGGGGAGATCGTGCTCACGATCGGCGTGGTACTGCTTCTGCTGGCCCTTATCGGCTTCGCCAACCCGGACAGCGCGGCCGCGACGCGGAGCATCGTCGGCGTGCACTTCACGCTGCCGATGAACATCCTCGACGCCGTCTCCGGCGCGCTCGGTGTGCTCTGCGGGTTGGGCGGCTCAGCGACCCAGGCGACGGCCACCGGCTGACCACCTCGGGAGAGGAGCCTTAGACCGCGGCTCCTCGCGCCGACGCCGTGCCGTTTGCAGCGTGCTCCCCGCGATGGCGTGCGGTCGCCACCATGTGCACCGCCCCGGTCGCCATCGGCTTTGCCTTGCTCAGCGCGCGCCCGGTGGTCATCGCGCCCTCACGTGCGGCGGCGGTCATGAGGCGGATCTGGGCGCGCGTCTTGTCGCCGGTCTGCGGCGCGATGCAGAGGCCGACCACGGTGCCCACGGCCGCTCCATGCATCAATCCTCGGAAATAGCCCATGCCGTCGCCTCCTGTCACAGGTCGTTAACTCGGATTCACCCTACACTCCCGCACCGTTTCAGGTCAGCGAGGTGGCGGACCAGGGACCGTCGGGAACGATGCGCAGACGCTCCACCGGGCGGCCGGCGATGAGGTGTTCGGCGATGATCTCGTCGACATCCGCGACCTGCAGGCGCCCGTACCAGACGCCGTCCGGATAGACGATCAGGATCGGCCCCTGGTGATGCTGCTGGTTGCAGCCCATCCTGGTGGTGCGCACCCAGGTCAGCTCGAGCCGCTCGACCTCGTCGCGCAGACGTTGCAGGATGTGCTCCGATCCCTGACCGCCGCAGTGGTGGCGCCCGACGGTCGTGCAGACGAAGACATGCAGGTTGCGCGGCGAGGGATCGGCCATCACGCCCAATGGTCGCCCACCCGGGCGCGGCTCCGCCCTGGGCCGGCGTGCGAAAGTACCTCCCCGCATGGATTTGAGCTTCGCGTTCTTCGCTGACAGCGCCGTGGTTCCCCCCGACGGCAAGCTGTATGTGCTCGGCGGTGGTTTCAGCGCCCTGTCAATGGCTTCGCTTCCCGGCCGTGCCGCATTCGCGGTGGTGGCAGGGTTCCGCTTCAGCGCCGCCGACGTCGGCCAGGCACACACTGTCGAGCTTCGCCTGACCGACGCGCAGGGCAAGCTGGTGCTCGCGCCCGTGACCCTGCAGTTTCAGGCCGCGGGGGCGAGGTTGGTGCCCGGACAGGAGGTCAGCATCTCCACCGTGACCGTCCTCCAGCCCATGTTCGGCGAACCGGGCGTCTACACCATCGAGTTCTGGACCGGTGGGAACCGGATCGGCGCGGTGAACCTCAACGTCGAGGAGCGCCAGTCGCCCGCGCCCGTCCCCGCCGACCGGCCCAACTGATCGGTCGCCCGGGTCAGTACTCGTAGAACCCGCGCCCGCTCTTCTTGCCGAGGTAGCCCGCCGACACCATGCGGCGGAGGAGCGGGGGAGGGGCGAAGTCGCTGTTTGCGTACTCCTCGTAGAGCGATTCGCAGACGAACATCGCGGTATCGAGGCCGATGTAGTCGAGGAGTTGGAGCGGTCCCATGGGATGGCCGCAGCCGAGCCGCATTCCCTCGTCGATGTCGTCGCGCGTGGCAAAGCCCGATTCGTAGAGCCGGATCGCGTGGGTCAGGAACGGGATCAGCAGCAGGTTGACGATGAAGCCGCCGCGATCCTGGGCGACGATGATGCGCTTGCCCAGGCGCTCGCCCAGGGTGCGTGTCTCCTCCAGGGTCTCGTCGCTGGTGGCGATGCTCCGCACCACCTCGATCAATTTCATCACCGGGGCCGGGTTGAAGAAGTGCGTGCCGATGACCCGGTCGGGCCGCCGGGTCGCGCGCGCGATCTCGATGATCGGGAGCGCCGAGGTGTTGGTGGCGAGGATCGCGTCCTCCGAGACGATGTGGTCGAGTTGCTCGAAGAGCGCGACCTTCGCCGGAAGCTGCTCGACGATCGCCTCGACACAGAAATCGCATTCCGCAAAATCCTCGAGGCGCGGGGTGAAGGTCAGCAGGGCATTGATCCGCTCGACGTCCTCGTCGCTGAGCTTCCCGGTTTTGCGGCCGCGCTCGAGCGACGCACTCACCCGGCGCTGACCGGCGGCCAGCTGCTCGGTTCCCGCCTCGGTGACCAGGGTCCGGATGCCGTTGCGGGCACACACTTCAGCGATCCCCGAGCCCATCAGCCCGGCGCCGATGATCCCCACGCTCCCGATCTCCATGGTCGACACTCCTCTGAGGCGGCGGTCGTCTGATGCAGCGGTCGTCCTCCGCCTGGCGCAGTCTGCCCGAGGGTGGACGCCCCTCGCACCTATCATGGGCGGCATGGGGTCACCGGGCACGGTCGCACTGGTCAGTGACGACCTCATGTTCGCGAGCCAGCTCAGCACCACCATGAGGCGAGCCGGGGGCACCGCAGTGCTGGTGGCAGGCGACGTGGTCCCGGATGTAGCCCTGGTCTTCGTGGACCTCAACAACGCCGTCGAGCCACGCCTCGCGCTGATCGGTCGTCTGCGCGAGGAGCGCCCCGACCTCGAGATCGTCGGTTTCTCGCACCATGGCGACCTGGCCTTGCGACGCCGGGCTCGTGCCTGCGGCGCGACCCGGGTCGTCAACAACGGATCGATTGGGGCCGTGGCGCTCCGGCGGTCGGGCGTCGGCGTGCCCGGCGCATCGTGACCGGCACCACCGCGGAGCTCGACGCGCGCATACGCGCCGAGGTGGACAGGACTCGCGAAGAGGTCACCGAGACCAGGCGCGTGATCCACCGCCGTCCCGAGCTGTCCCTCCAGGAACGCGGTACCGCGGACCTGGTGGCGCAGCGCAGCGCCGACCTCGGCTTCACGGTGCGCACCGGCGTGGGTGGGACCGGCGTGCTGGCCGATCTCGACAGCGGCAAGCCCGGGCCGACCCTGATGCTGCGCGCCGACATGGACGCGCTGCCCATCAGCGAGCGTGGCGGCGGCCGCGTGGTGACCTCGGGGGTCGATGGTGTGATGCATGCGTGCGGCCACGATGGCCACGTCGCCATGGCGCTCGGCGCCGCGAGCGCGCTGGTGGCGCTGCGCGACAGCTGGTCAGGACGTGTGCGGCTCTGCTTCCAGCCTGCCGAGGAGACGGCCTCCGGGGCGATGCCGATGATCGACGACGGCGCCGCTGAAGGCGTCGACCGTGTGCTCGGCATCCACCTCTGGGCTCCGTTGGAAACCGGGCGTGTTGCTGTCAAGGCTGGCGTCATCTTCGGAAGTGCCGACAGCTTCTCGATCACGATTCAGGGCCGGGGCGGCCACGGCGGCATGCCCCACACCTCCATCGATCCGGTGGTTGTCACCGCGCAGGTGATCCTCGCCATCCAGACCATCATCAGCCGGGAGACGTCGCCGTTCTCACCGGCGGTGATCACCATCGGTCGGGTCACGGCCGGGACCGCGTTCAATGTGATCGCTGACTCAGCGGAGTTGCTCGGCACCACGCGCGCCATCGAGGCAGGCGAACGTGAACGTCTCCTCAAGCGGGTCGCGGAGATCGCGACCGCTGTGGCGAGCGGCTACGGCGCGGAGGCGAACTTCTGGCGGGGAAGCGGCTGTCCTCCCGTAGTCTCCGACACCGAGACCGCCGACCTGGTCCGTCGCGCCGCCGCCGCCACGGTCGGTGAGGACCGTGTCGACATCGCCGTGCCCATCACGGTCGGCGACGATATCGCGTGCTTCCTCGAGCGGGCCCCCGGGTGCTACTTCCTGGTCGGCGCCGGCCATCCCGAACGCGGCCCCGTGCCGCCGCATCACAGTGCCTACTTCGACATCGACGAGGCTGCGCTGCCGGTTGGCGTCGAGACCCTGGTGCGCGCCAGCCTCGACGTGCTCGGGTGATGGACTTCATCCGCTCGCGCGAGGATCGCGACGACCTCTACAGCAACGTGGATCTCACGCCACGTCCGACCTCGGAGTCCGAGACGCTGCTGTCGGTGGCGATGGAGATCGAGCACGCGAACAACTCGGGCTACGTGCACGGTGGGACGATCATGCGGCTGGTCGACACAGCGGCCGGAATCGCCGCCATCAAGCATGCGCGTCGCCGCGTCGTCACCGCCACCATGGATGAGATGAGCTTTCTCGCTCCGGTCTACATCGGCGACCTGCTCACCGTGCGGGCGCGTGTGAATGACGCTCACCACACCTCGATGGAGATCAGCGTCCGTGTCGACGTCGAGCGCATCCCGTCCGGCGAGAAGTTGCATGTGGCCAGCGCGCATCTCGTCTATGTGGGCCTCGACCGTGACGGCCGCCCGGCGGAGGTCGCCAAGGTGATCGCGGTGACCGAGGAGGAGCGTCATCGCCAGGCCGAGGCTCGGGTGCGCCGGGAGCAGCGCCTGCTGCGCAAACGCGCCCTGGCCGAAGCGCTGCGCGGCGGGCAGTGATCCGCTTCGTGCCCGACGATTCGAGGGCTCAGGTAGGATGACCACGCCATGTCCGAGGTGACCGCGCCGCTGACCGTTCGCGATGCGACAGCACCGGTACCGACGGCGCGCCAGCACATCCGCTTTGCGTTCTACCGGGTGCGTCCCGAGTGGCGGCTCCGGCCCGCGACCGAGCGGGCGGCCGATCGCGAGGAGGTCGCCGCGCTGGTTCGAGAGATCGGCGACCGCGATCGTGTGCTGATCCGTCCCTACAGCACGGTCGGCACCCGTGGCGACGCCGACTTTCTGCTCTGGCTGGTCAGCGAACGTCTCGACGATCTGCACGAGTTCGCTGCTCGACTCAACCGAACCCGCCTCGCCGCCTACCTCGAATCACCGTACAGCTACTTCTCGATGACCAAGCAGAGCATGTACGTCGAGAAACACCGGCACGAAAACCAGGAGGGGAGGAGCAACCGGCTGGTCATCGCTCCCACCGGCCGCCGCTACCTCTTCGTGTATCCCTTCGTGAAAACCCGCGCGTGGTACCGCCTCAGCTCCGAGGAACGTCAGCGGCAGATGAGCGAGCACATCGCGATGGGCCACAAGTACCCGGGTGTGAAGATCAACACCACCTACTCGTTCGGACTTGACGATCAGGAATTCGTCGTCGCGTTCGAGAGCGATTCCGTGGCGGACTTTCTCGACCTCGTGCACGAGATGCGGGGCAGTGAGGCCTCCACCCACACCGTGCGCGACGTGCCGTCGTTCACGTGCATCGCCATGGATGTCGACGAGGTGCTGTCCGCCCTCGGTTAGCCGGCGAGCACGGCGCGTCGGCGCTCGGCGCCCTGCAGGGAAGCGAGCATGACTTCCATGATGTGCATCACCTTGACGTCCGGCGCGTAGCGCGCGGCTCCGGCGCGCAGCTGCAGCAGGCAGGAGATGTTCTCGGTAACCACGATCTCCGCACCGCTGGCGCGGATGTTCTCGAACTTGCGCCGCAGGATCGCCTCGCTGCGCTCGGGTTGACGCGCGAAGTACGTGCCGGCGCCGCCGCAGCACATCGCCCGCTCGTGCAACGGGACGATCTCGAGGTGGGGGATCTGCTCGAGCAGGCGTCCCATCGCGCCGCGCTCGGGTCCGTCGATCGGCAGCGCGCATGGCTCGTCGATGGTCACCCGCCAGCGCAGCGGGCCGAGGTCGCCGCGCACGCCGTTGCGATCGAGGAAATCACTGGCCAGGGCTGTGTGTTGCGCGACCTCGCGCGCACGCGGCCCGACCTGTCGATCCTCCCCGGCGATGCTCCCGTACTCGCGGTAGTGCTCGGTGCAGGATGCGGTGTCCCCGATGTACGCATCGACGTCGAGGTGGTCCATCGCAGCGCTGTTCTTGATCGCCATGTCCACCATCGCATCGCGGTCGCCGAGCGTGCGCGCGGGCAGCCCGCTGCACCCCAGAACCGGGACCTCGACGTCATACCCGGACGCGAGCAGCACCCGCATGGTCGCGTCGGTCGCCTCGGGCGCGGTGAGATTCGAGAGGCAGCAGACCAGCATCGCCACCGTTCCTCGCACCGGCTGCGCGGCCGCTGGAAGGTTGCCGAGCATCTGGTAGACGGTTCGGTCGGGCGGCGGGCCGCTCTGCTCGGCCAGGGCACCAAGGGTTCCGAGCCAGGAGAGGAGCCCCATGCGACGGGCGAGCCCGTACAGGCCCGTGCGCCGCGTGAAGCGAGCGAAACCATGGAGCGCGCGGAGCGCGCCCGGCCGCGGGAGCACGCCGCGCAGGGCAAAGGACTGTGCCCAGGGATATCCCTCCTGCGCGTGCAACTCCTGGCGCGCCCGGCTGACGATGTGCCCGGTCGGCACCCGCGGCGCGCAGGCGGCGACGCAGTTGTCGCAGGTGAGACAGCTGGAAAGCGGCCCGTCGGCGATGTCACGCAACTCGAGACGGCCTTCCATCGCATCGCGAATCAGCGCGATGCGTCCTCGAGCGGTCTCCCATTCGACCGGATTGACGACATATGCCGGACACGTGGCCTGACACAGCGAGCACTTGTTGCACTCGCTCGCCGCCTCGTAGACGTCGGCAAGGAAGCGGGGGGTCGGGACGGCGGCGCCGGCCATTGGGCCCGGATTGTAGACGAGATCGCAAACCGCTCCACCGGGCGATGGCTCGTCGCGCCGATCCGTAGAGTTGCGTCGATGGTCGCGGACTACTACGTCGAAGCCTTCACGTCCGAGGAGCAGCAGAAGCTCGCGCCCCACGTGACCAATCTCGATCGCCCGGTGTTCGCCCTCACCAACCTGCCGCAGGTGACCGCGGCCGCCCTCTTCGCGCGCTACAGCCGGAGTTCGAAGAGCCTGCGCCGCCTGCTCGTCGACGAGTTCCTCACCGACGACGCCGGCGAGGAGACCTCGTCCTCGGCCGCGGGTCGCGAGCGCGCCTCTGATCTCTTCGGACGCGTGCTCGCCGAATACGGTGACGACTCCGTGGCGCAGCTGGCGGGTGTGCATCTCGCCTGTGAGCAGGTCTCGCAACCACTCGCCAAGGCGATCGAGTGGGGACGGCTCGCGGCATACCTGGAACAGTCCACGCGCTACATCGCCTACACGGATCGGCGCGACGGCCACTACCGCTATCTGCGCGACCGCGAGCTGCTCTCGTCGCCCCTCGGCGCGACCTACGTCAGGGCGATGGATCTGCTCTTCGACACCTATTCGGAATTGCGTGAGCCGCTGGTGCGCCACCTCGACGAGACGCTTCCGCCTGAAGCGGACGAGAAGGCGCGCAAACGAGCGATTCGGGCGCTTGCGCTCGATCTGATGCGCGGGCTGCTCCCGGCGGGGACGGTCAGCAACGTCGGCATGTTCGCGTCACCGCAGGCTTACGAGCAACTCGTGCTCCGCCTCCGCGCGCACCCGCTTCCCGAGGCACGGGCATACGCGGAACTGATCAACACCGAGCTGCAGAACCTGATCCCGGAGTTCCTCACGCGGCTGGACCGACCCGATCGCGGTGCTGTGTGGGTCGACTACCTGCGCGAGACCGCGGCGGCGCTCGCCCACGACGCCGACCTGCTTGCCCCCGAGAACGAGTGGGGTCCTCCGGGAGTGACCCTGGTCGACTGGGACGGCGATGGCGAGGATCGCATCCTCGCGTCGGCGCTCTTTCCGTACTCGCATGCCTCGCAGGAGCGGCTGCTGGCGGCGGTGCGCCCGCTCTCGGAGGCACGTCGGACGGCGCTGTTCGCGGCGGCCGTCGGGCATCGGGGCAACCGGCGCCACCGCCCGGGGCGCGGCTTCGAGCACTGCGACTACACGTTCGAGGTCGTCTCCGACTACGGTGCGTTTCGCGATCTGCAGCGTCATCGCATGCTCACCCTGCAGTGGCAGGAGCTGACGCCCTCGCTGGGGTACGAGGTCCCCGATGCGGTCGTTGACGCCGGGCTGGCGGAGCGGTGGCACGTCGCCGTCCGCGAGGCCGAGGCCGCCTACCGCGAGATCGTCGACGCCTTCCCGCAGCAGGCCGGCTACCTCGTGACGCTTGGTCACCGGATGCGCTACGTGATCAAGCTCAACGCGCGCGAGGCGATGCATCTCATCGAGCTGCGCACGTCACCGCAGGGGCACCCGAGCTACCGGCAGATCTGTCAGGAGATGCTCCGGCTCATCGACGAGGTCGCCGGGCACCACCTGGTCGCCGGCTCGATGCGCTTTGCGGGGTCGGACGACGTCCATCTCCCGCGATACGCCGCCGAGGCCGCCAGCACCTCCGCCGACTGAGCGCCGAGGTTCGAGGGCGGCCGCTTCGCCGCCGGTCCGCCGTGTCACGCTCATGCCCGTGAAGCGGCGCCTCGCATCCGTCGCCGGCTGGGCCGGGCACACCTATCCCGGCCGGCTGATCGCCGCGTTCGGCGCGAGCCGGGCGGGTAACTATGCGTCGGCCGTAGCTTTCACGGCGTTTGTCAGCATGTTCCCGCTGATCCTTGGCTTGCTCTCCGTGCTCGGGTACGCGACGCGATCGGCGAGCACAAAGGCGGCAGCGCTGTCCGCCATCCTCGGGTTCTTCCCCGGCGACGCCCACACCGAGCTGACACAGCTGTTCGATTCGATCCAGCAGAACTCGGGTCTGCTCGGCATCGTCGGCGTCGTCGGCCTGCTCTGGAGCGGGGGCAGCCTGTTCACCGGCATGGAATTCGCGCTCGGCGTGGTGGTCGGCGTCGGTCAGCGCAGCTTCCTTCGCCAGCGCGCTATGGCACTGGTCATGACCGTCCTGTTCGTCGTCGCTCTGGTGGCCACGATCGGCGTCAACTCGCTAATCGCACTCCCCGGGGTGATCTGGGGCTTCGAGCCCGTGGTGGGGCTCGTGGTGTGGTGCGCGCTGATGCTGGCGATCTACCGCCTGGTTCCCAACCGCACTCACAAAGTACGCGAGCTCTGGCCGGGCGTGCTCATCGCGGGGACGGCCATGGAGGCGCTCACCTTGCTGTGGCCGGCCTACACGCACTTCTCGAAGGGCTCCTCCACGTACGGCGCGGTGTTCGCGCTCGTCTTCCTGCTCGCAAGCTGGCTGTACTTCCTTTCCGAATTCATCCTGCTCGGCGCCGTGGCCAATCGCATGCACGCCGGAGAGCCCGATGCGAGAGGTCTCCTCGCAGAACGGGTCGCTCGTCGACTGCCGGTCGCAGAAACGTCTCGGAGCAGTGGCGAGGTTTCCCGGACGGGGGTGTGACGTATGATTGGTAACACCATGGCAATTACCTCTCCGTCCATCGTCTCGATCTCCGACGCCGCCCGTGAGCAGCTCAAGGGCCTCATTGCCGACCAGCCGGCCGATCGCGCGCTCGGACTACGGGTTTTCATCCAGTCCGGTGGGTGCTCCGGCTTCTCGTACGGCATGGGGCTGGATGAGAATCCGCCCAAGGAAGACGACCAGGTCGTCGACGTCGAAGGAGGGCTCAAGGTGTATGT